>NZ_JBJJBQ010000035.1:0-529 GCF_045446075.1 Flavisericum labens | reverse complement strand
CATTGTTGTAGTGCGTTTTTTTATATTCCATTTCTTTACCAACAAACCAACTTGTTATTCCGCCTTGTATAGATCCGATAATTAAAATGATTGGACCTCCCATAACAATCCATATTAAAACTCCAAGTCCGACAGATTCAAAATCAATTCCATATTCTATTAACCTTGGAATCATTTCCGAAAACATTGCAACTAATAAAAATCCAATCCACATTTTTAAGAATCCTAAAAAAGTAGTCCAAAATGGGTCTTTATTTTTGTCCAGAATAGATTCCCCAATATTTCCAGAGACGAAAAATATAATTATTAAATTCAAGATTATTTGAATATTGAAATATGTTGATTCCTTTAGATATGGATTAACTAAATTCAGATTCAGATATTCCTCAAATTCTGATGAAAATAATCTAAATGTAATAATCAGAACAATTAAGATTAGAACTGTAAGTCCTAAGTATTTAAAGATTAATAATCGACCTATGTTTTTTGAATTCAATTTCATTCAGTTTTTCAAATGCACTACAACGGT
>NZ_JBJJBQ010000034.1:0-543 GCF_045446075.1 Flavisericum labens | reverse complement strand
CTTTGTTTGCTAGCTTCTGATTTTCCTTCGGAAAATCCTCGCACACAAACACGCAACTTTCCATATACATAAACGTTGGCAATAATTAGATGAAATACACATTATACATAATTCTTTCTTTTGTTTTCCTTGGTTGTGTCTCAAACGAGTATAACGCTAAACTGATAGGAGATTGGAAATACATTGACAAAAGCGACTATGGTTATGGTCTGACTTTTACCAAAGATTCGCTTATTATTAAATCAATTTTTACAACAAAGCAAAATTGGACATCGGACGAATCAAATATATATCTTAAAAATATTACGGATTTAAACATGAATATATTGGACGAAAAAGACTTTAGAAATCATTTCGTTTATACATTAAGCGGAAATAAAGACACCCTTGTTTGGAGAGCTAAAACGGACACTACTAATACTCATTATAAGTTTATTAGAATTAAATAAAAACTATTGCCAACACAGGTAGCCGTTGCACAAGCCCATAATTTTACAAAATCATGATACAAAACGCCCATTTTAAGGGCGTTTTTTTTTATAC
>NZ_JBJJBQ010000033.1:0-758 GCF_045446075.1 Flavisericum labens | reverse complement strand
TATAAAAAAACGCACTACAACAATGTATAACCGCAATTACGGCGGATTCGACTGCGTCCGAATCCACTCGGAATTGCTAACGTTAGTGCTTAACCGAAAATTAAAGCATTTAAACCCGTAACTGACGGTTATACGAGACCGTTGTACACAAGCTAAAAAAAACCGAATTGAAATACACATTACTGATTTTAATATTAACTTTTACTTCGATGAATACTTTCGGACAAAATTTTGACCGAACTTATTTAAGACACGACCATAATTATAGTACAACTTACTCATACGGAATAACGGAAATAACAATTCATTCAGACTCTACTTTCACTTGGAAAAGTTGGGACGTTAATAATAAAAAGGAATGGAAAACTTACAAGGAATACGAACCTGAAATCAGCAAAGGAAAAATTACCCGGAGTGGAGAATATTATATCCTGACTGAATATCGAAATGGAAATAAAACGGATTTTAATTGGACAGTAAAATTTAATGACAGACGCCTGAACTTTTATTATCCGAATAAAAATGAGAAATTAAGAATCAGTGCTAAATATAAACGGATTTGAAAACCGAAAAAGCCAGTGTACAACAATGTATAACCGCAATTACGGCGGATTCGACTACGTCCGAATCCACTCGGAATTGCTAACGTCTGTGCTAAACCGAAAATTATTAACTTTAAATCCGTAACTGACGGTTATACGAGACCGTTGTAGTGCATTTGAAAAACTGAATGAAATTGAATTCAAAAAACATAGGTC
>NZ_JBJJBQ010000032.1:0-1233 GCF_045446075.1 Flavisericum labens | reverse complement strand
TATACGTATTCCAAGATCAAATCCTAATAAAATTTAGTTTTATTTTTTAAGCTGCATATTGCTGAAGTACCACATAAGGTGTACCTCTTTTAACAACCGCAAAAGCTCTTGCTATCAGTTTGTTCCTAACATTGTTTATTGCCAGCATTTTATCTTTCCCTTCAGCCAGTTTTCTCTTGTAATACAAACGCAGCTCGCTATCATGTTGTATTGCCGACACACTTGCCATGCTCAACAGGCTTTTCATTTTTCTGTCACCCAGATAGTGGCATTGTTTTCTTCTGTAAATACTGGTTCCCGAACGGTGTTCGAATGGTGCTGTTCCACAATAGCTTGAAAAGGCTCGCCAACTATCGAATCGCGTAAAATTACCCGTGTGGTAGATAAGCTGGCAGGCGACCACCAGGCCAACTCCTTTTAGGCTTGACAACAGTTCGTAGTTAGTGTTCATGGATTCATCTCCCGATATGATTTCCCTGATCCTTTTCTCTACGTTATTTATCTGCTTGGTCAAGTAGTCTATACTGCGTTTTAGGGCAATACAACCAAAATCTGTTGTTGGGCTTGACAGAAGCACTTTCATCTCTTTCAATGTCCCTTTCAGTCCGGCATTGTTGCGTACCAACTGATCGCGCAGGGCCAACAATCTGCCCAGTTCCAAGTGCGACATGCTCTTTACCGTACTGGGCTCCAGTTCTTCTCTGTAGATCCATGCATAGCGTGCTATTAGGCGGGCGTCCAAACGGTCGGTCTTCTCCTTCACGATTCCCGACGAACGCTTAATCTTCAATGGACTTTCCTCCACATAGGCAATGTCTTGACTATGTAGGTAGAGCGCAAGTTTCAGTGAATAATGGCCCGTATTCTCAAAACAATAAAAAACCTCGCTTCCCTTGGTGGCCTTAAAAACCCATCTCAACAGACCTTTATAGCCTTTTATATCGTTGGTAAACTCTCTGTGCACCTGGGATTGGTAACAATAGGCGTCAATGGTCTTTTTAGATACATCGATTCCTACGACTTCATCATAATTTTTCATATTTTTACAATTAGTGTGAATAAATATGTTGCCTTAACTACTTCCTTTATCGGGAGATGAGACTCCTGGTATTCCAAATGGTTCTTGGCAACTTGATAGAAAGAGAGGACTCGTACGTGTCATGGATCTGTAAGGCTAAAACACGTTATAGTTCTCCTCTTTTTCTATCTAAATATATTTATTACAAACTAAAG
>NZ_JBJJBQ010000031.1:0-1326 GCF_045446075.1 Flavisericum labens | reverse complement strand
GTCAATGTCTTACCACAAAATTTACAAGCATTTTTTTTCATTTTATAAATTTAATCGAATGTTACACGAATACTATTCGTTTAATATATTACTATTTAATTATTTACAGGTAAATTGTACAAAAAAGTCATGCCTTTAAAGCTTCACATTACCTTAAAACACCTTTTAATTGATGATACACCCCAAATTGGGCTTAAGTTTTATGCCAATTCAACCTTACAAATATTGGTTAAAGAACTCAATGATGTTAAATGGAGTGAAGAGTTTACAATGTTTTACATTCGCAATACAAAGGCTAATCTTGACGCAGTTTTTAAGCTATTTAAAGGTGTGGCCTGGATTGACACCAAATACTTTTTTGAAAAAAACAGAGCAAAGGAGCTTAACGAAACCTTTGATGCTAGATGGGTTTACGAAAGAAAACGCCAACCTGACCATAAATTTTGCCCAAAAACTTACCTACAAAAATTGAAACTTAAAAAATATGCCAACAATACCGTAAAAACCTATGTATCGTGCTTTGAAAGTTTTATAAATTACTACAGAGAGCAGGATATTAATACTCTGGATGAAAATGATATTAGAAATTATTTAGAATTTTTAATTCAAACCAACCGATCAAAAAGCTACATAAACCAAGCAATTAACAGCATTAAATTTTACTATGAAACCGTCTTGGGACTCCCTAATAGGTTTTATAGCATTGAACGCCCCAGAAAATCAAAAAAACTACCTACTGTACTATCAAAAAAAGAAGTTTTATCAATAATATCACATGCTAATAACCTGAAGCATAAATGTATTATATCGCTACTGTATTCCGCAGGGCTTAGAAGGTCTGAACTTTTGAACTTGAAACTAACTGACATTGAAAGTAACCGCATGCTAATCAAGGTCAGGGATGCTAAAGGCAATAAAGACAGGTACACTATTTTATCTGAAAATGCACTTAAAGATTTAAGATTATATTATAAAAGTTACAGGCCATCCAACTATTTATTTGAAGGACAAAATAAAGAGCAATATAGTGCGAACAGTGTTGGAAAAGTTGTCTCTAATACCGCTAAAAAGGCCGGTGTAAAAATACCTGTTACTGCCCACATACTTCGGCACAGTTTTGCCACGCACCTTTTAGAGGCCGCAACGGACATTAGATATATCCAGCTTTTATTGGGCCATAACTCCACGAAAACCACTGAGATATATACTCACGTTGCAAAAAACAGCTTCAGTTCTATAAAAAATCCGTTAGACCTGTAAGTATTTATGTATATTTGGGTGTATATATAATAAAAATAAACACACCAGTGTGTTTATACACATGTT
>NZ_JBJJBQ010000030.1:0-1354 GCF_045446075.1 Flavisericum labens | reverse complement strand
ATTAAATTTATAAATTAAAGCTGAACAATGGTAACATTGTTCAGCTTTTTTGATTTGTATATTTTTCTTTTGAGTTTATTTTGCATGTGCATTTGCATTGGTGTAAGCATTTGATTTGATAAATGAGGTCTTTGATTATTATAGATTTCGATTGCGTTTTTAATCAGTAACTTCTTTACATCTAGATTTTCAATATTTCTGGCTATATCAAATTCTTGTTTTAATATTCCGTTAATCCTTTCAGCAATAGCATTTTCATAAGGATCATATTTTTCGGTCATACTGGGTTTTATACCATTACTGTTCAATAACTTTTGATACTCGTTTGAACAGTACTGTAAGCCCCTATCGGAGTGATGTATCAATGGTTGATTTTTATACATTCTATTGGATAGTGCTAACTCCAGTGCTTCTAGAGAGCCTTCTACAGCTAAAGAACTAGATACATTATAACCAACTATTCGCTTTGAGTATGCATCTGTAATCAATGCCAAGTAAGATGGGTTTTTTCTAGTTCCCACATAAGTTATATCACTAACCCATACCGATTCTGGTTTTTCTATTTCTAAAGTGTTCATTAGATTTTTGTGTTTTCTAAATCGATGATGTGAGTCTGTAGTAATATGATAGCGTTTCTTTGGTGTTATGAGCATATGATTGGCTCGTAATATTCTAAATAGCTTGTCCCTACCAACATGTAAAGCTGATAATTGATCTTTAAGTAGGTAGTATAACTTCCTGCCACCCAACTTGGGCATAATGGTGCGTATATTTCGTACCAAACGTATTACCGCTTGAGCAACGATTTGTTTATGTTTCCTTGATTTTATAGATCTATAATATACCTGTCTGTTTACCCCGAGTAAATCACAGGTAGAAACTAATGTTTCTTTGTGCTCTTCTTTGTAGAGGTCGATAACCCGGGTGTGTAATTTTTTCTGATATCAATATTATATTCTTTCTCAGCCAAATCTACCAGCATATCAAAAATGATTGCTTTTTTATCTGAACGTTCAGCTAAATGCTCCGCTCTAGCTTTTTGCTTTTCGAGTAATTTAATCTTAGCTTCTAACTCAAGTATTTTTTGCTCTGGTGTTTTTGACATAGGATAAAAAGATCGATGTTCCCAATCAAAGTTACCATATTTTTTTAACCAACTGGTCACTGTTGAGTCGCCTTGAATGCCATATTTGACTTTTGCTTGACTTTTTGTGAGCACTCCTTGCTCTATTTCTTCAACTAATTGTAGCTTAAAAGAAAGTGAGTAATCTTTTTGAGTACGTTTGATATACCCATCGTTTTCTGGTAATTCCATTACACTAAGGTTTTAGTGTATCGCTATTTCAGGACGGGA
>NZ_JBJJBQ010000003.1:0-389844 GCF_045446075.1 Flavisericum labens | reverse complement strand
GCATTCTTAAAAATAAGAAGTTTCATGCAGAAATTGAAATTTTAAACTATATTTGAAAGGTTGTGCAACAGGCACAACGGCTATAGTTCATTGCTTCTGACTTTCCTTTCGGAAAGTCCTCGCAAATTTGCTATCTTCGGTTTACGGCGGAAAATCCTCTCGGATTTTCACGCAACGAAACCATAGCCAAACACGTTAGCCACAATATGACGAAAACCCAAATCAGAAATATAATAACAAAGATTCATTTCTACCTTTTGGGATTTGCTTTACTGAATTTTACCCTGAAAAGCACGATTGAAATAAGTCTGAATTATAGACTTGCTTATATTATAAACTTATTAGTTTATGGAAGTGGAATTATTCTCTTTTTCTGGAATTTAAAGCCATTTAAGAAAATTGGATTTTACTTTAGTTTTTATGCAATTACGCCAATTTTGACTTTATTATTCTGGTTATTTGTAAGCTTCCCCTAAAACTGAACTGTTTAAAAGTAGAATAATAATCCCAAATTTGTATTGAGAACTATTCATTTTAATAAATGAACCTACTTCATAACCAAATCCAAATTCCAAAAGTTGTTTTTCATAAAGTGTATTTTGACCGACAGCTAAATTTGAGATGAGGTCAAATTGGAGAAATTTTCTTGGCACAAATAACCCCGGTACTAGCTACTTTAAGACATGTAGTTGATAGATATAATATCACTTTTACAACTCTATAAAATTACCAGTACATTTTTATGCTTTAGGTAGACACCCTATAAAAAGCCCTGTTTTACAACGTTTTATTGATTAAAATTGAATGTAAAACAACTTAAAAAAATTGCGATATTTTTTTTATCACCTTTTTATCACTTTTTTACCATTGCTATTATTACTTATTTACCATCTTGCTTTTTTTTGGTAAATTATAATTACTTAGATTAGGAAACTTAATTTTTCACTATAATTAAGCAGGTATTTCTCTAGTATCTCAAAGTTAAAATTTGGTGTGTATGAATATCCATCTGCAAATTTATAATCCTTGCCAAAATCGGTTGTTACGTTTTGGACTCTAATAAGATCCAGTAACACCTTATCAAATTCTAACACCAAGTGTTTTGGAAAATGGTCGGCCGTTTTTTTGAGTGTTCCTATATAACCTTCCAGTTCCCCGGGTTGCTCTTTAAATGTATTAGACCTTCTTTTGGAGTAAATCCAAACTATTAATTGTAAAAAATCTGTTGAGTTAATGAATTCCTTCTTTTCATTTTTAATTATTTCCCCTTTACATAAACTTCCATCGAAATAATTTGATAGCAGCTCCCTAACATATTTGGATATCGTCTGCTTTCTTAATCCTGCCCTGTTCTTTACTTTTTCTTTTAACTCGTCAGATAACTTTAAATTAATTGAAGTGACCTCTTTTTTCATTTCTGTTTACGTTTATCTTAATTTAGAATCGCTTTATTTCACTTAATTCAAATTATAACCGGTCTAGCCTAACTTCACATTGAAGACCCTTTCCAACAGGTATTCATCTGCTTCTTGTTCTGTTAACAGCAATGGCTTCTTTGATGGTTTTGTTACTTTTTGCTTTTTGTTTATTGCTTCACCGCTCCTGCTCGCCTGCAAATCATTGCTTAGCAATCCACTTATTGGCAATATCGCTTCATTTTCTGCTAAAATATCCACCACATTTGTTGTGGCTGTCTCATCAATATTAAATTGAAATTCCTGGTCGAGCATGGTTAAATGCTTATCGAGAACAATACATTGGTACTCAAATAATGGTTTTTGACCATGGTACTCCTGGGGTATCTGCTTTTCAAGGTTATTGAGCAGCCAATCATAGACACCGGCCCATGTTTTTACCTGTGACAGATACTTTTCAAATAGAAAACCAAAGGATTTATTTTGGTGGCCTTCTTTTATCTCTAAAAGTTGAAACAGATTGCCATTCAAGACATCTTCCTTTTTATAAATCTCCAAAGCATTGACAGGGGTTGTTATAGACCCCACATCCCCATTGGCCTTTAGTATCCCCGTATCTTCAAAAAATCCATATACATCCAGCATTTGCCTTGTTTCTGCTGATAAATTTGGAAATAGCGCTTTCGGGAAATAAAATACAGACGGCATGTATATACGTTTCAACAGTTCTTCCATATGCTTGCCCGCACTCATTATTTTGCCTTTTTAATTAAATGACTGGAATAATCTTTTGGTAATTCTGCGTCAATATTTCTCAAGTAGCTTTCTAAGGCGGACATGGATGCATGCCCCGTTATTTGCATTAAGCTGCTCTTTGCTGAAAACGGTGATGATTCACTAACCAAAGACCGATATAGCTTTGTAATGAAGGTATGCCTAAAGCTATATAATCCATAGTTTTTATCTAAGCCAAAATGCTGTTTTACCACCTTGTTAAAACGATTACTGAAAAACCCTCTTCTACTGCTTAAGGTCGCTTCCCAAGTACCACCGATCTTGTTTGGTGTAAATAAGAGCATATCCCCATCAATACCTCTTAAATCCGGCAGGTCCTTTACTAGTATATCGGGTATGATCTTTGTTTTCAAGGCTTTGTTCTTGGCTTGGAACTGCAGTGTATTGGAATCAAGGTTAATATCTTTCACCCGTAACCTGCACACTTCAATGGGTCTCAAAAAATTATATGAAACAAATTTTATAAAAAGAAGCATTATAGGGTCCTGCTTTTCGAGATAATCAAAAATATCCTGATGCTGCTTCTCTGAATAGGTCTTGTTGCGCTTGGGATTGGTTTTTAATTTAGCAATGGCACTGATAAAATTTTTGTCTATAATATCATTATCCTCCAATACTTGAAACAAGCTCCCCAAACAGGTCCTGTAATTGTTTCTATTTCTAGGGGATGTTTTTAACTGTACGTGGTTTAAAAATTCTGAAACCATCTTCTTATCGACCTGATCTATAGTTTCTATGGTTTTAAAGCGCTCTGATTGCCATTTTAGGAACAGATCACAGCGACTTCTGTAATCTACCAGGGTTCGCTCTCCAACAATATTCGTTTTAAGCTTCAGGGCATATTCTAATGCTTCCTTGACTGGCAGACCTTGCTTATCTTCTTCCTTAGGCACTTCTTCTGGCGTCGATATGACTTCTTTAGTGCTTGAAGTCTTGTCTTGTGGGTTCTCCCCTGCCGGACTTTTTGTTTTCTTTAAATAGCGCGCTGTATTATCCTCAAAAGGATCATAGCCTTCTTTTAATAGTTTGAGCAGACGCTTTTTGTAAAGGCTTAACAGAAAATAACGGGACTCCTTGGTTTTGTAGCGGTTGGTTTTCCCATAGATGTTTTTCATCCGCTTGAGTTTGCCCGTTCGTGGATCGACAAATGAAAAGTAAACGTACCAGCGTTTGGTCAGGTCTCCGTTGGCATCGTAAATTTTGGGCTCAGAAAATTTTAATTTGTGTTCAGATTCGTGTTCCAAATCGTGTTCATTTTGGGGCTCGAAGGTAATTAATTCTAAAATGTTATCCATAAAAAAACGGTTTAGAGTGAACTAAACCGTTGCCTTTAGAGGATTTTCATCTTTGTAGCGGGAACTGGACTCGAACCAGTGACCTTCGGGTTATGAGCCCGACGAGCTACCTACTGCTCTATCCCGCGATATTGGATTGCAAATATACAATCCTTTTTACTTTTTACAATAAGAAATTTACAAAAAATTACTGCTCTATACTATCAGCCTGAAAATCTTGAAGTTCTGACCCAAAAAATTTTAGCTTTATTTGAATAGGATTACAACAAACCTCGCAATCCTCAATATAATTTTGATTTGAAATCGTATTGTCCAATAGCATGGAAATACTTTCCCAGCAATAGGGGCATGTAAAATAATGTTCAACCATCACCTAAAAACAAAAAAAGCCATCAAACTTTGATGGCCTTAATTTACTAATTTTATAAAAACTTAAATTATTCTTTTTCAATATCCATAGTCGCAGTAGCATTCTGCAAATCTAACATCTTTAACCCTGGAGGATTCTTTCCAGAAACCGTGATATATTCTTGATTCAAGTTATTATCACTTACCATCATGGTATTCAAGTTTGGCAAGTTCATAAACTCCATTGGCAATTCCCCTGTAAATTCATTACTTGACAACAACAACTCTTCTAGTTGTAGTAATTGCGAAATTTCAACTGGAATTTCACCATCCATTTGATTATCCATCAAACTTAACTTTTGCAATTTTGATAAAGCATAGATTTCAGTTGGAATTTGACCTGTTAAGAAGTTACTCCCTAACAAAAGTTCTTTAAGGTTAGTCAACTCCATTAATGAACTAGGCATTTCTCCCGTTAATTGATTACTATACAGTTTTAACGACTCTAATTTTTTTAAAGTCCCAATTTCAGAAGGAATATTTCCCTCAAATCTATTCATAAAAAGCTCTAAAGAAACCAGATTTTTTAAATTTTCTAATGAAGATGGAATCTCGCCACTAAGTTTATTAAAACCTAAACTAATCTTTCTTAAGTTTGTAAGTTCTCCTATCTCCTGAGGAAGGCTTCCACTTAAATTATTAAACTGCAAATTAATTTCCACAACGCTGTTGTCTTCAATTTTAACACCGTACCAAGTATCTACAGACGCATTTATGTCCCAAGTAGAATTCCAATTGGCTCCATTTGTAGAATTATAAAGTGCGATTAAGGCGCTTTTTTCTGTTTTAGAAACATTAGCAAACGAATAGGCCGATATTAAGAAACATACAACTAAAAGTTTAAAAGTCTTCATTTTAAATTAGATTTGGGATTAATTCTCCTACGAAAGTAACCAGAAACAAGACTAAAAACTATTTTATTCGATGAAATGCATTTTTTTTTAACATTTACCTATCGATAAACTGTTTTAATATATAAATTAAAGTTGTTATAATTATTGAAACCTCAAGGTTAAAACTTTACATTGAGTAATTCACCACAAATCTGAAGCATTTGCAGCTCTGCAAGCTTAGCTAGGTATTTTGCTCTATTCCTACTCAATTCTGTAGTTAATAAATTCAGTTGCGCTTGCCTAAACTCTATAGAATTAACTTGACCGAGTTTAAATTTTTCCTCCGTCCGGTCAAAATTATTTTGGGATGTTTTTATATTTTCCTCCTGAAGCCTGTAGATATCCAATTTATTCTGATAATCATCCCATGCGTTCATAAAATCGTGATCTATGGCAACTTCCAATTGTTGCTTTTGGATATTAATTGCTTCTAGGTTTATTTTTGCGTTCTTGACACGGGTAATGGCACTGCCGCCATCAAATAAATCCCATGTTAAATTTAAGCCTCCCGAAAGACCTGTGTTTGTTGATACCGCCACAAAAGACGCTGCATTATTATTGTTTTTATTCCAACCATAACTACCAGATAAACCAATGGTTGGCAAGTATGCGGATTTTTGTGACCTAACCCCAAGAGAGTTGATATCAATATTTTTATTAATCTGCAGCAACCCTACATTATTGGCCTTAGCTTTTTGTAAAAGCACTTCTTTATTATAAAGATTATTAAATTCTACCGAAGTATCAATATTAAAGCCGTTCACTAATGTATTTCCCAAAACAAGGTTTAAATCTCTTTTGTAATTCTGTAATTGTTGTTGAGAATTCATCAAGTTAATACTATCGTTGTTAATATCAACCTGAGCGTTTAAAACGGCTAACTTCGTATTTTGTCCATATTCAAACTGATATTCTGAGCGTGTTAACCTATCATTTGATATTTCAAGAGTTTGCGCAATAGCACTTGTATTTTCAACAAGTTCAGCCACATTATAATAAACGGTAAATAACTGCAAAATGGTGTTTTCAATAGTTTCCCGGGCTTGCAGCTCCGTTAACTGTTGTGTCTCTTTTAATTGCTTATAATTATAAGCACGCCCCAATCCATCAAAAAATATGTAATTTAAATTTACTGATGCATTGTATCTGGAACTTTCAGCACCATTAAGTGTTGTTACACGTCCATCGGAAAACTCGGCCTCGGTATTATCCAAATTAAATGTTCCTCCCGCACTTCCTGTAACTGTTGGAAGATATCCCGAATTTAAAATACTTGCATTGTTTATGGCTAATTCAACATCTTTTTTGGCCAATTTAACACCATAGTTATTTTCTAATGCCAGATCTACGGCCTTTTCTGGCGTAATAAGCTCTTGTGCAAAACCAAAACTTTGCACTATTAATAGTCCGATACAAAAAACGCATTTAATGTTCATCTTCTTCTTTTTGTTCTTTTATTGCTCGTTCTACCTCCTCTTTTGTCACATCATTACCAGTGGCCAACCATTTTACATTCTTCTTAATGTCGTTGCTAAATGATAAAAACAAAGGCAACACTAACAAGGTAAGTATGGTTGCGTAGGCTATTCCAAAAGAAATAGAAATAGCCATAGGTTTTAAAAACTGGGCTTGCCTACTTTTTTCAAGTAGTAAGGGTGCTAATCCAGCCACAGTAGTCAAGGATGTAAGGAAAATAGCCCGAAACCTTGATTTTCCGGCTTCTGAAAGGGCCTCATCAAAATTTAAACCTTCTCTTAGATTCGTATTAAATTTTCCAATTAGCACTAAGCCGTCGTTTACCATAATACCAATTAGTGCAATAATGCCCAGAAGTGAAAGTGTGCTTAAAGGAAAACCCCAAAACCAATGACCCCAAGCTACAGCTGTCAAACTAAAAGGAACTAATATTAGCAAGAGTAATGGTTGACTGTAACTCCTAAAAGTAAATGCTATAACAATGTAAATTAATATTAAAATTGGTATTCCAACCATTTTTAAAGAGCTCAACAACTTATCCGACTCCCTATTTTGTCCTTCAAACGATGCCGAAATTGTCGAGTATTTAGATTGAATTTCAGGAATAACATTTTCTTTTATATCATCCAATATCTCCGCCGTACTTTGGTTTGGATCCTTCAAATCCGCAGACACTTGTATTTCGCGATGTCCCTCCAAATGGTTTATTGCTACGTCGCCTCTTTCGATGTTGTAAGTAGCAATATCCTTTAAAGTAACACGTTGACCTGAGGGTGTTACTATTCGCATATCGTCCAAGTTATTAATGGATTCCCTATCGCTTCGGTCGTATCGTACCCAGACCTTAATTTCATCTTGACCGCGCTGAAAACGTTGGGCTTGAACACCAAAAAAACCACCACGAACCTGCGACATCACTGTTCTTAAATCTAAGCCCAATAAATAAGCACTTTCTTTTAACTGAAGCCGGATTTCCTTGATTCCAGCAGGGTCGTTGTCCTCTATATCTTTTAACAACGGATTGCTTTGCAAAACCTCTTTAAGCTCAGCCTTCGCGCCTTTTAAATCTGCAATATTATTGCTTAAAAGGGATACGGAAACAGGACTGCCTCCAAAATTTCCTCCAGAGCCAAAAATCAGTCGCTCAGTACCTATTACTGGACCAACCAATTCTTTTAAACGGTTCGACACTAAAAACGATTGTACTTCATCTGGACGCTCTTCCCCGGGAAGCATATTAATTTCCAATCTTGCGCTTGACGAACTGTTTAAAGTTAAAACAGTATTTTCAAAAAGTTCTTTGCCTGTTCCTTTTAAATATTTTTCCGTGAATTCCTTATTCACTAAATACGATTTCTTTTCAATCATCGATATAATAGAATCCGTCACTTTTACATTGGTCCCATTTGGCATATCCAGTTCTACGGAAACTGTATCGCTGGCAATAGCGGGAAATCTAGTCATACCGATTATTCCGCCACCAATAGAACCAAACGTAAGCACTAAAAGCGCAACAAAAATCCCTAATGAAAGTAATTTAAATTTTAAAACAAAATCTAAAGTTGGACTGTAAATATTGTCTCTTAAAAACGACATGATTCTATCGCCCAGCTTATTGATGAAACGCATTTTAGCAAAAAACTGCTTCATTTTAGAAGGGTTCTCAACTTCAATCGGTTTTCGCAATGCCTTGGAATGCGCCAAATGCGCAGGAAGAATAATTAACGCTTCAACTAAAGAAACTACTAAAGTTAAAATTACGATAACCGAAACCTCACTAAAAAATTCGCCAATTCTACTATCTAAAAACAAAAACAATGAAAATGCCAACAGCGTTGTTATAATGGCTGAAATTACTGGTGGAATAACTTCCATGGTACCATCAATAGCGGCCTGTATGGGTTTTTTTCCTTTTTCATAATGCTGATAAATATTTTCAGCAATTACAATACCGTCATCAACCAAAATACCAATAACTAGAATCATCCCAAAAAGCGATAACACATTTATGGTAACATCAAATTGACCTGCAAAAATAAACATACCCAAAAACGAAATAGGAAGCCCAAAAGCCACCCAAAATGCCAAACGGGTATTTAGGAATAACGATAAGAAAATAAGCACCAAAATAATTCCAGCCATACCATTCTCTATCAGCAACTTGGTACGCTGATTTAAGGCAATCGACATATCCCTAACAACATTTAAGCTTACGTTGTTATGGCTTTGGTTATACCCTTCAATGTAGTCTTTCACCTTATCGGCGGCCGAAATTAAATCTTCATTATTAGTACTAGTAACGGTAATATTAACCGAAAGATTTTCATTAAAATAGGATGCATTTGGTGTTTCTGAAAAACGGTCACGAATTATTGCTACATCTTTTAATCGCACCGTTTTACCATCTAGAAAAGCTTTTACGATAATGTTCGAAAGCTCATCGCCATAATACGATCGGTTGTTGGCACGAATCAAATACTCCTCAGCCACTGTTTTTATATTACCACCTGTTACCAAAATATTTGAGGCGCTAACAGCCTGTGCCACATCGGAAAAACTGAGTTTATAAGCCAACAAACTGGTTTGGTTAACGGCAATTTCAATTTCTTCTTCAGGGTATCCTGTGATTTCAATCTGTGAAATGCCATCAATGGCCCGTAGGTCGTTTTCTACTTGACGTCCCAATTGTTTTAAGGTCGCTAAAGGAATATCATCCCCACTTAAAGCAAATGATAAGGTTTGCCTCATTTCCTCACGTTTTGCAACAATCAAAGGCTCCATACCCGTTGGAAACGATGGCACCCTGTCTACCGCATTTTTCACCTCCAAAAGCATAAAATCGATATTTTCGCCCTTTTCAATCTCTACGGTGATAGAACCACTGTTTTCTCGAGAAATGGACGTAACACGGTCTATGCCCTTTAACCCTTTTAAGTTATCTTCTATTTTAAGTACTACACCTTCCTCTATTTCTTGAGGAGATGCACCTGGATAAGTAATGTTTATATTAATGATTTTCGACTCTACCAGCGGAAAAAAAGACGACTTAAGAGACAATATACCAATAACACCAAAGACAAAAAACGCGAAAATAAAGATGTTTACAGCAACATGATACCGTATAAAGTAACCAATTAATTTTCTCATGGTTTAGCTTCTTTTTCCGTTTGAGTTTCAAAAGGTTTTACGAGCATACCGGCATAAGCCCCTGGAACCGACTTTTTTAGAATAACCGTGCCATCAGGTATGTTTTTCAAAATCACTTTAGTGTCCGAAAAATAAACCGGCTTAACGTCAATAACATCTAATAAACTATCGCGAACCACAAAAACCTGCTGATTTTCCAATAGAAGGTTCCTATCAATTTGAATGGCGTTAGGCTCTTCTTTTGCCTCCAACTTGGCTTCCAAATACATGCCTTCTTTCAAATCATCATGTTTAACTTCAATGAAAGCAGTTATGGTTTGCGTATCAGGATCAATACTGCCGTTGACGCGCGACACCTCGCCCGCATAAGTTTCCGTCTCATTTAAGTTATTGAGAACAACTGGTTCGCCAACTTTTAACAAATTGGCGTAATCTTTACTTAATGCCACTTCCATTTCGTAAACCGAGGTGTTAATAAATTCACCCAGTTTTTGGCCATTTCTAATTAATGAACCTTCAGTAACCAGAGCTTCGGTTAAAATACCCGTAAATGGGGCCATAATGGTAAATTTAGAAAGGCGCTGCTCTTGGTTTTTTACGTTATAATAATCAGTAACAATATTGCGCCCTGTAATAAAATAGTTTTCCTTTTTAGAGGTCATTTCAGGCAATTCAGGAGTTGACTTGCCCATGTCGAAACCATTAAGGTAAGTTTGCCACTTTTGATATACCTCAGGAAAATCAAGACGTAAATCGGGCATAATAGCCGCAATGGTATTATATAATTTACTCTTTGCAGATTGTACGTTGGCGAAATGCTCGGATGCATCCATTCGAATAAGTGCCTGGCCCTTATTGTATTCTTGACCTGGTTTAAACAATTTGGACGACGATTTAAAAATACCTTGCACCTCAGAATATAATTCTACGCGATGTTTGGCTACTAAACTACCATTAGCGGGAATTATAATTTTAACTGTACCATTTTTTACCGTATCAGTAAAAACTGTTTTGACCACCTTTTCCTTAACGGGTTTCGGTTTATTTTTGTTATCGATAAGTCTTTTAGCAAAAAGAACGGAAAAGACAATTAGTAAAATTCCGAGAACGGAAAGTATAATTTTACGCATATTGGAAATTTTGATAATCAAAGACCAAAATTACCTAAATTGTTGATTTAATCAGTTAAAATAAACATAAAAAACTAGACTTCAAAAGCTTCAATTGCAAGCTGAATATCCTCCCATTGTTGCAAATAGTCTTGCAAATCGGTTTTCTTTTTTTGGTAGTTATCAAAGAAATTGGGTTTTGAAGACGTTTCTTCGTAGTTGGTCTCCAATTCCACATCAATAGCTCTTATATCGCGTTCTAATTGGTTTATTTTAGATTCAACATTACTTAGCTTATTATTAAGTGATTTCAGTTTTTTCTGCACTTCATAACTTTGTTGTTTCTTCTCTTTCGGAGTTTCTTTAACCACTGTCCGTTTTTCAACTTCACGTAAATTATCGACTTTGCGCTGTTCTAGGTAGTAATCAATGTCTCCCAAATATTCTTTTAGTTTATGGTCTTTAAACTCATAAACAATATTGGTCAATCCCTGAAGAAAATCACGGTCGTGCGATACCAATATCAACGTACCCGCAAAACGTTTTAAAGCTTCCTTTAGCACATTCTTAGATTTAATATCCAGATGGTTTGTAGGCTCATCCATAACCAGTACGTTAAAAGGTTGCAACATCAATTTGGCCAATGCCAACCTGTTTCGTTCGCCCCCAGAAAGCACCCTTACATATTTTTCTACCTCTTCGCCGCGGAATAAAAACGACCCTAAAATATCCCTAACTTTACTACGGTTGGTTTCGTTGGCAGCATCAATCATGGTATCGAGTACGGTTTTGTTGCCATCTAAATACTCGGCTTGGTTTTGGGCAAAGTAGCCGATTTGCACGTTGTGACCCAGTTTTAAATGCCCTTTGTGCTTTATTTCACCTATAATGATTTTAGCCAGTGTCGATTTACCTTGTCCGTTTTGGCCAACAAAAGCGGTTTTGCTATCGCGTTCAATCAATAAGTCTACACTAGTGAGTACTCGATTATCACCGTAACTTTTTGAAATTTCTTCAGCCTCAACCACCACTTTCCCAGGCGTAACCGATATCGGAAAATTAAGTGTCATCACACTGTTATCATCTTCGTCTACTTCAATTCTATCAATTTTATCGAGCTTTTTTATTAACGATTGCGCCATGGTTGCTTTAGACGCCTTGGCACGAAATTTTTCAATGAGTTTTTCGGTCTGCTCAATTTGTTTTTGCTGGTTTTTTTGCGATGCCAACTGCTGTTCCCTAAGCTCCTCGCGTAACACCAAATATTTTGAATACGGTTTTGGATAATCGTAAATTCTTCCCAAGGAAATTTCAATAGTTCGGTTAGTTACGTTATCCAAAAACATTTTATCATGCGAAACAATAACTACGGCCCCGGCATAATTCTTTAGAAAACCTTCCAGCCAAATAATCGATTCAATATCCAAATGGTTAGTAGGCTCATCCAAAAGCAAGATATCATTATTTTGAAGCAGTAATTTGGCCAGTTCGATTCTCATACGCCAACCTCCGGAAAACGTATCGGTTAGTTTATCAAAATCTTCACGCTTAAAACCTAAACCTTGAAGTATTTTTTCGGTATCGCCTTGATAATTATATCCACCTATAATTTCATATTGGTGCTGCAATTCGTTAATATCAACCATCAGTTGATGGTAACCCTCACTTTCATAATCGGTACGCTCAGCCATTTGGGTATTAACAGCCTCCATTTTTGATTCCAGTTCCTTTATTTCGGTAAAAGCTTCATACGACTCTTCTAAAACCGTTCGGCCAAAAACAAAATCAATGTCCTGCTTTAAAAAGCCTATTTTCAGTTCCTTATCGGCTGCAATTTGTCCCGTATCGGGTTCCATTTCCTTCGACAAAATTTTAAGCATGGTAGATTTTCCAGCACCATTCTTGCCAATAAGACCAACCCTGTCGCCATTACCAAGCTTAAACGTAATATCTTCAAAGAGGTATTCTCCTTGGAATGAAATCGATAAATTATGAATATTCATCATAGAAATGTAACCTTTAGCACAAACCCATTAATATAAATATGTAATTTTACAACCGAATTTGCGCCTGCAAAAATACACTAAATAATATGTTTAAAAAAGGAACAAAGCTATATAGCATATTTACTGGTACATGCCCTAAATGCCACGAGGAATCCATGTACGCCAACAAAAATCCGTATTTACTTTCTGAAGCATTAAGCATGAACGAAAAATGCAGCCATTGTGGCACCAAATACAAAATCGAACCTTCCTTTTTTTATGGCGCTATGTACGTAAGTTATGCCGTAGGAATTGCTTTTGCTGTAGCCGCATTTGTAATAAGCTACTTTGTTTTTAACGCTAGCCTTAATTGGATATTCATTTCCATTGTTGGCACTTTAATCGTGTTTATGCCAATCATAATGAGGATTTCCAGAAATATTTGGATTAACTTTTTTATGAGTTATGATAAATCTTTGGCTAAGAAAAAATAACAGGTGTACGTCCTAACTATACCAACACCTACTCTTTTTCAAATCGTTTGATATCAATCTCTTTTTCTAAAGGTGTACCATTTTCAACAAAATTGTAAAGTTGCTTAGCTACATAAGGTCCAATCATAACGCCACGCGTTCCTAAACCATTAAGCACAAACATATTTTCATGGCGATGGTGCTGTCCAACCAAAGGCCTGCGATCCTTAACCGTTGGTCTAACACCTGCTACTTGATTAATAATATCAAAATCACAAGCAAGCAACTTTTTTAACTTACCCAGAAGTATTTCTTTAGCCTTTTCGGTTGTTTTATTACTCAAATCCTTCCATTCGTATGTGGCACCAACAATATAACACTCTCTACCCAACGGAATTAAAAATACACCTGACTTTAGAACGTAGTCAATTTTCAAATTAGGGGCTTTAATAATTAAAAGTTCACCTTTGGCGGGTAGCAATGGCAAATTTTTAAAAAACGGATTTTTAACTAGCCCAAAACCTTCGGCAAAAACGATATGCTTTGACGTGATGTCTTTGTAAACCACCTCTTCATTTTTAGTATTCAGCTCATCGTATTTAAAAGATTCTTCAATCAGTAGTCCCTTTTTCAATAGGTCAGATTTATAAGCTTCAACCATAGTTTTAACATCAATTCGGCCTGTTTGGAGCACTTCGCCAAAACCAAAAGACGCCTCAATAGCTTGATTTTTATTTTTGATAATATCTGTTGAAATGTATTCAGAAAGTAATGGCTTGTCTGATGCCACAAACCAATCATTTTGCTCTTCGAGCGATGCAAATTTTCGGTAAACTGGAAGTTTATAATCCAATTTTACGTTTAGTTCTTTTTCAATTTGGGCGTAAAGCGGTAAGGCTATGTTAAGCTGTTCTTTGCTTTTCCAAACCGATGTAAAGCGCTTAAGTACAACCGGGTTGTACAAACCACCCGCTACGGTTGATGATTGCTGAGAAGCATCATCAAATGCCACAAAAGTTTTCTTATTCGTCTTTAGCTGTTCGCAAAAACTAATGCCCGCTATACCAACACCTACAATAATATAATCTGTTTGCATAATTTTATACGAATATACTCAGAAAAGCCGTTTTCATCAGTAACATAAACAAAAAAAGACCATCATTTTCATGATGGTCTTTCTATAACTATTTGATATTTTCATTGGATTAGTAAGTCCACATATCCAACTCAAAATCTCTAATTTTATCTTTAATCCTTTCAGATTCCAATAACTGCATCAAAGCATTGTCTGATACATATTCTGGAATAGTACGGTCTTGCTGAACATTTTCTTCTTTATAGATATATGCCTGAAAACGTCTAGCGTTCAACACATGATCAAAAGAAAACGGCATAGAACTATTTTTATCATTAAATGATTTGGCTTCGTGCAATACCTCCCTTGCATCTGGAAAAAATACCCAAAACAATTCTACCAAATCTGGTGTATCAGAATCAATAAAGTTTACATCGGGCGCAACAGGAGCAATACCTAGTAGCCTGTATTTCATTTCACTTTGTCGCTTATCGAAATACCAAAGTCCCCTAATGCGATACTCTTTAATATCAGCTGCTGTAATGTCTCTTCTAATAATATATTGTGCAGACAGTTCTTCACCAGCATTAATTTGCTCAATACCCAACTCTGTGGTATCAATCATCTTTAGTGCTCCTTCAATATCTTTTAAAGTTCGCTTTGTAGTAAAATAAGAATCATCATAAATATCCCCTATTGTACCGTTTTGGATGTTCTTCATGAGCACATCATACAACGACCTTCTATTGCTACCAATATTGTTAGTGTCTATAGGATAGTACAAAGGAAAGTTCGCACGCTCATCTAGAACGATTTTTTCCCATACTTGTTTAGAATACAAGATATCCCTATCATCAACATAACCATATTCCAATGGCTTATCATTGTCAACTGCTTTCTGAGCTTCGGTTCTTACACCAATTTCCTCAGGACTTGTGGCGTTGAGTATATTGGCTTGTGCAAACATACTTGAGGCCGTTAAAACAGTTGCAGCGGTTAATAAAAAACTTTTTAGATTCATCTTAAATTTTATTTTGTATTATCAATATTCGGGATGGTTGGTTCAATAACCATCCCAAATAGTTTTTCTAATTTGTAAGTTCAATAAGCACTGGCGATACTTTCTTAAGTATAACACTTACACCACTAGCCTTAGCTTCAATATCAAATATTTGAACCGAAGAACCACGTTTTGCTTTACGCAATGCGCTTTTTGCCCTACTATCTAACTTATTTCCGTTAACATTTATTGTAGGCTGTCCTGGAACTTTAAATTTAAATCCTGTAACTCGTAATGGCAATTCAAAGTCAAAATCATCAAACATAGCGCCAACAGTAGAAATCTCAAGGCTGTTACGTTGCATTTTTACTTGGCCATCTTCACCTCTAATGGTTCCGGTTGGTTTCGGTAAATCTTTAATTCTGAATTTAGCATTATCACTTACTTTTTTACCATCTGGTAATGTACCAGTAACACTAATGGTTACTTCTCTACCTTGGATTCTTGTAGCATCCATTACATATCGGCTACCACCAGCTCTAGATAAACCTTGAGCACTAGCGCTAACCTTATTGTCTGGAATACCAGCAAAAGAAATGGTCATTGGGTTTTTAACACCACGGTAAACCACATTCATTTTATCGGCTGAAATCGTTGCAGCATTTGGCTTAGCTACAGTTGCAAATGACGAGTTAACAGGTACCTCAATTTCTTCACCATCTTCACCAAAGATTAGCATACCTTCAATTTTATGCTCACCAACACCACCTGTTCCTATTTTCAATTTCACCTTACCGTCTTCAATAGAGTACTGATTTTCTAAAAGCTTTCTTCCATCCAAGGTTAACTCAACTCTTTTAGGTTTCGTAGTAGCATCCTTACGACCTAATACGATTTGACCATCAAACTGCTCGCCATTAAAGTAAGCTGATTTAGAAGTTTCCATCAAAGTGGTATAGTTGGTCATAGACACTTCAGTTGAAAGTGTTCCTTGTAACATATTAGAAAGGATTTCAGACTCTGTAGTTTTGATATCAGCCTGTAACTGGGTCATTTTTGTTAATGATGCCACTAAAGGAAATCCTTTGTAGTGATATTCTAACCAATCAATTTTGATACCATCTCTATTGATTTCTTGATTAGTGCTGAATTTTTCTTTCACATCTTTTACAATGTGATCCATCCCAGGCTCATTCTCAAGAATACTTACTACACCTTCTCTAAAGGAGTTGATTTGGTTTAAAAATTCCTTTCCATCTTCTTTTAACTTGTCGCCCTTAAAGAAATTCTCGTCAAGGTAAGTCCCTTTATCCATGATTTCATAATCGGTAGGATCATCAAGTTTTGCCGTCATTTTACCTTTCAAGTCTTCTAGATAACCATCAAACTCGTGCGCCAAGGCATCAATTTGATCGGCCTTAGCTTTTAAAGGCTTATATTTTTCTGGCTGATCTGTAGCTTTTTGTTCTAAACTTGCTACGAAATTATTATTTCTTTGTTCTGTAGCTTGGTTAGAATCTGTAAGCTTTTCGTTCATTAATCCGAATGCTGAAAGTACTTCTTTCGACATATTCAATGCTAGCATCGCAATGAATATCAAATACATCAGATTAATCATTTTCTGTCTGGGTGATAAATTTGCTTGGGCCATGTTTTAATTAGGTTTTTGGTTAATTAATAAATTTAGGATTAACCCCTAATTATTTGTTCATAGCAGATAGCATACCACCGTAAACACCATTTAATGATGACAGATTAGACGCTAATGATTGCATTTGCTCTTTTAATTTAGTAGCATTTTCTACAGACTCTTCATTAATAGCAGCCTGCTTATTAATGCTTTCTAACTGTACTTTGTACAAGCCATTAAGAGATTCCATTTGTGCTGCGGCCAATGACAATTCTTCACCATATTTTTTAGTCGCTTCAATTGAATCAACTGTAGATGACATATTTTTAGCTGCTCCTTCAAAGTTTTTGATACTGTCGCCTAAACTAGCGATTAATTCACCATCAATTTTAGCTTCTTTTAAAAGGTTGTCTAATTTCTTAGATAACAATCCTTGAGCATCTTCTTTTGATTCGCTTTTGCTTGATTGCCCTCCGGCTAATTCTGGATATACCAAAGACCAATCTAAATCTTCATCAACAGGTTCGAACGCTGATAAAGCAAATATAATTGCCTCGGTTATCAGACCAATGGTTAACATAACGTTACCTGTAAGTGGGCCTATTTCGAAGTGAATAATTTTGAATAGTGCACCAACAATTACAATTGCGGCTCCTAATCCATAGGCCATATTCATAAATTTCTTGTTTGCTTTTGACTTTACCATAATTTTCGGTTTTAAATTTTAAGTAGATTTACTTAAGTAGGTTAATAATTAGTTTATGATTTTGATTTGATTAAAAATTATTTTCCGCTGCTAGTTACTTGTGTCCCCATGTAATCTTGAACGGTTCTGAAACCTATATAACTTCTTGCTGAATCAGCATATTCGTAATCTCTCGAGCTTACTTGTAAAAAGTATGCTACATCTTTCCAAGATCCCCCACGAACAATTTTACGCTGATTGTCGTTATCATTCACACTTGGATTTATAGTTGATGTATATTGGTATGAAGAAGGATCGTATGATGCATTCACCCATTCTGCTACGTTACCAGCCATATTATACAAGTTGTAATCATTTGGCTCATAAGATTTTGCTTCTACAGTATATAAAGCTTGATCTGCTGCATAATCACCTCTTACAGGTTTAAAGTTTGCCATAAAGCATCCTCTATCACTTTTTGTGTAAGGCCCTCCCCAAGGGTACGTTGCAGCTTGCAATCCGCCTCTGGCAGCATACTCCCACTCGGCCTCAGAAGGCAATCTAAAAGTATTTACCATAGCAGATCCTTTTTTAGACTTTTGGTAAGAGTTTTTGTTAATGGTTCTCCACTCACAAAACGCTTTGGCCTGAGCCCAAGATACTCCAACAACTGGATAATCACTATATGCATCATGCCAAAAATAGTCATTGTGCATGGGCTCGTTGTAAGAATAAGCAAAGTCTCTAATCCAAACGGTTGTATCTGGATAAACTTCAATTTCTTCTTTTATAATAACATCTTTACGCTTAATACCTCTATTTCTAGCCGCTTCTTGAATGTCCATATGGCTGTATTGGAACTTAAATTTGGTTACATCCCAAGTACGTTGACCATTATAAGATTCTTCCATAGGCAAATACATAGTATCCATAACCTCAGTGTAGTACTCGTCAGGATAATCGGCCGTATCAAAAATCAACTCGATATCTTTGTTTATTTTTCGCCCTTCATAACCTGTTGGTCCCAAACCTGTGTAGTTTTCGAACATATATTTTTCATAAACAGACATGTTGGCTGTATCTGCATCTTTAAACGCATACTCTCCAATACCTCCATCATCTGGAACTTTTCCAACTTCATCTGCTAAAACAGCTAGTTTGTATCTAACGATTGAATCTCTAACCCAATTTACAAATTGGCGGTATTCGCTATTTGTAATTTCGGTAGCATCCATATAAAATGCTCTTACTGTAACTGTTTTAGACGGTGCATCTTGCACACCTGCTAAATCGTCATCGGCTTTACCCATGATAAATGCACCACCTGGAATAAGTTCCATTCCATATGGCTTTTCTGGGTGCCATTTTTTTCCTTTAACACCAACCAGCTCGCCTCTATCTTTAGAGCCACAACTAGTTAATATTGCCAATACTGCGGTTAATAAAATAAACTTCTTCATATCCATAGAAAACTCGAGGTTAATTATTCTTGCTTCAATTTTGAGATGGTAAACATATTTATATATTTCTTAAAAAACAACTTTTTATCTAAAAAAATAACATTTCATCGTAAAAAAACAGCGTTTCAACGATGAAATTGACTGTTTAACTATACTTTACTATCAGACGCTGTTCTTTCGAAAAGCCTTGTACCAACGCTCTGGCACTTTATTATTGCACGCATCAAGATAATCTTGATGCATGCATGGTAATAACGTATGTCTTTTTAATTTATTATTAACTTCTGCCAAAAAAGGAATCTCTATCCACCATCTTCCAGTTTTATTGCTTTTATAAAATACCAACTCCTGTTCTTCCACCAAGGTTATGAATTTTTTATAATTCCTATCATCCGAAAAATCGTCGTCCTTTACTCGATAGTTAACACCTTCAATGAAATACCAAAGTATTTGTGCCACCAACATGGCTGTCATTTCATCATCTTTGGAGGGTTTGTATTCATAAACCCCAAAAGAGCTTACCTTATTACTTATACCTGCATAACGTGCAATAGCACAAATTTCTTTTCCGTCTAAACCATTTGGAGAATATTTTTGCCTAAGACTAACTTCTGAACTCTTTACTGAATTCAAATCGATGCTCACAATATGAGCATCTCTCAATGCGGGCTCAACAATAGTAACATCTTTAGAAACTTCTCCCAACCTATACGATTCAAAATAAAGGCTATCCATCAAATCTATTTCTTCCTGGGAATTGAAATAAGTTTGATAGCCAATATTGGCATAATTAAAGAGGTTATAAGGCTTATCTAGAATAATCTTACCCACAAAACTATTGTTTTTAATAGGTTTTGTTGAATCACCCAAATTAAACTGAGCATCAACATTAACAATATTTACCATAGGAATTAGTGAATCGTAAGCCCGATAATTGGCATAGGTTAAATCTTGCGAGCCACCTAATATTAACGGAATCACCCTTTTCTTCACTAAAATACCAATGGCTTCTTTTAAAGCAAAATAGGTGTCTTCAACACTTTCACCTTTATTAATATCGCCTAAATCGGCAACTGTGGTATTCCAACTTCCTGGGAATAGACTGTAAAATCCCTTTCGGATTTCATCCAACTGAAACTCTTCGCCAATATAGTTAACATCGTTTCGGTTTTCTATAACCCCTAAAACGGCAACATCTACACCTTCTAAATCAGGAATTCCATTCTGGGCAGAATGAATTTTAATTTTTCTTCCCAATGCTTGTGCAGACAGTAGCTCGTTATGTGCAAGTACTAAATCTGAAACCGGAGAGAGAAAATTAAAGTTCATGGGCTTTTACTTCTTTTTTGCTGATGTTTTCTTTTTTGTAGTTTTTCTTTTGGACGCTTTCTTCTTTGGGGCTTTAGCCTCAATAATAGCTTTGGCTTCATCGAGCGTCATATCTTTAACCTCAACGGTTTTAGCTAATTCTACTTTCACTTTCCCTTTGATGACGTTGTGCCTACCCCATCTAGCTTTTTCAACACGAATGCCTTCTTCTTCCCAATTGTGAATGACTTTATCTATTTCCTTTTGAATTTTATCTTCAATCAATTCAACGATATCGTCATCTGATAAATTATCCCAATCGTATTTTTTGTTCACATTAATGAACATATTGTTCCATTTAATGTACGGGCCAAAACGGCCTTTACCTTTTTGCACCGGTAAATCTTTATACATATATATAGGTGCATCGGCTTTTTGCTTTTCTTTTATTAAAACAATGGCATCATCCAACTCTACACTTAGCGGGTCAGTTCCTTTTGGTAACGACACGTATGCTTTTCCAAACTTAACAAAAGGACCGTATCGTCCATTATTGACCTCAACGGGCTCACCTTCGTACTCTCCAAGTTGTTTTGGAAGCTTGAATAAATCCATAGCCTCTTCATAGGTAATGGTATTAAGTTGCTGGTCTGGGCTTAAACTGGCGAATTGTGGCTTCTCTTCATCGTCAACCGTTCCTATTTGGACCATTGGCCCGAATCTTCCCAAACGCACACTAACCTGTTTGCCTGTTTTGGGGTCTTTACCTAAAATGCGCTCACCAGATTCTCTATCAGCATTTTCCTTTACATCTTCAACAACAGGATGGAAACCTTTATAAAAAGACTTCATCATTTTTGTCCAATCCTCGTTACCCTCAGCAATTTCGTCAAAATCAGCCTCAACTTTTGCTGTAAAATTGTAATCTAATATGGCATCAAAGTGATTTACTAAAAAGTCGGTAACAATCATTCCGATATCCGTTGGTACTAATTTTCCTTTATCAGAGCCCACTTTTTCAGATAGCATTTTATCTTTTACTACTCCATCCTGTAATTTGAGTTGAGAATAGTTTCGTTCTACGCCATCTACACTGCCCTTTTCTATATAATTTCTATTCTGAATGGTTGAAATGGTTGGCGCATATGTTGACGGACGACCAATACCTAATTCTTCTAATTTTTTCACCAAAGACGCTTCAGTATATCGAGCTGGTGGACGCGTGTAACGCTCTGTTGCTGTGATGTAGCTGTTCAGCAATGCCTCATTAACTTTCATTGCCGGCAACATACCGTCTTGTTCAACATCTTCGTCGTCGGTACCTTCTAGGTACACCTTTAAAAACCCATCAAAAGTAATCACCTCTCCGTTTGCCGTAAACGTTTCATTGTGCGTTGATGCGCTTATTTTAACATTTGTTCGTTCCAATTTGGCTTCGCTCATTTGCGATGCTATGGCACGTTTCCAAATTAAATCGTATAAACGCGCTTGATCTCTATCAATATTTACCGAATGCATCGCAAAATTTGTAGGGCGAATAGCCTCATGAGCTTCTTGTGCACCTTTAGATTTTCCTGTATAATTTCGTGGTTGGCTATATTCATTGCCAAAAGCATCTTTAATTTCGGCTTCGGCTCCTTTTCTAGCCTCATCCGATAAATTCACACTATCGGTTCTCATATAAGTAATTAAACCTGCTTCGTATAGGCGTTGTGCCATCGTCATGGTTTTACTTACCGAAAAATATAATTTACGCGAAGCTTCCTGTTGTAATGTTGAAGTTGTAAATGGTGCTGCTGGTGATTTTTTAGCTGGTTTTTTGGTTAACTCGGCAACGTTAAAATCAGCTTTGGCATTTTTCTCCAAGAATTTTTGAGCCTCTTCTTTATTTGAAAAATTCTTTGGAAGTTTAGCTTTAAAAGTCTGGCCATCTTCATTTGAAAACTCGGCATCAATTCTATATGAGGCAACAGATGTAAATCCTTCAATTTCTCTTTCTTTCTCAACAATCAATCTAACAGAAACCGACTGCACCCTTCCAGCAGAAAGGCCACCTTTAACTTTTCTCCATAAAACGGGAGACAGTTCGTAACCTACAATTCTATCCAACACACGGCGTGCTTGCTGTGCATCAACCAAATCGTAATCAATCCCTCTTGGGTTTTCAATGGCCTTTTGTATAGCCGATTTTGTTATTTCGTGAAAAACAATACGTTTGGTTTTGTCTTTATCGAGCTTTAAAGTCTCCGCTAAGTGCCATGCAATGGCCTCTCCCTCGCGGTCTTCATCACTTGCTAGCCAAACTATTTCTGCTTTTTTAGCTAAATCTCTTAACTTTTTTACTACTGCCTTTTTATCCTTTGAAACTTCATATTTGGGTTTGAAATCACCATCAACATCAACCCCTAACTCCTTCGAAGGCAGGTCGGCTATATGCCCAAAACTAGACTCAACCTTAAAATCTTTACCAAGAAATTTTTCAATGGTTTTTGCCTTTGCAGGTGACTCTACTATCACTAAATTCTTCGCCATACTTCACTTTTTGAAGCTACAAATGTATATCAAAAAAAGTTTATCTGTAGCATTTTATGGATTATCTGTGTATAAACTAAATAAAAAAAATTGCACATCAGGCTTCTAAAACAGGCTTTCTTATTGAAAATTTAAATTTTATTCTACTGGTTCTCCTATTTCGTCGATGGCGTTTTTGTCATCGAAACCTATAACTTCTTTATAAACTTGATAGACTGGTATATCTATAAATTGTTGTGTTACATACAAACCTATAAAACACAATAAAAATCCAACAACTGTTGATAGCAACCACGCAACAAATAAAAGACCAAATGTTATTAACCATTTTTTATTTCCTAGTTTAAATCCAATTTTCACAAGATCAGAATTAGAAATATCTGGATTCATTGCATAAGATGTAATAATAAAATAAACAGGAACAATTGCATAAAAAATAGGCAATACACACAAAATGTATGCTAAAATTACAATTCCAAAAACAACAAGGCTTAGACCAAAAGTTTTTTTATAATACCTTTTCTTAAAGAAGAAAAAATAATCATCAGTTGTATTCTGTCCTAAGTCTTTGTTTTTTATGATTCTAAAAAAAGCAGCTTTTAAACCAACGGAAACCGTTATCATTCCAACGAACAAAAGCAAAAAAAACAAAGCTCCAAATATTATAATTAAGACACCTACACCATCTATATCAATATCACCCTCAAAAGTTTCTGGACTAATTAGCCCTAAAAGAACCATAGGCACATAAAAAACTATAAATAAAGGAAGAGCCAAAACCATTGAAAGCAAATAGGAAACCAAACCTTGAACCCAAACCTTCTTAAAAAGTTCTATAGATTTATTGAAAATATTACCAAAATCTAGTTTTTTAGCATGTTCTAATTTTTCAATTAAACTAGCAAGCGTGCTCATTTTTATATGAATTTATTATTAATAACCTAAATTGTCGTTATTCCCTATTTGATCTATTTCGTTCGTATCATCAAACCCCACAACCTCTTTGTAGATAAAAAATGTAGGCAAATAAACTATGGATATAGTAAATAGCATTCCTATTACGCAACCTAAAAGCCCAAGCAAACCCAGTATACCAGCAACCAACAAGGTTCCGAAGGTTATCAGCCATTTTTTATTACCTAGTTTAAAACTGGCCTTTACAATTTCCATTTCACTCAGCTCTGGGTTATTGGCAAAAATAATGGCGAAATAAGCTAAGGGCACCAGCACATAGATGTACGGCAGAAAGAACATAAGTTGTGCCAACGCAGCTATGCCCGTATGGATAATACCAAGCATTAAGAGTTTGGAAAAATATTCTTTTTTGAAAAAATAAAAGTAATCCTCAACGGCGTTTATTCCAGAATCAATTTTAATGCACATTCTATAAAAAGCAGAAACCAATGCTAACGTAACAGTAGTGGTGAGTATGTTTTGTGGCACACTTGGCAATATACTAGATGAATAGAATTCAGTATAAGCCTCAAGATTAAATCCGTCTGAAAAAAGCTGGTCGTTGGGCGCCAAACCTATTAAGGAAAACACAATTCCCACGACAATGGCGAAACCCACCATAATTAGAACCATCAAAAAACCTTTTAGCCAAACTTTCTTGAAGAGTTCTATAACGTTGTCAAAAATAGTACTGAAATCTAAAGGTTTTGCATTTTCAATTTTATGCAACAAACGGTTGAATGAGTCCATTTGGTAATTGGTTAGTTTTATTTAGGCATAAATGTAACTGTTTTTTGAAAACCACCACTAAGCACTAATAAAAAAATCCTGCATTCTAGCAGGATTTTATCTAAAGAATAAAACTATTTAGATGTTTATAACGAAAAACTACTGACCAATTCCACACCATTTTCAACATAACTGTATTGATAAAGGGTGTTGCCTCCTATCATTAGCAATTTATCCTCTAACGGAATAACATCTTTAGCTTGAATATCTTTGTAAGCATTTAGCATACTCACCGCCAATGGATCCGTTTTATCGAATAATTTCAACCCGGCTGTTCCATCACACACATATAATGTATTGCTTTTTATACCCAAACCATAAGGATTTTCGAGTTCGTGTCTTGCCACTAGAGATGGTTTTGATTTATCGCTTACATCTATAATCTCCAGAACGCTTTCCAACTGGCCACAATCATTACCTCCTCGCAACGTGAGGTAAGCATAGTCTCCATCGACAACAACCGGATCACAACCCTCCCAATGCGTAAATTCGGAAACATATTCTGGAAACGCCGGGTTGTTTAAATTATAAATGTACATACCGTTTGTGCTTCCCAAGTACAAGAAACCATCAGACTGAAACATGGTCTCAATGTTCCAACCTGCATATTGAGTGTTTGCGAGCACGGGTTCAGATAAATCCTGTATGTTAAAAATGGCCATTTCATAATTACCAACGGCATACAAATAATTCTCTACAATTTGAAAACGCGCCAAGGAACCACCTGTACCCGTAGTTGACTCGGCAGCATTCAACACTCGTCCGCCATCCATAGCTACGTCAATGAGAACATTTTCATCTACTTTTTTTCGTCTTTCTGTAGTTATCGTCCAACCGACAATGATATCGGTTTCATAATTAAATTTTTCATAATCAACCACCTCGGCTTCAAGAGGAACAGCGTAATCATAGACATTAAAAACTTCTTCCAAACGTCCCTCTACAGTAACATTATTGATGTCAGAAATATCAAAAACCACCAAATCGGTTGCGCTATCGGCATATAAAAAGTCGTTTTTTACTGAAATATCTTCGTTTCCAGGAATTTTTATAAACTTAACCGCGTTTGGTACTTCAGGGTTAGAGTTGTCAATAACATGAACCCCTTTACCTTCATCACTTATAAAAATATAATCTTTATAGGCATAAATCTTCCCAATATTTTCAATAGTTTGGGGAGCATCAACCTTTACCGAACTCCTAAACGCAGTTTTACTCATTAACTGTGGCGTGGCCACTTGCACAAATTCGTAATCTTCGTCGTTAGTGTCGCAAGAAAAGGACATTACAACCAATAGAGACAAAAAAAGGTATTTCAATTTCATAACAATGGGATTTATACTCAGTATTTATATTTTAGAGAAGGCTCAAAACCTTCAATATTTAGAATGATTTCATTGCTTCCACTAACTTGAATAGGTTTTAAATCAAACGAAACCGTTCTGGTAAAATAAGCCAAACAGGCTTCTTCATTTTTAAGTTGAAATTTTAAATACCGCTGTTCAGGAAACGACTCAGCAACAGCCCCAGAATCAACTAAATTAAACCTCCAAGAGTTACCATCGCAACCAGAAGAACCAAATTCAATATACAAGCAATCATCAACTATTTCTGCTTCAATAAATGTGAAATAATCTGTTTCTAAATTATTATACATGTCGCTATCGACAATAGTTATTTGGTCACAACTTCCATTATAATTATCTGCATCATCATTCTTATCGCAAGTCATGTTCACAAAAAACAACATCAAAGGAACCACTAAAACAACACTTCTCAAAGGCCTTCTCATTAAAACTCAATTTATTTATAAGATACAAAAATTGCCATTTGGTTGCGTACTTAAATTAACATTTTTTATAAAAACCTAAGGCAAAATTAAACTGCCACTTTGTCATAAACACAAATAATATTGTATCTTTGCATGCTTATTGACTGGTACAAGTTTCAGTATTGACTATGGAAAAAATTATTGACGAAAACAAACAAGGGGAATCCTTGGTTTTAGAACAAAAAGAAGGGAACCAACGCAAACTTTTTATTGAAAGTTACGGTTGCGCCATGAATTTTAGTGACAGCGAAATTGTAGCTTCCATTTTGGCATCTGAAGGTTTTAATACCACACAAAATTTAAAAGAAGCCGATTTGGTTTTGGTAAACACCTGCTCTATTCGCGACAAAGCCGAACAAACTGTACGCAAACGCCTTGAAAAATATAACGCCGTAAAACGCGACCATAACCCCAAAATGAAAGTGGGCGTTTTAGGCTGTATGGCGGAGCGCCTAAAAGCTAAATTTCTCGAGGAAGAAAAAATTGTCGATTTAGTAGTGGGTCCCGATGCCTATAAAGATCTACCGAATCTTTTAAGCGAGGTTAACGAAGGCCGAGATGCCATAAACGTTATTCTTTCAAAAGAAGAAACTTATGGCGATATTGCTCCTGTTCGCTTAAACACAAATGGCGTTACTGCTTTTGTTTCTATTACCCGAGGTTGCGATAATATGTGTACATTCTGTGTGGTGCCTTTTACACGTGGACGTGAACGCAGTAGAGAGCCGCAAAGTATTATTGAAGAAATAAACGACTTATGGAACAAAGGCTACAAAGAAGTTACGCTTCTTGGCCAAAACGTTGATAGTTATTTATGGTACGGCGGGGGACTTAAAAAAGATTTTGAAAAAGCTAGCGACCTACAAAAAGCCACAGCCGTAAACTTTGCCAAATTACTGGATTTATGTGCCAAAGCTCAGCCAAAAATGCGTATTCGTTTTTCTACTTCAAACCCGCAAGATTTAACTTTAGATGTGGTAGAAACTATGGCCATGCACAATAATATTTGCAAGCACATACATTTACCTGTGCAAAGTGGAAGCGACCGTGTTTTAAAGGAAATGAACCGCTTACATACCCGTATGGAATATATGGAATTGATTGACAACATTCGTCGTATCATTCCGAAATGTGCCATTAGCCAAGATATGATTGTTGGGTTTCCAACCGAAACTGAGGAAGATTTTCAAGATACCGTATCATTGATGGAATACGTTAAATATGATTTTGGGTATATGTTTACATACTCTGAACGCCCTGGAACTTTGGCAGAACGAAAAATGGAAGACGATGTGCCTGAACCCATAAAAAAACGCAGACTTGCAGAAATTGTTGAGCTTCAGCAAAAACACAGTGGTATCCGCACGAAAGAACATCTTAACACTGTAGTTGAAGTGTTAATTGAAAAAGAATCCAAAAAATCGGACGCCCACTGGTCTGGTAGAACCTCAGAAAATCTAGTTTGTGTTTTTCCTAAAGAACATTATAAAATTGGGGATTTTGTAAATGTAAAAACTATAGATTGTACAACGGCCACCCTCATTGGAGAAGCTATTGGATATTCTGAGAAAAATTAAAAACCGAATCTAAGTTACATGGAATCAGTTCAAGCTATAAAACAACGATTTGGAATTATTGGTAATACACCTGGCCTTAATCGCGCTATTGAAAAAGCCATACAGGTAGCACCTACCGATATTTCGGTACTGGTTACTGGAGAAAGTGGTGTAGGTAAGGAAAGCATCCCAAAGATAATCCATCAATTATCACACAGAAAACACAACAAATATATCGCTGTAAACTGCGGAGCTATTCCCGAAGGCACTATAGACAGTGAACTTTTTGGTCATGAAAAAGGTGCTTTCACAGGAGCCACCCAAACCCGCGAAGGGTATTTTGAAGTAGCTGATGGTGGTACCATTTTTCTTGATGAAGTAGGCGAACTACCACTAACCACGCAAGTAAGATTGCTCCGTGTTTTAGAAAATGGCGAATTTTTAAAAGTAGGTTCCAGCAAAGTGCAAAAAACCAATGTGCGCATTGTAGCGGCAACCAACGTTAATATGTTTGAAGCCATACAAAAAGAAAAGTTTCGTGAAGACTTGTTTTATAGGTTAAGCACCGTAGATATTCATTTGCCTCCATTACGCGAACGCCACGACGATATACATTTATTGTTTAGGAAGTTTGCGAGCGATTTTGCTTTAAAGTACAAAATGCCCACCGTAAAACTGACTGATAATGCCGTACAGATTCTCAATAAATACCGCTGGAGTGGAAATATTCGGCAACTTCGAAATATTGCCGAACAATTATCGGTTCTAGAACAAGACAGAACCATTACTGCCGATACGCTGAGGAAGTATTTACCCACTACCGGCACCAATTTACCTACAGTTGTAAAGACTTCAAAATCCGATAGCGATTTTAGTAGCGAACGTGAAATTCTGTACAAGGTGCTTTTTGACATGAAAAGTGACCTCAACGACTTAAAAAAGCTCACCATGGAACTCATGAAAACTGGAAACGTCAAAGAGGTTGAAAAAGAAAATGAAGGTTTAATTCAAAAAATATATGGTGACGATGATGAAGATGATATCGATTTTGAGGAGTCTATGGATGAACCCAAAGTACTTTCTATCCCAGAACACGTTGAAGCCAAAGATGAAATCGACAGTACCCAAGACAAATACCACTTTGCCGAAGAAATTGAGGAAGAGGAAACCCTATCTTTACAGGATAAAGAACTGGAATTGATTAAAAAATCGCTGGAGCGTCACCACGGAAAGCGCAAATTAGCGGCTGCCGAGCTAGGTATTAGCGAACGTACATTGTACAGAAAGATAAAGCAATACGACCTTTAGCAACAACATTCTAAAAACGAAAACGTTAAAAAAACAATTGATTTACAGCCGAGCTCAACAAAATCGCATGAAAAAAACCATCATATACTTTTCTCTTTTAACCATTAGTTTTACACTATTAAATTGTGGATTCTATTCGTTTACGGGTGCATCCATCCCTCCGGGCACAGAAACCTACCAAGTTAACCGTTTTGAAAACACGGCACTTTTGGTCGAACCCGGTCTAGAACGCGACTTTAAACTCGCCTTGGAAGATTTAATACAAAACCAAACCAATTTAACCTTGGTGCAATCTAATGCCGATTTAGTTTACGAAGGCGAAATAACCGACTACAGAATTTCACCAACCACAGCAACATCTCAGAACACGGCAGCGCAAAACCGACTGACCATTAGTGTTAAGCTACGGTTTTTTAATACTAAAAAAGAAGAAGACGATTTGGAACAGAGTTTCACATTTTTTTATGATTACCCGGGTAGTGAACAACTTATTGGCGGACAAAAAACGACGGCACACGAAACCATTTTTGAACGTATCACCCAAGATATTTTTAATGCTACTTTGGCAAAATGGTAATTTAAAAGATGCCCGTTTTCAGTCTCAGCCAGCTGTAAAACTAAACCATTAAAAAAAAATCGATAAATTTGGTTCAGCCAATGAATAATATAGATTTCACATATATTCTCCAAAACCCTCAAAGCATTACTCACGAGCAAACCGAGGGCATAAAATCTATTATTGATGAATTCCCTTATTTTCAGTCGGCACGCGCTATTTATCTTAAAGGCTTAAAAGACCAAGGCAGCATCAATTACAACCAAGAACTAAAAAAGACGGCAGCCTATACCACCGATAGAAGTATTCTATTTGATTTTATAACTTCCGAAACTTTTATCCAGAATAAAATTTCAAAATTCATAAAACAAAATACGTCCAATTTAAAAGATTTAGCAGTTGATTCGGAAGATATTTCAGTTCAGAAAAGCATTAACATTGATGATGCTTTAAACGAGCAGATAAAGGAAACCGAAGGCATTTTAGACCCGGAATTATTTGAACCCAAAGAAGCCCGCCCTACAAAGGTGAGTTCTTTTATTTTAGATGAATCTGAAACTATCGAAGCGGTTACCCAAGATACCAAAACCCAGGAAGCATCAGCCGAAGATATTTTAAAATTGGGGCAGCCATTACAATTCGATAAACGCGAAAAACACTCTTTCAACGAATGGCTCAAGCTTACACGTTTTAAACCTATAATTCGTGATGAAACTCCTAAAAACCCCATCAGGGAGAAAAAAACACTTGTTGCTTCAGAAAAAGAAAAGAAATTTGAGCTTATCGACAGGTTTATATCAAAAAGCCCGAAAATAAGTCCGGTAAAATCCGTTGCTAAAAAGGGTAATCTAGCAAAAGCCCAAATGATAAAGCCAGAATCTTTAATGACCGAGACTTTGGCCCGTATTTATGTTGAACAAAAAAACTTCAAAAAGGCCATTCAATCATATAAAATTTTAAGTTTGAAATATCCAGAAAAAAGTAGTTTCTTTGCAAACCAAATTAAAGCAGTAGAACAATTACAAGAACAAAATAATAAAGAACAATGAGTACGTTTACAATATTTTTAGTCCTTATAGTGGTTGTCGCCTTCTTACTAATAGTAGTAGTTATGGTGCAAAACCCTAAAGGCGGCGGCTTGTCATCGTCTTTTGGCGGCGGCGGCACACAACAATTGGGAGGTGTAAAAAAGACCACCGATTTTTTAGACAAAAGCACATGGACATTAGCTACTTTACTTTTAGTATTAATTTTACTTTCTAACGTAGCAATTAACAGAAGCTCTGAAACAGTAGACTCAAAAGCATTAGATCCTGATGCTACGACAACACAACCGCTACCAGAAGCTTTACCAAACGCGCAAGATGCAGCACCCGCAACTCCAGTTGATGGAGCAGCAGATACTTCATCTGACAACAAATAAATTGTTTTTTGAACGAACATAAAAAATGCCAGCTAATAAAGCTGGCATTTTTGTTTCTGCAAGTTTGTCAGTCTAATTGTATTGGCACATTTTTAGCTTAAAGGCTAATCATAAATATTAATTTTTTAAACATAAAAATATACAACAAATGGCATTGAACATTAAACCATTGGCAGACCGAGTTCTTATTGAACCTGCTGCAGCTGAAACTAAAACAGCTTCAGGAATTATTATTCCAGACAACGCTAAAGAAAAACCACAAAAAGGCACTGTTGTTGCTGCCGGGCCTGGAACAAAAGACGACCCAATTACCGTAAAAGTTGGCGATACTGTTTTATATGGCAAATATGCCGGAACCGAACTAAAACTTGAAGGAACAGACTACTTAATAATGCGCGAAAGCGATATTTTGGCAATCGTGTAAATGGCTATTTTGCTATTAGCCCTTGGCTTTTAGCACAACTAAAATTAATCACAAACCCAAGCCAATAGCGAATAGCTAAAGGCAAACAGCTAAAAATTTAATAAAATGGCAAAAGACATAAAATTTGATATTGAAGCACGCGATGGATTAAAACGCGGCGTGGACGCATTGGCAAATGCAGTAAAAGTAACTTTAGGCCCTAAAGGCCGTAATGTAATCATTAGCAAAAGTTTTGGAGCACCATCTGTAACTAAAGACGGTGTTTCTGTAGCTAAGGAAATCGAATTAGAAGACGAGCACGAAAATATGGGTGCGCAAATGGTAAAAGAAGTAGCCAGCAAAACAAACGATTTAGCTGGTGATGGAACTACTACAGCTACCGTTCTTGCTCAAGCTATCGTAAAAGAAGGTTTAAAAAACGTAGCGTCAGGGGCTAACCCAATGGATTTAAAAAGAGGTATTGATAAAGCCGTTGCAGCCATCACTAAAGACCTTGAAAAACAATCTGAAGAAGTTGGTAATTCGTCTGAGAAAATCAAGCAAGTAGCAGCTATTTCTGCAAATAACGACGACACTATTGGTGAATTGATTGCCCAAGCTTTCGAAAAAGTAGGTAAAGAAGGTGTTATTACCGTTGAAGAAGCTAAAGGTTTGGACACTTATGTTGATGTAGTTGAAGGTATGCAGTTCGACAGAGGTTATTTATCACCTTATTTCGTAACTGATTCTGATAAAATGATTGCCGATTTAGAAAATCCATACATTTTATTATTCGATAAAAAGATTTCTAATTTACAGGAAATCCTTCCTATTCTAGAGCCTGTGGCACAATCTGGCCGTCCTTTATTAATTATCGCAGAAGATGTTGATGGTCAAGCTCTAGCTACTTTGGTAGTAAACAAATTACGTGGCGGATTGAAAATTGCCGCTGTAAAAGCACCTGGTTTTGGTGACAGACGTAAAGCTATGCTTGAAGATATTGCTATCTTAACTGGCGGAACTGTAATTTCTGAAGAAAGAGGATTTACTCTTGAAAATGCCGATTTAAGCATGTTAGGTACCGCTGAGACCGTAACGGTTGATAAAGACAATACAACTATCGTGAACGGTTCTGGTGATGCTGAAGCTATTAAAGCGAGAGTAAACCAAATAAAAGCTCAAATTGAAACGACTACTAGCGATTACGATAAAGAAAAACTTCAAGAGCGTTTGGCTAAATTAGCTGGCGGTGTTGCTGTTCTTTATGTTGGTGCTGCTTCTGAAGTTGAAATGAAAGAGAAGAAAGATCGAGTTGACGATGCTTTACACGCTACGCGTGCTGCCGTTGAAGAAGGTATTGTTGCCGGTGGAGGTGTAGCCTTAGTGAGAGCTAAAGCCGTATTGGAAAAAATCACAACTGAAAACCTTGATGAAACAACAGGTGTTCAAATCGTGAACAAAGCCATTGAAGCTCCTTTACGTACTATAGTTGAAAACGCTGGTGGAGAAGGAAGTGTTGTTATCAACAAAGTGCTTGAAGGCAAAAAAGATTTTGGTTATGATGCCAAATCTGAGCAATATGTTGATATGCTAAAAGCAGGTATCATAGACCCTAAAAAAGTAACACGTATTGCATTGGAAAATGCAGCATCGGTTGCTGGAATGATTTTAACTACAGAGTGTGCTTTAATCGATATTAAAGAAGATGCTCCTGCTATGCCAGGTGGCATGGGTGGCGGTATGCCAGGCATGATGTAATTACTTACCCTTAGAGTAGGTGAAAAATAAAAATAAGCGCTTCCATTAATGGAAGCGCTTATTTTTTATAAAATGCTTTTGTAACTACATCCAATGATATATGTTATAACAGTAAAAAAAAAGATGTTTTTTTTATTACAGAATTAAATAACTCTATAATATCATTAAAGGTTATATAAAAAAGTGAGCCAATATTTCATATTAACTCACTTAAAATTTTTTATTCTGTTCCTATTAAGAAAACATAAAACATTAAGGGGTGCTAGCTTCAACTAATGCAAATCTTAAATCAACAGTTCCCTCAAATAAAGAATACAAAATCACTTTTCCTGACCCCACAGCCTCAATATGTAACAAGATAGCAGAAGCGGCAGCTATTTCCGTTCCTGTTTGATTTCCACCCTCATCAAATATTAGAGCCTCTACTGGTTTATAATCAGCAAGGGGCAAAGTATACCATTGATTAGCCGTTTGGTCTGCAATATAACCCTGAACAAAACCGTTGCTAGCTATATCTGCCGTAAGCTCTGCAATTGAAATTTCATTAGAGCCAAAAACAAGAGCTACATCTTCAAGTACCACTGAAATAACATTAGCGTTTCCATCGATACCGTCAACGCCATCGATACCGTCTTGACCAGCAGGACCAGCAGGACCTTGTACGCCATCAGCGCCATCCTCAGGAGAACAAGATGCAGTCAATACTACAGCAAAAACCAACAAAAAACACTTAATTTTAGGTATAAAATACTTCATAATAAACTATAAATTTTTAATTGAAATTTAAATGTAAGTTAATTTCACCAATTTCTGACCAAATTTTGATCAAATAATTAATATAATAGTGCAAAAAATTATGGGATTTTAAAGCTACCTAATAACTTTAATACAGATTTCATAACGACTCGCACAAATTTTACAGACTAATTAATTATAAAATTATCTTTTTAAACGATTTACCCATAAAATATTATACTGCTATGCAAGTTGGCATGGGTAGCGGTATACCAAGCATGATGTAGTCAAAAGCCATGGTAGTCAATTTATAAAAAAACTTCTCTTAAAATAGAAAGCTTTTTTTATAATCCCCTAAACTAAAAAACCACCTTTTTTGAAGGTGGCTACAAGTTTTTCTCTTTCATAAATGCGGTTTATTCTAAACAAACCTAACACACAAACTACTTCTTTTTAGCAGGAGCCTGTGTTGTCTTCTTTATCGCTTGTTTTGGCAAAGAAGACTTACTTTTAGACTTTAATTGTCCCATAGTTTCTTAATTTAAAAAGAACACACTAAAGGTAGTGAGAAGTTAAATCCGTTATCATTCCATTGGGAAAAATTTAACTAAATTCAAAAAAACAATCCCCATAGGCAACCATTTGCAAAAAATATACATCTTTTACCTATTTTCAAAAACCAAAATACAGATTAAAATAATATTTCTATTGGAGCACGTTTCGATAAGGATTAATTTTCTACCAAAATTGTATTTGAAAGGACACCAATTGAAGTTTTTTTAGCGCTATCTTTACTAGGTGAAATTTCTAATCTATTAATACGATGACCATAACAAAGGCTCCTTCCATTAAGTTTTTCGTTTTTATTCTATTGACTTCGATGCAAATTTTTGGTCAAGCCCCAGATTTCAGCATGACAGGCTTTGCTACATTGGGCGGCGGAACTAATGGTGGCGCGGGCGGACAAATTGTAACCCCAACTACGCTTCAAGAACTAAAACAATATGTTGAAAATGCCACGACCCCTTACGTTATAAGAATTGATAAGGAGTTTAATACTGGAGTTCAAACATGGGTGGATGCCGATGGAGGCCTTGTTGCCAGTGATGCTCCAGGCGCTATTGAAACCACATTTGGAGACATATTAAGGGTTGGGTCTAATAAAACACTTATTGGTATTGCCGACCAAGCCTTCTTTAACCGAATAGGGTTGGTTATTCAATGTCAATCGAATATTATCATCAGAAATATAAAATTTACGATGAAACACGTACCTGCCACTCGCGACGGCGAATACAAAATATTGGACACGGATGGTGTAACCACTCTAGGTGACCCCGATTGCATTGGCATTCAGGCAGACAAAGAAAGCATTCCCGAACCGCAGCGTATCAGTCAGCATATCTGGATTGATCATTGTGAATTCTACAACGAAAACATTGATAACAAAGACCGATACGACGGACTGGTGGACAATAAAAACAACACCCAAAACCTAACTATTTCATGGAATTACTTTCATGACCATTCAAAAGCTTTACTTTCAGGAAGCGGCAACAGCGACATTTACAATCGTACCATTACCTTTCACCATAACTATTTTGCAAGAATTGATGGTTCGCGCCTACCTTTATTAAGATATGGGCAGCATCATTATTTTAATAATTATATGACAGATTGCCCTGGAGATGGAGTTAATCTGCGTATAAATACCAATGCTTACATTGAGCAAAACTATTTTAAGAATTCCAAAAAACCTGTCTTCGGAAAAATTTCGGAAAATGGCCAAGGTATATTAATCGACAATATTTTTGAAAACTGCAGCAGATTGCCCGCTGGAATTTCCAATATTAATGGCGGTAAATCTGACCCGTTAAGTGAAAGCGAAGAGTTTAATAGGGACTGTAATTTCACTCCTTCAAATTTATATGATTATTCGAATATATTGATAGCGACAACCAATGTTCCCTCAATAGTATCAACATATAGTGGTATTGGAAAAATTTCTGAAGAACCGCTTAGCATTAATAAAAAGACAAACATGATAAGTAGAGTTTGGACAAGCGGTAAACTTTTAATGATTAAAACCCAACCGCAGACTACAACATCTATTTATGATTTAAACGGTCGATTAATCCACAAAGAAGAGTTGCAAAATAACCTAAACCAAATATCGCTAGCCTTAAAAGGTTTATATATTATTAAATTGACAAAAGACAACGATTCAAGTATTTTTAAAGTTATTTTTTAAACTGTTTATATATTGAACTCATAAAAAACTGAGCACATAACCCACCAATGCACTACCCAAAACAATAAAAGCACTATTTACTTTTTTTAAAGTGAACACAAGTATTAAACTGATAACAGCGATTATGATGGTGCGCCAATCGGTTAAGGTTTCCCTCCCCATTTCGATACACACCGCAATAATTAATGCTACGGCTGCAACATTTACCGCGTCTAAAACAGCCCCAATTATCGGTGATTTTCGCATTTTAGGAATCAATGGATTCAAAAGAAGTACAAAAAGGAATGATGGTAAAAAGATACCAAGAGTAGCTGCGAGCGCTCCTGTTACCCCATTCATTTGCCATCCAATAAAAGTTGCTGTAGACAAAACAGGACCTGGTGTAATTTGCCCAACAGCCACGGCATCAATTAGAGCTTGACGTGTTAGCCAACCGTTTCCGACTAATTCAGCATCTAAAAAAGCAAACAGCACATAACCACTTCCGTATAGTATAGCGCCAACCTTTAAAAAAGTTAGAAATATTTTAATTGCACTAATTGACATTGTGGTTTGGGTTTGTAAAAATATAAGTGGAATTATGCTATTTAATGTAGTTGCCTTTTTACTGAAAAAATAAAGCAGCAACCCAAAGACACCACAACCCAACAGTACTATAATTTCATTTAGCCCAAACAAACAGGCTACTACAGCTAAGAGCCCCAAAACAATAAGTTGGGTATTTTTAACCGCCTTTTTTCCCAGTCTAAAAGCTGCCATAAAAATAATGGCTATAACAGCAGGTTTTATACCATAAATAAAAGGCTCTACTTTGGGCAGCTGACCGTATTCTTGATACAGCCACGAAAAAACGGCGGTGATAACAACGGCTGGAAAAATAAAACAAATCCCTGCAACAAAAAGCCCTTTCCACCCGGCACGCTCATAACCACAATGCATGGTCATCTCAGTAGAATTAGGTCCTGGGATAAGGTTTGTCGCTCCAATAAGGTCAAGAAAATGTTCTTGGGTTATCCACTTTCTTTTTTTAACCACTTCATCTTCCATCATGGCGATATGAGCTGCTGGGCCACCAAAAGCGATACAACCCAATTTAAAAAATAGGCCTGCAACTTCTCTCAATTTGTTGTTTTGATTCATTTCTTACTTAAATTGACCGAGCAGAAAATTAGTTAACTTATTGTAAAATAAAAGGCCCAAACTTAAATGTTTGGGCCTTTTAGCATTAGTCTTCAATTCTTTCTTCACCTTTATGATCATCAACTACACCAACATCGCGATACCTGCAACAGGGGTGAACGGTTGCATAAGCCTCATCAGTAGCCTTTAACTCCTTTAAGTCGTGGCCAGCGCCAAGAATTTTAGATTTTATGGTATCTAAATTGGTTTTACGTTCATCAAAATACACTTTAAGCTCATGGGTTTCCACATTCCAATTGGCACTTTTCACACCTTTTGTACTTAAACATGCTTTTTCAATTCTGGATTTACACATCATACAGATACCATCAACTTCTAAAATGGTTTGGGCGTTTTTGTTTTGAGCAAATGCGGTTGTTGTTATTAGCATTAACGTTATTACTAGTATTTTTTTCATTACTTAATTTTTAGCTATCATTGCGAGATTTTAAGAAATCGTGACAATCTTTTAAATTTAAGTTCAAATTCATGAGATTACTACGTCGCTTTCGTCCTCCTCGTAATGACGGTTCATTTTCTATTATATTTTAAATCTTAGCCCTGCATAATACATACTACCAAAAATAGGACCGTATACAAAAGTAGTATCAAAATTTGCGCCAAATGGGTCGTTTGCTCCAACAATTGGATTCGGTTGCCTAACATTTGTAATGTTTTCTCCTCCCAAATATAATTCAAATCTTGGAGAGAACACTTTAGTTACCTGCGCATTTAAGGTCGTTAAGGCAGAAGTTCTTTCTGGTAATTGATACTGCATAGGACTAGCCAACGTAGACGAAAACCGCTGTGAACCCAGCCAATTAAATGTCGCATCAAACTTCCAGTTACTATTATTTTTAATTGGTGTTTCGTACCCCGCATTTGCAAAAACCCGGTGCCTTGGCACTAATGATTTTTCTAGTTTACCAGAATTATACTGGGTTTTCACTTCATAATATTTGTATGCCAACCTTAAATCAAAATAATCAAAAGCATTGTAGTTCATTTCAGCTTGAAAACTATTGGCATAGCTTTTTCCATCCAAATTATAAAAGTTAACTTCTTGAGGGTTTTCATAATCTATAATAACTTGATTTTTAAAATCGGTTTTGTAGTAATCTAAAGTCAAGTCGGCTTTTCTCCCAAAAAGATTGAAGCCTTGCAGGTACGACAAACCATAATTCCAAGCTATTTCTGGATCTAAACCATAAATAGCCCCTCCTAGCCTACCCGTAGGGGAAGAACTAATAATATTAATGGCTCTTGAGGTTGAAAACATATTTTGGTTTTCGGCAAAGATATTGGCACTGCGCTTTCCTCTACCAAATGACACCCGTAAAGCAGACTTTTCCCAAGGCGTATAACGCGCATGAAACCTGGGAGTAACAAAAGTGCCCATTAAATTATGATGATCTATACGAGCTCCTGCGGTTAAATTCAACTTATTCAAATCATCAAAGTTATATTCGAAAAAAGCACCTACTGAATTTTCGGTTCTTTCATAATCCGAATCTAAGTTTTGTACGGCTAGCATTTCATCATAACGGTCGTACGTGTAACTTATTCCTGTTTTTATTTTATGCCTAGAATCACTAATTATGGAATTATAAATAGCATTGGCATACAAACTATTGTGCATAATATCATATTGATTTAGCCCAAAATAAGAATCTTGTTTATGACTACTAAACGCTGTTTGCACCCCTATACTTTGCCAAGGAACTTCTGGATTTACATAACCAAACTTTGCCGAAATCTCGTAACGTTTTGTGTCAATTTCACTTCCCCAGGCATTGGTGGTTAATTTATCAGTGTCCGGGTTAAAATTCAATTGCCCTGTTTGTTTTTCATCATTCAAAATTTTCAAATTAATAAAACTTACGAAGCCCTTTTCTAAATCGGAATATTGCCAGCGGTTCATCACATTAATTTGGTCGTACAATGGCATATCCATAAACCCATCATTATTGACATCGTGCTTTTTATTATGAGTATTTCCATGTAAATACAAACCAGTGTGCCACCTGTTGCCCACTTTAGCGTTAACATGCGCATTCAGCTCTAATCGCTCACTTGATGCACCGTAAAGATTAACAAATAATTTATTATCGGTTGCCGGTTTTACCAACTCTGCATTTATTTGCCCTGCAATACTTTCGTAGCCATTCACCACACTTCCTGCCCCTTTGGTAATTTGAATACTTTCTACCCAAGTACCCGGTATAAAACTCAAACCAAAGGCTTGTGACGCCCCACGAACCGTTGGAATATTTTCGGTAGCAATCAAAATATACGGACTAGTGAGCCCCAACATTTTTATTTGTCGCGTTCCGGTAACGGCATCGGCAAAATTAACATCAATGGACGGGTTGGTTTCAAAACTTTCAGATAGGTTACAGCAAGCGGCTTTTAACAATTCGTCACTACTCACTGTAAACGTATTTTCCGCCTTTAGATACGACTTAGCCGTAGCCTGCTTTCTCGACGTTACGGTAACTTCATCTAAATTATCGATTGGTTGCAACCAATGGTGCACCATTTTAGGTTCTTTAATAGTTAATGTATCGGTTTTAAAGCCCACATAACTAATTACCAACTTTGAATATTCTTTTTTGTACCTAAGATTGAATTTACCATCAATATCCGTAACAGTTCCAACTTCTGTATTTAACCAATATACATTGGCTCCCGGTAAACCAATATGTTGGTTTTTGTCGTTAGCTTCCATAATCATGCCCGTGATTTTCTCTTGTGAAAAAAGTACAGCAGGAAGCATTATGATTATATATAGTAGGTTTTTCATTTGTTAATCAATATTGATATTTTTTAATCTTAGAGCATTTGCGATTACCGAAACAGAGCTAAAACTCATAGCCGCCGCCGCAATCATGGGAGATAATAAAATGCCGAAAAACGGAAATAAAATTCCAGCAGCAACTGGCACGCCAATGCTATTGTAAAAAAGAGCGAAGAATAAATTCTGTTTGATATTCTTCATTACTTTTTCGCTTAAATTATATGCTTTTACAATACCATGTAAATCACCTTTAACTAAGGTGATTTGGGCGCTTTCGATAGCTACATCTGTACCGGTTCCCATGGCAATTCCTATATCGCTTTTTGCCAATGCTGGCGCATCATTGATACCATCACCCGCCATAGCTACCATTTTTCCTTCATTTTGAAGTTTCTCAACTTCTTCCAGTTTCCCTTCCGGAAGGATTTCAGCTTTAAAATTGGATAATCCTATTTCTTCCGCTACAGCTTTTGCCGTATCGCTATTATCACCCGTAAGCATTACCACTTCAATGCCTTTTTCTTGTAGTTTTGAAATGGCCTTTTTACTGCTTTCCTTAATTTTATCAGCAATAACCACATAACCGACCACCTCATTATTTATAGCAAGAATGGGTACGGTTTTGCCAGTTTTTTGCTGTTTATAAATTTCATCTTTAATGTTTTGTGAAATTGAGATATTTGAATCTACAAGGAGTTTTTCATTACCAAGCAAAACATCTTTGTCCTCAACTTTTCCGCTAACGCCTTTCCCTGTTATGGAACTGAATTCTTTAGTTTCTAAAGTTTTAGCACCGTTTTCCTTTCCATATTTAACCGTGGCATCGGCAATGGGATGCTCACTCAATTTATTCAAGGAAACAATGTATTGAAGTACTTTGTTCTCGTCGAAATCTTTATGAACGCTTTTTACTGCTTCAACTGAAGGTTTTCCTTCGGTTATCGTTCCTGTCTTATCTATTATTAGAGCATCTATTTTGTTGAAATTTTCAAGAGCTTCGGCATTTTTTATCAGCACACCAGATTTTGCACCTTTGCCAACACCAACCATAACAGACATGGGGGTTGCCAATCCCAACGCACACGGACAGGCAATAATTAGCACTGCAATGGCATTTACCAAGGCATAAACATATGACGGTTCTGGACCAAAAAATTTCCAAATCACAAATGTGATAACAGATATGAGTACTACAATTGGCACAAAATATCCAGATATTCTATCGGCCAATTTTTGAATAGGCGCTTTACTTTTGCTAGCATCATTAACCATTTTCACAATTTGCGACAGCAAAGTATCTTCACCCACATTTTCGGCCTTCATTAAAAACGATTGTTTACCGTTTACAGTTCCAGCGCTAACTTTATCTTCAATTCGTTTTGAAACAGGAATGGGCTCACCCGTAATCATAGACTCATCTATCGAACTATTACCTTCCGAAATAACACCATCCACCGGTATTTTATCACCAGGTTTAACGCGTAATATATCGCCCATTTTTATATCATCAATCGATATCTCTTGTTCTTCACCATCAACAACAATAATCGCTTTATTGGGTGCTAATTTGAGTAGTTCTTTTACTGCTGAATTTGTTTTGCTGTGTGCTTTCGCCTCTAACAATTGCCCCAGTAAAACTAGGGTTAAAATAACGGTTGCTGCCTCAAAATAAACATGAACGGTTCCTGTTTCAGATTTAAACTGGTTGGGCAAAATATCTGGAAACAGCATCCCAAAAACACTAAACAACCATGCCACACCTGCCCCCATTCCTATGAGCGTGAACATGTTTAAACGCAATGTTTTTATGGATTTATAAGCGCGCTCAAAAAACATCCAAGTAGTGTAGAACACTACTGGGAGTGATAATCCGAACTGGATGTAATTCCAATATTTTAAGTCTAAAATGCCATAAAACGGGTTTTTGGGAATCATTTCGGACATGGCGATTAAAAAAATAGGCAATGTAAAAGCCACCGAAATCCAGAATTTTTTAAGGAGTTTTTTATAGGTTTTGGAATGGGCTGAATCAACAGAATCTGATGTGCTCATTTCTTCAACCAAATCCATCCCACAAACAGGACAGTCACCCGGTTTATCGTATATTTTATTACCTTCGCAACGCATTGGGCAATAAAATACACCTGTACCCTCACCTTGTTTTTCTTTTTTATGTTCAACATGACGATACGCTTCCCCGTGAAGATGAATGCCATAATGATTGCCCAGAACATTTTGAAACGTTTCAATAGCAATATGCTTATCCATTTCAATTGAAGCTTCGGCTTTTTCTAAATCGACATGTGCATTAACAACGCCATCAACTTCATTGAGGGCATTCTCAACGTGCGAACGACAACCATTACAGGTCATTCCTGTAATTTTATATGTATGTTTCATGATTTAATAATAATTTGATTTTACGATTTTAAATTCATCGTCAATAAAATAGTAGATTGCCACACTCGCAGGTATAACAAAAAATCAAATTATAAAAACTTGGTCTAGAACCTGTATGTCGGTGACCAAATTGGGAGGGGAATAATCTTTAAGAGGAGTTATTTGTTTTGGTAAACTTTCAAAAAGGTTTTTATAAACGTAGGCAAAAGCAGTAAAATACAGTTGTTGCTGAAACTTCAATTCCTCAAAAGAGTTGATTTTTAAGTCATCTTGACCTTTTACAACCTCAACTTCATCTTTACAGCAGTTATTTTTCTTGATACCTGTTTCGGTTTTAGACATTTCCATGCCACAACCTTTGGCACTTGAAAATATTGCAGCATCCACTAAAGTATCTCCACAATAATGCTTTTCAATGGCAAAAGACATAGTAGAAATTAACACCAACAGTGCTAATGCAACCGAAAAACTTTTATGTGCTATTTGTTTAATCACAATACAAATTTACAAAAAACCCGTTTCACATAAACCGTTTTTACAATTTGATTAACATTCTATTGTTTCAGCCTATGGTAATAAAAAGCGGGTAATAATAGAATTAGTATGATTGGTTGAATCAAGAACCTTCGGATATTAAAAAACAAATAATAATCCTCTTGCCTCGGATTAACCACAAAATATAAATAGAAAAGCATCAACACCACAAAAGCCATTGTATAAATAATGGCCGAAAACTTGACGATGCTTTTATCCTTAAAAAAAACATATAAAATACCCATCGAAATAACCGTATTTAGCACATACCTTAAAGTTGTAAAGGCTACCAATTTGGCTACTTCACGTCTTGGGCTATCAATGTATAAATAATCATTTTGAAAGAATGTTAAGTAAGGGTCGTAAAACAAGGAATCCTCAAAAAACCGAATTAACATCAATAAAAAAAACAATCCAGATAGCCATATGTATTTTGAAACTTTACCCATGTTTCCTTTTTAATTTTGAAAACCGATTCACCCAAAAAATCCAAAGAAAAAACACCATACCATAAATAATAGCTGGAAAAATTACGGTGTGCAGTACATCTCCATATTTAGGATAATGGTACAAACCTATTGTCAAAAAAACAATACGCAACAAATTCACAGAGTAAATTAAAACGCTTCCTGATAGAATAAAGAAAAAAGTAGTTTTCCATTTACCGGCGAAAGCAACAATAAATGATATGAACAAAATAATAACACTAACAGCATTGCATCCTTCAACAACACGGGCTAAATATTGTCCGTTAACAATCACTTTCATAGAAGGTTCATCAGGATGGGGCAAAACCTCAGTATTATAGCCAAAGGAATCTAGTAAAACTTCACTTTGTTTTGCTACCAAAAGCGTCATATAATCCGGATAGAATTTTGAGCCACCGGAAAACTGCAAATACAATTTATAACTAAAAGACAGCACCACATAAACCAACAAAAACGTTAGGATAAATCTTATAACCGATTTGTATTTTATAAAAAGCGCTCGCAAAAAATTGAATAAACTGAACACCGAAATTACACCTTTTTAAATACTTTTACCAAAACTTTTCACTTTATGATTTTCGAACAGTTAAAACCTCAAGTAAAAACAATTGTTTCAAATAGTAGCAAAACAGTTGACCAACGCCTTTTGAGTATTTGCGAATTGCTTGAAAAACATATTGAGCACTACAATTGGGTTGGATTTTATTTTAAAAACGGTGCTAAAGACGAATTAAAACTCGGACCATATGTTGGCGAACCTACAGACCACACTATTATTCCCTTCGGCAAGGGCATTTGCGGACAAGTAGCCTTGAGCAACCAGAATTTTGTAGTACCAGACGTGTCTGCTCAAGACAACTATATTGCTTGCAGTATAACCGTTAAAGCTGAAATTGTTATTCCTATTTTCGTAAATAACGAAAACATAGGCCAGATTGATATTGACTCGAATACGCCGGACCCATTTACAGAAGCCGACGAGCGTTTCTTGGAGTTTGTTTGCAAAGAAGTGGCATGTATTTTAGAGTAATTATTATCACAAACAACAAACATTAATCTACCTCGGATATTTAATTTTCACCTAATGTGTTAACAACTTCATTTATTAGTTGAAAAATCACGCTGTTTTCCAATAACTCATAGTTCATTTTTTAAAGGAAATAAGTATTTTTGCACTTATTTATAATTTTAGGGAGACCCCTCTCAAACGGCAAAAATTAATACATATTTATCAGCAATGAGCAACGAAAAAACCATTAAGTCGGCATTAATATCTGTATTCAGTAAAGATGGCCTAGAGCCGATCGTAAAAGAATTAGACAAACAAGGCGTTACCATTTATTCTACCGGTGGTACCGAAAAATTTATTAACGATTTAGGCGTTAATGTTGTTCCCGTCGAAGATGTAACCTCATACCCTTCCATTCTTGGCGGACGTGTAAAAACATTACACCCTAAAGTGTTTGGTGGAATTTTAAACCGTCAGAATCATGATGGCGATGTGGCCGAATTGGCTGAATATGAAATCCCGCAAATTGATGTGGTGATTGTAGATTTATACCCATTCGAAAAAACCGTAGCTTCGGGAGCCAGCAATCAAGACATTATTGAAAAAATAGATATTGGAGGCATTTCGCTAATACGTGCTGCAGCAAAAAATTATGCCGACGTTATTTGTGTCTCTTCGGTTGATGATTATGCCGAATTTTTGGAATTGATTTCAGCAAATAATGGTTCCATTTCAGAAGAAGACAGAAAACGTTTTGCCGGAAAAGCGTTTAATGTATCATCGCATTACGATACAGCCATTTTCAACTACTTCAACCAAAACCATGATGAAGCCGTCTTAAAAATTAGCGAAACCAACGGAAAAGTATTGCGTTATGGCGAAAACCCACACCAAAAAGGATTTTTCTTTGGGAATTTTGATGAGTTGTTTACCAAACTACATGGAAAAGAGTTGAGTTACAACAATCTTTTAGATGTTGATGCTGCAGTAAATTTAATGTTGGAATTTAAAAACGATGCTCCAACATTTGCCATTTTAAAACATAACAATGCTTGTGGCCTAGCCCAACGAAACAATTTGCACCAAGCTTATGTTGATGCTTTAGCTGGCGACCCTGTTTCTGCTTTTGGCGGTGTTTTAATCAGCAATACCGAAATTGATTTGGCTACTGCCGAAGAAATACACAAGTTGTTCTGCGAGGTGGTTATTGCACCTTCTTTCACCTCTGATGCATTAGAATTGTTGAAAGGCAAAAAGAATAGAATTTTATTGGAAATACATGATGTTGATATGCCTAAAACTAACGTTAGAAGTTGTTTAAATGGGGTTTTGGTTCAAGACAGAAATAATATCACCGATAAAGTTGAGGATTTAAAAACTGTTACAAACACAGCACCAACGGATGCTCAAGTAGAAGATTTATTATTTGCTTCTAAAATTTGCAAGCACACAAAATCAAACACTATTGTATTAGCTAAAAACAAGCAATTATGTGCCAGTGGAACTGGTCAAACTAGTCGTGTTGATGCGCTGCAACAAGCCATCCACAAAGCGAAGTCCTTCGAGTTTGAATTAGAAGGAGCCGTCATGGCAAGCGATGCGTTTTTCCCATTTCCAGACTGCGTAGAGATTGCAAATAATGCGGGTATTTCAGCTGTAATCCAACCAGGCGGATCTATTAAAGACCAATTGAGTATTGATTATTGCAATGAAAACAACGTAGCAATGGTCATGACAGGCACACGTCATTTTAAGCACTAAAACTAACATAATTGGGGCGAGTATTTTAATTATAATCGTCCAAAAATCGACTAATAGCGTATAAGTATCGTATGCTTTGTTTTAAAAATCAATTTGAACCTTTTAAAACTCATATATTTATTAACTTTTATTACTTTTACGAGATTCGTTTTTTAACCATAAACAACTTTTAATAGCGCATGGGATTTTTTGATTTCTTAACAGAAGAAATTGCAATAGATTTAGGTACTGCAAATACACTTATTATTCACAACGACAAAGTTGTTGTTGACGCCCCTTCAATAGTAGCACGAGATAGAATTTCTGGCAAAATAATTGCCGTTGGTCAACAAGCTAGTTTAATGCAGGGTAAAACCCATGAAAACATAAAAACCATTCGTCCGTTAAAAGATGGCGTGATTGCCGACTTTGATGCTTCGGAACAAATGATAAGTATGTTCATTAAAAACATACCAGCATTAAAAAAGAAGTTTTTCACTCCTGCACTGCGTATGGTTATCTGTATTCCATCAGGAATTACCGAAGTGGAAATGCGCGCTGTAAAAGAAAGTGCTGAACGTGTAAATGGAAAAGAAGTATATTTAATACACGAACCTATGGCTGCGGCAATTGGTATTGGGGTTGACATCATGCAGCCTAAAGGGAATATGGTCGTTGATATAGGTGGTGGTACCACTGAAATTGCTGTTATCGCTCTTGGCGGAATTGTTTGCGATAAATCAGTTAAAATTGCCGGTGATGTATTTACTAACGATATTGTTTATTACATGCGTACGCAACACAATCTTTATGTTGGTGAGCGTACAGCTGAAAAAATAAAAATCCAAATAGGTGCCGCTACCGAAGATCTGGAATTGCCACCTGAAGATATGAGTGTTCAAGGGCGTGATTTATTAACTGGAAAACCAAAACAGGTTTCAATTTCATACCGTGAAATTGCTAAAGCATTAGATAAGTCTATTCTGCGAATTGAAGACGCCGTTATGGAGACCCTTTCGCAAACCCCTCCAGAATTGGCCGCCGATATTTACAATACTGGTATCTATTTGGCCGGTGGTGGTTCGATGTTACGCGGCTTAGATAAACGTTTATCACAAAAAACAGACTTGCCCGTTTACATTGCCGAAGACCCTTTGCGTGCCGTTGTAAGAGGTACAGGCATCACCCTTAAAAATTTACCTAAATACAAAAGCGTATTGATAAAGTAAGCGTAAAATAGGCGAACACCCATGCAACAGATTATTAATTTTATAATAAAGAACAAAAACTTTTTGTTGTTCTTGTTGCTCTTTTCTATTTCGTTGTTGTTTACCATACAGTCACATTCGTATCACACCAGTAAATTTATCAATTCTGCTAATTTTTTAACGGGAGGTGTTTATAATTCCGTCAATAACATCAGCAGTTATTTCAATTTAAAATCTCAAAATGAAATACTGGCAGAAGAAAACAGAAAACTTAGAGCACTACTTCAAAATTCTGTAATAGAAACCGACTCCACTTACATTGACAGTGTAACTTTTAACAAAGCCTATCGATTTTATACAGCTAATATTATAAAAAATAGTTACTCGCTAACCGATAACTATTTAACAATAAATAAAGGAAAAAAAGATAGTATTAAACAGGATTTTGGTGTTATTTCTTCAAAAGGCATAGTGGGTATCGTTGACAAAACCAGTCGTGGATACAGTACGGTAATATCAATTTTAAATTCAACCATAAAAATTAGTGCCCAACTGAAAAAAACCAATCATTATGGCTCTTTAGTATGGAACGGGAAAGCCCCTTCACATGCTCAATTAATTGATATTCAAAAAATCGCCCCAGTATCAAAAGGCGACACGATCATTACTTCTGGAATAAGTTCAATTTTCCCTAAAGGAATTCCCATAGGTACCGTTGATGATTTTCAATTAGATAATGACCAAAATTTTTATGAACTCAATGTAAAACTGTTTAACGACATGACCAACTTGGAACATGTTTATATAATTGAAAATGTAAACCGAAAGGAAATCAACCAACTATTGGACGATGATAATTAAATGAACAACCTACTTTCAATTCATACCGTCCGTTTTATAACCTTGGTTATTGTGCAGGTTTTAATATTGAACCATATTAATTTTATGGGCTATATTAATCCGTATATCTATATACTTTTTATAGCTCTTTTTCCCATAAAGCACAATCGCATTATCCTCTTGTTATTGGCATTTTTATTAGGGTTAATTATTGATTTATTTCTTGACACCGGAGGTATACATGCTGGCGCTTCAGTATTTATCGCCTATTTACGCCCTATGATATTAAAGTCATCTTTCGGAACCGTTTACGAACACCAAAACGTTAAGTTCAACACTATAGATTTTGGTTCAAAACTCACCTATTTTACACTCCTAACCGTTTTACACCATTTTGTGCTATTTTCTTTAGAAATTTTTAGTGTTTCGGAAATACTTTTAGTGCTACAAAAAACGTTATTCTCTATTATATTTACTATCTTATTAAGTGTGATAGTAACCATTATCTTTAGTAGAAAAGCGAAATGAGACAATTATTACTTTTTATTTCGGTAATTGCCGTAGGCCTCCTATTTATTTCAAGGCTTTTTTATTTGCAGGTTTACACTACCAACACCCAAAGTTTGTATGACGATAATGCCATTAGAAAGGTGTTTGATCTACCCAAACGTGGTTTTGTTTACGACCGCAATGGCGAGCTTTTGGTATCTAACCAACCATCGTACGATGTGATGGTTATTCCACGGGAAGTAGAATCTTTGGATACCTTGGAATTCTGCAGACTTTTAAAAATTGAAAAAAAAGATTTCATTAAGAAATATGAAAGAGCCTATAACTACTCGCCTCGTTTAGAATCGGTTTTTGTTTCTCATTTATCCAAAGAAGACTATGCCGTTTTACAGGAAAAAATGCGAAAGTTTAAAGGATTTTATATTCAAAAACGTTCTTTAAGGCACTACACCACTTCCATTGGCGCTAATGTTTTGGGCGACATAGGTGAAGTAAACAACCGGATAATAAGTAGAGACCCTTACTACCGTATGGGCGATTTAATTGGAAAGCAAGGTGTTGAAGCTTCGTACGAAAAGACATTGCGAGGCACAAAGGGCAAAAAGTTCATTCAGAAGGACCGTTTTAACAGAAATATTGGACCTTATAAAGACGGTAAATTCGACACTATTCCTGTGCCTGGAAAAGACATCACCATCACCATTGACGCCCAACTACAAGCCTATGGCGAACTGTTAATGAAAAATAAGCGTGGGGGCGTAATAGCCATTGAACCTTCATCCGGTGAAATTTTGGCCATGGTTGCGGCACCAACTTACGACCCTAATATTTTGGTAGGGCGCGAACGCTCAAAAAACTTTACCAAACTTTACAACGATTCTATTGCCAAACCACTTTTTAACCGAAGTCTGCAAGGCGTTTACGAGCCGGGTTCGCCGTTTAAACTAATGAATGCCTTAATCGCTTTACAAGAGGGCGTCATTACCCCTGAAGAATCCGTTACCTGCTACAAAGGCTACCGCTATGGCAACCGAATTATGAAATGCCACTGTAATTATGGCACAAGAAATAATTTAATATCAGGTATCCAAAGATCCTGCAACGCTTATTTTGCAACAACATACCGTAAAATATTAGACAAAAATGGTAATGCTTCCGACGGCATTGATGCCTGGAGCAAACATGCCAAAAGTTTTGGTTTGGGTGAATTTTTAAACAATGACCTGTACGTAGGTCAAAAAGGCAGAATTCCCGATCGGGATTATTATAAAAATATTTATCCAAAAACGTTTTATTCAACCTATACCATTTCAAACGCTATTGGTCAGGGTGAAGTGGCTACAACTCCCATTCAGTTGGCAAATATGGCTGCTGCCATAGCCAATAGGGGTTATTACTATACACCTCATATTATAAAAAACATAGAGAACGAAACGTTGCCCGAACAGTTTACAAAACCCAAGCAGACAACCATTGACAGCAAACATTTTGATCCTGTAATTGAAGGTATGTTGCAGGTATATAAAAAAGGAACGGCCGCCTCATTACAAGTTAAGGAAATTGAAATCTGTGGAAAAACAGGAACGGTTGAGAATTTTGTTAAAATAGATAGCGTAAAAACCCAGCTAACAGACCACTCCATATTTGTTGCATTCGCACCCAAAGAAAACCCAAAAATCGCCATTGCTGTTTTTGTTGAAAACGGTTATTGGGGCAGTAGGTTTGCTGGAAAAGTGGCCAGTTTAATGATAGAAAAACACATTAAGGGTTACATTACCAGAACCGATTTGGAAGAATGGCTTTTAACACATAGCTTAGAAAATGAATATGCTAAACCCTATTCTGGCGAACCATTTAAAATAAATGGCTATACAACTATGCAATTAGTTGAAGAACAGGAATACAAACAGCTAAAAAGAGAATTGAAAAAAATTAACGAAACGAACAATTAATGGTTAGAGACACTAACAGGCATTTCAGATTCGATTGGATTACCATTATTCTTTTCTTGCTATTGGTCGGCTTTGGTTGGCTAAATATACTGTCAGCATCACACACAGGAACTTCCATAGATTATTTTGATTTTTCACAACCTTTTGGCAAACAACTGATTTTCATTTTTCTGACTGTTGGGCTTATTGTTTTGTTGCTGGCTATCGACGCGAAATTTTATGAACGGTTTTCAAGTATTATTTACTTCACATCCATGTTGTCTTTGGTCGGTCTTTTTGTATTTGGAAAAAATGTAAATGGTGCCACCTCATGGTATGCCATTGGGGGCATGACCATTCAACCCAGTGAGTTTGCGAAAATGGCTACTGCTCTTGCCGTCGCTAAATATGTTAGCGATTTAAACTTCAACATAAATTCTCTAAAAAACCAAATCCAGCTTTTTGTCATCATTCTCATTCCCGCGGTTTTGGTGCTATTGCAAAATGATACGGGAAGCACCATTGTTTATGGTGCATTTTTCTTCGTATTATACAGAGAAGGGCTACCAAGATACTACCTTACCTTCGGAATCTCCACTGTTATATTATCGGTTTTAGCATTAAAATTCGGTGCTATTATTACTTCTGTTATAGCCATTGTTGCTGTTATAAGCTACCATTTTTTGAGCAAAAAGAAATTGAGAATCTATCAGTCTATTCTTATTTCGGTGTTTGCCATTGCCATGTCGTTCGGTGTAAAGTTCTTTTATCAAAATATCTTACAACCTCACCAACAAGACCGAATTAGTCTTTGGCTAAATCTAGAAAAAGACCCCGTAAAGCTAGAAAGGATGAAACAAACATTCGCTTACAACCTTAATGAGTCAGAAAAAGCGATTAGTTCGGGAGGTTTTCTAGGCAGAGGTTTTTTGGAAGGCACAAGAACCACTGGAAAATTTGTTCCCGAGCAACACACCGATTACATTTTTAGCACCGTTGGTGAAGAATGGGGTTTTTTAGGAAGCAGCTTGGTAGTTATAACATTTGTATTGTTGTTGCTTCGCATACTCCATTTGGCCGAGTTGCAAAAATCACAATTCAGCAGGGTCTATGGCTACAGTGTAGCTGCAATCATTTTTATCCACTTTTTTATAAATATTGGAATGGTTATGGGCTTAATACCCACTATTGGCATTCCATTGCCTCTGTTTAGTTACGGAGGTTCTGGGCTTTGGGCTTTTACAATATTAATCTTTATTTTTATTAAATTGGATTCTAACCGCATCAACGAATGGTAGCTCTATAATTTTTTTTTAATTACTTTTTCTGATGAAATACCGAGTAGCTATAATCTTCACCTTTCTATTAATTGCTGGCTGTTCGAGCACAAAAACTGTTTCGAAAAAAGGGTTTTCTTCTGAAGAAACAAAACTCATTATGAATTCTGATAGCCTTAAACCTATGAGGGTTTATAAAATCACCAGTAAAACAGATTCTTTGCTTCTTCGAACTAAAAGTTCCTATATAAAACCAAATCCAAAAAACCCAGTTCTTAAAACCTTTGTGAAACGACTTTACGTCACCGTAACAGACTCTATGAGTTTGGGTGTGGGCGTTGCAGCACCACAAGTAGGCATTTCGAAAAACATTATTTGGGTACAACGTTTTGATAAGGAAAACTTCCCTTTTGAAGTGTATTTAAACCCTGAAATCGTAGAGTATTCAGAAAAAAAGCAAACCGCTAGAGAGGGGTGCTTATCCATTCCAAACAGAATTGACACTTTAAACTGCCGCGCTTTAACCATTAAAATTGAGTACGACACCATGGCTGGTAAACATAAATCTGAAACGGTAGGAAATTTTACGTCAGTAATCTTTCAGCATGAAATTGACCATTTAAATGGAATACTTTATTTAGACCACCTTAAAAAGGAAACACAAGATGCTAAAAAGTAGTATTCTTTACTTTTTCAACTCCAATTTCTCGGAAAAATAATCGCAAAAATCTTTCATGGTGGCACTCATTTTATCGTCTTGTGTAGCGCGATAAAATGTATCACTCATGGCTACTAAGGTTTGATGGAAAAACACTTTCATCTCATCTACGGGCATATCTTTGGTCCATAAATCTATTCGCAAAGATTCTTGTGTCTTAGAATCCCAAACAGATAACATCATGGCTTTGGCTTCTTGGTTGGTTATTCCGCCATCTTGTGCTGTCCATTTCAGTTTTTCGGGCACTCGGTTTTCGTCTAGTTCAATGTTTAATTCTATTTTCGATTTTATATTAGCCATTATTTTCTAGGTTTAAACTTTGAGTTGTTAAAAATATCTTCAGTGCTTTTTATGAGCATTTCGTTTAACGATACGTTGTTATTTTCCATGTATGCCCGCACAATTTGCCAACCTATGTACCTACCCAAACGGCCAGGTGAATCGGTGTCAATTTCTTCTAGGAAAAACTTACTGAAAGGCGCAGGGTTTATAAACCGGCTTGGTAATTTTGTGTCGTTGCTAAACAATAGTTCGCGCTCCACAAAATAACGCCATATATAACTTTCGTTGGATTTCGCCCATTCTAGTTCTGAACTAGTATAAGCTATTTTTTCGGCATCGGTTTTAAACGGAATAACCACATCTTTAAAATACAGTTGTTTTCCAAAGTAAATCATTTCGTCCAACAAGGATTTTCTCTTCGGTTGAAAAATAAATTTTTCTGCATAGGCATCAGCCAAATCAACCACGATTTGTTCCTTTCTTAAGTTGGCCCGAACATACTTAGGAATACCTTGATAAAACTTGTGGTCGCCACCCAAATACGAATCTAATGCGATTAAGGCAATAGTATCAGTAACAATCATACTGTTTCTGTAATCGACATCATTAGTTACAGTAATTATTCTTGGCGGATTAAATTCTGGAAAATAATATTTTATATGGTTGAAAAGCGATTCTATTTCTCCCTCGACGTTTTCAAATTCAGCAAATTCATCAACTACTTCTTCCAATAATTGTATCTGAAGGCTATCTTCTTTTCTGGCCAACCAAAACGAATCGGTATACTTTTCAGGAAACATAAATGGATAAGATTTCTTGAGATTAGGAAAGCTTTCTTCATTCACTTTTTTAAAGAGCATATCAAAACGTTCAATCTTAACATCCGTATTTACATTGGCAATTTCGCCCTCTAATCCACTATCATTTTTACAGGAACTTACTATGAGCAGCAAGGCAAAAACATATAAAACAGTCTTCATAAAAAACTTAAACGTCATAAATTTTTATAAATTGAGCTTATGGGTTATTTTTGTTAGCAAAGGTACTATTCTTAGAATTAAATTTGATAAAAATGCAAACAGAAAAAGTTGTAGATTATATTGTAAACTGGCTTAAAGATTATGCTACAAATGCTGGCGTTAATGGTTTTGTTATTGGGGTTTCAGGTGGTATTGATTCGGCTGTTACATCCACACTTTGTGCAAAAACGGGACTTAACTTGCTATGTTTAGAAATGCCTATTCACCAAGCCCCTTCGCAAGTTAATAGAGCTTTGAATCATATTGACTGGTTAAAATCAAATTTTGAAAAAGTAAGTATGACCCAGGTTAACCTAACACCTGTTTTTGACAGTTTGATAGATTCATTGCCGCCAGTTGATAATGAAGAAGAACGTTTTATGTCGTTAGCTAATACACGTGCCCGATTACGAATGACTTCGTTGTATTATTTTGCAGCGTTAGAAGGCCTACTGGTTGCCGGTACCGGTAATAAAGTTGAAGATTTTGGTGTTGGTTTCTACACTAAATATGGCGATGGAGGTGTAGACTTAAGCCCTATAGCCGATTTGCTTAAAACCGAAGTTTATGAAGTCGCCAAATTTCTAGGAATAAACCAAGAAATTATAGATGCAGCACCAACCGACGGCCTTTGGGGTGACGACAGAACCGACGAAGATCAAATAGGAGCGTCATATCCTGAACTAGAATGGGCCATGAAAATGGATGACCAAGGTAAAACCATAGATGATTTCTCCGGCAGACAAAAAGAAGTGTTTAAAATTTACAAACGATTTAACAACGCCAATAAGCATAAGATGATTCCTATTCCGATTTGCGAAATTCCTACCGATTTAGCTCAATTGTTGTAGATTATCCAAAAAAGTAGTACATTTACATTAAGCTTAAACTCTCAACCTTAACTATCTCTCAACTATCAAGTAGTTATCTAAAAAAGCTTTCAATTATGATAAATTTATTAATAGCAGACAACCACCCAATTACGAGAAAGGGACTAGAAGTCCTATTTTCAGCATCTCCCAACATAAAAGTTGTTGGAAGTGTAGACAATGGCGAAGCCATTTTAGAATTTTTAAAAAAAAACCCTGTAGACATTCTTTTAACTGAAGCAGACTTGCCAAAATTAAATGGTTTAACATTGCTTAGGTATTTAAAAAATGATCATCCGGATGTAAAAACTGTTATTCTAAGTGCGCAACCCGAAGAAGTTTATGCCATTAACGCCATTAAAGCTGGTGCTTCTGGATATATCAATAAATCGGAAAATGTTATTACCATTAGTGAAGCCATTACCAAAGTTCACGATGGTGGCATTTATTTAAGTAATGAGTTAACCCAACAATTGGCTTTTGGCACAAGATCTAGCAAAAGTGGAAATTACTACAAAAAGCTCTCTACCCGTGAAGCAGAAGTTTTAAAGCTGTTAACCATTGGTAAAAAGAACAAGGAAATTTCTAAAGAATTAGATATTAACGAAAAAACGGTTAGTACATATAAAGCTCGCTTAATGCGAAAATTAAAAGTTACTAACTTAGTAGATTTAGTTAACCAGGCAAAGTTAAGCCAGGAGGTATCATAATACCCTATTTAATTTTCTAGATAATAACATTTTTAGACTTGAATAGTCTTTTACTTCTTCAAGTACATTTCTATTCGAGTCTATTTTATTTTTAAGAGTTTCGTGCTGAAACTCTTTTACCTTTTGATCGATTAAAAAACATCTTAAACTTAAAATGGTCTCGCTCACAAGTTGGGCAATGCTGTGCTGTTTCTCTTTTGGATAAATATTCATTCGGTTCCAATTATCAAGAGAATACCGCTCATCATCCATTAGGATGGTAGTTATTTCATTAGCCATATCTTGGTCAACAGAATTGACAAAGTTCTTTAGCTCAAATTCGGCATCTTGGTTAAGCCTTTCAATAACCGTATAATATAAGGTTTGAAAATGCGGATTTGAAAACTGCATTTCATCATCCTGTAAATCCAAAAACACCTTCTCAAATACCTTAGCACGGTGTATTTCTGGCTTTAAACCCAAATCGCCATTATCGTCTTCCTTTAGTACCAAATCTTCAAAATCTTCGGTTTTATTTCCATAAAGCAATAAGATTTCAATGATTTTCCGTTCCAGGACATATTGAACATCTACCTTTTTTAGAGGTTGCTGGTGCTTAATAACCTCAAAGGCCTTTTGTTGGGTTTTAAATTTTTTATTTTCTTCCTGAAAATCCTTTTTATCAATTTGCGCTAAGGTGCTAAACAACACCTCTTCGCTAATATCCATAATCCTGGCACATTCCTGCACATAGATTTCTTTTTTAATACGATCAGGAATCTTAGAGATGCTATTAACAATATCCCTAACTGTATCAGCTTTTTTTATGGGGTCATTTTTCGATTCTTCAAACAATATTGAAGCTTTAAATTGAATAAAATCCTTGGCATTTTCAGAAAGGTATTCAGTAAGTTCTTCAATGGTGTTATGTTTAGCAAAACTGTCAGGGTCTTCACCTTCTGGGAATGTACATACCTTGACGTTCATACCCTGTTCCAAAATCAAATCAATGCCTCGAAGCGAAGCGCGCAACCCCGCAGCATCACCGTCAAAAAGTACCGTGATGTTTTTGGTCAACCGGTTTATCAATCGAATTTGCTCTGAAGTCAAAGCTGTACCAGAAGAGGACACCACGTTTTTTATTCCTGCTTGATGAAACTGAATAACATCGGTATAACCTTCAACCAGATAACAATTATCTTCTTTAGAAATACTTTGTTTCGCATTATAAATACCATAAAGCACTTTGCTTTTATGGTAAATATCACTCTCGGGTGAGTTTAGATATTTTGCAGCCTTTTTATCTGTGACTAAAATACGCCCCCCGAAACCCAGAACACGGCCACTCATACTTTTTATAGGAAACATTACGCGACCTTTAAAGCGATCAAAACGTTTTTCTTCCTTAACAATGGTAAGACCTATTTTTTCAAGATAATCAATATTATAACCTTTTTTCAAAGCTTCATCCGTAAAGGCCTGCCATTCGTCAAGTGAGTAACCTAAATCGAACTTCTTTATAGTTTCTTCGGTAAAACCGCGTTCTTTAAAATAGCTTAAACCAATACTTTTTCCCTGATCGGTTTTGTATAGAATATTTTGAAAATATTTATTGGCAAATTCATTTATTAAATACAAGCTTTCACGCTCATCAGCTTTTTCCTTTTGCTCAGAGGTTTGCTCAGTTTCTTCAAGTTCAATATTATACTTTTTAGCCAAATAACGTATGGCCTCTGGATAAGTAAAATGCTCATGCTCCATTAAAAACGAAACGGCTGTACCGCCTTTTCCGGTTGAGAAATCTTTCCAAATTTGCTTCACTGGAGAAACCATAAAACTGGGAGTTCGCTCATCACTAAACGGACTCAGACCCTTAAAATTACTTCCTGACTTTTTAAGTTGAACAAAATCGCCAATAACCTCCTCAACACGGGCGGTTTCAAACACTTCGTCTATAGATGAATTTGATATCAAATTGTTAGTTGTTTTATTGAAATAAGAAATTATATTTATTACAAAATATTATATCCCGGTTTCCCCTCTTCATGGGAATGCATGTAAAAGTAATATAAACTATTCATTTTAGAAATTTATAAATCACTTCAAAAGTTAAAAAAAGTTCAATTAAATGGTTTACAACACTTTTTGCATATGACATTAATCATGTTTTATTTACAACGCTTAAAGTATCTTAAGCATGATTTCAAAATCAACTTTATAATTAATTAAAAACATAAGACCTATGGAAACAAAAGATAACATATCTAAATGGTTAAGAATTATACTGGGGCTATTTCTAATTGTATATGCGCTAAACCAATTTATTCATTTTATACCATTTACTTACGGAGAAATGCCTGAAAACACCAGGGATTTTATTGATGCAGTAGTTGGCTATTTGCCCTTTCTGTACATTTTTGAAATTTTGATTGGATTCTTACTAGTTATAAATAAATGGACACCTTTTATTTTAATAGTGTTGTTTCCGTTAACTATTTCATTCTTGGTTTTTAATATTTCAAACAACGATTTAATAAAAATTTGGCCTGCATTAATTGTTGCAATTTTAAATGTACTGCTAATATTAAATTTCAAGAAAAAATATCAGCCATTATTTAATTAACTGATTTTAAAAAAATTAGAGTCCTATCTTTTTCAAAGTAATAATTAGCTGCTTATATACAGAAGCTAATCAACACTAACGCATAGCATCTATATTTATGATTCATACGAATTTATAACCTTCTCAAAAATTCTATTATCTATTTCTTAATCATATAATCCAGTTCACATCATAACTAAGGGCGTTACAAAATCAATTAGGTCCATAATTGGTAGCAATAATAATTATCCTTGAAAAATCTGCACCTAAAATCAATAAATAATAGAATTTTTATTAAATTCTAATAATTGCTAAATTTTATTTAAGTAAAGTTTAAATTGATTGAAATTACATCAACAATTACTTATATTTGATAAGATATCATTAGCCTATGAAAAACAATAATCTTTTCTCATCTTATGACAAGCTTCCTAAAACATGGGACGAAATGTATAATGACGAAGCTAATTTCAGATTACAATATGAAGGCTTTGTAAAATATCTTGAAGGCACTTCTGCCGAAAAACTTACTAAAAAAGAAGATTTATCAAAACAGTTGTTTATGAACCAAGGTGTTACCTTCACGGTTTATAATGACAATGAGGGTATTGAAAAAATCTTTCCTTTTGATATTGTTCCAAGAATTATTACCTCCGAGGAGTGGACTAAAATTGAATTGGGAATCAAACAACGTTTGCGGGCGTTAAATCTGTTTATTAAAGATATATACCATGACCAATATATTATTAATGATGGCATTATCCCTGCCGATTTAATATACTCCTGCCCCTATTTTTTGCGCGAAATGAAAGGCGTAAAAGTACCTTATGATGTTTACGTTCATATTTCAGGTGTTGATTTAATCCGCAATAATGATGGTGAATTTTATGTACTTGAAGATAATTTAAGAACGCCGTCAGGGGTGAGCTACATGCTTGAAAACCGAGAAATTTCAAAGCGATTGTTCCCTGGCATTTTGCCAAAAAGTAAAGTTCGTTCGGTATCAGAATACCCAAACGTATTGTACAAAAAACTTAAAGAGCTTTCAGATAAAGCAAATCCCAATATTGTGCTTTTAACACCTGGAATTTACAATTCTGCGTATTACGAGCATACAACCTTGGCTAGGCTTATGGGCATTGAATTGGTTGAGGGAACCGATTTGGTTGTAAAAAACCATATTGTTTACATGAAAACAACAAATGGCTTACAACAAGTGGATGTTATTTACCGACGTGTTGATGATGATTACTTAGACCCCTTGGAATTTAACGCCAAAAGTGTTTTAGGTGTTGCAGGTATCATGGCTGCTTATAGAAAAGGCAATGTTAACATTGTTAATGCTCCAGGAACAGGCATAGCAGACGATAAGGCAATCTACACTTTTGTGCCAGATATGATAAAGTACTACTTAGAGGAAGATCCAATTTTAAAAAATATTGAGACCTACCAATTGGGAAAACCAGAGGATTTGGACTATGTAACCAAGAATGTTAAAGACATGGTTATTAAGAAAACCGATGGAAGTGGTGGCTATGGTATGTTAATGGGGCATGAAGCCTCAGATGAAGAAATAAAAGATTATCTTGATAATGTAAAAAAGAAACCGGATAATTTTATTGCCCAACCCATCTTAAAACTATCTACAGCACCGTGTTATATAGATGGAAAACTGTCTCCTAGGTGTATAGACCTGAGACCTTTTGCCCTTTCTGGAAGAGATGGAATAGATATTTGCCCCGGTGGTTTAACACGGGTTGCCTTAAAAAAGGGGTCGCTTGTTGTTAACAGTTCTCAAGGAGGTGGCAGTAAAGATACTTGGGTAATAGATTAATATCCATAAATTAATATGTAATATATGTTAAGTAGAGTAGCAAATAACCTCATTTGGTTAGAAAGATACATGGAACGCGGAAATGGAATTTTAGGTTTACTCAAAGTGAATTTTTACGCAAATCAGGACTCGCCGGAATTATTCTCATGGTCACCAATTATAAAGAATTTCACTCCCTATGATAATGAATTTTACACGGAGGATGCCCTAGAATGCATCAATTTTATGGTATTTAACACAGATAATTCAAACTCTATTTTAAATATTGTAACAAAGGCAAGAGAGAATGCCCGAAGCGTCCAAGAGCATATTTCAAGGGAACTATGGTTATGCATTAATAGTTATTATTTGTACCTTACAAACAAAGATTTACCAAATAAGTTAAAAGAAGAAGATCCCGTACAGTTTCTTGAAGATTTAAAAAACCATCATTTAGTGTATAGCGGCACCTGCGATATTACACAAGAACGAGGGCCTTCATATTATTTTATGAATGTTGGCAAGTATCTTGAGCGTGTCATGCTAATTTCAGATTTTACAGGATTAAAGCTCCAAGAAATAGCAAACACAACTGATAATTTAGAAAAAAGCTTTTATTGGAAAAACTTGCTTTTATCCATCGGTGGTTATCAGCTCTATCTAAAAACGCATAAATCTACCTTTAATGAAGATCATGTTATACAAATGGTTTTTCAAGACAGGCTGTTTCCCAGATCTGTTTATTATTGTATTGAAAAATTAAACCGTCATATAAATGGACTTATTGAAGCAGAACAACTTGAAAAAAATAATTTAGAATTTTTACTCGGGAAACTAGAGAGTCAAATAAAATATACGACCATTGAAAATATCAATAACATTGGACTAACAAATTTTATTGACGGCATAAAAGAGGACATCAGAAACATATCATTAAATATAAATGCAGTGTACTTTTCCCAAAACAATTGATTTAAACCCACATGGCTACTTTTTACATAAAACATAACACAAAATACAGCTATTCCGATAAGGTGATAGATGGTGCCACATTTATAAGGTTACACCCAATTAATGATGCTTTTCAGAAAGTAAATTCCCATCTTCTATCTATTACAAATGACCCGTTCATTGAAACTTTTTTTGATTTCTTTTATAACCGGGTAGGTACTTTTATGGTAACGGAGCCCCATTACGAACTAAGTATAACCTCAGAAATAGAAGTAGAAACCCGAGGCAGGTTATTTCCTGATGATTCTGTTGACATTGAAAGCCAATGGGAAAACTTGGATTCCATAAAACACAATGTAGCATTTATTGATTTTTTAAGATATAAAAAATTCGATGGAAGCCCTGAAGCTAACGAAATTATTAAAGCGAAAAACTTAAAATCTAAATCGCCTTATAAGGCCGTTTTGGAGCTCTGCGAGTATGTTTACGATAACTTTAAGTACAAAATAGGCGTTACAAATATTCACAGCGAGTTAGATGATATTTGGAAATTGAAAGCCGGTGTATGTCAGGATTTTACTAATATTTTATTGCAAATGGTTAGAATGTTGGGCATTCCTGCGCGCTATATAAGCGGGTACATTTGTCCTAATGACGAAATAACGCGTGGCGAAGGTGCTACACACGCTTGGATTGAGGCGTACATTCCATTTTATGGTTGGTTGGGTATAGACCCAACAAATAATGCGATTGCAGATGAGAACCATGTAAAACTGGCTATAGGCAGAAATTATAGTGATTGCTCCCCGGTAAAAGGTGTTTTTAAAGGCAACGTTGAATCCCAAATGGAAGTATCCGTTGAAGTAAAAACCGAAAAATATCAAAGTACAGATACACCGCAAGCAACCTCTGTTTCAGAGAACGGTAATAGTTTTCAACGTAATTTAGAATTTCGACAACAACATCAGCAGCAGCAGCAGTAAAATAAATACGAACTACTTTTTTCTGTCAATCACATAATTGACCATAAGTTTTAGTGAGTTCTTGTACTCGGATTCAGGGTAATTCTCTAAAAGGTTCAGAGCTTCATCTTGAAATTGCTTCATCTTATTTATGGCGTAATCCAAACCGCCATTATTTTTTACAAAAGCAATCACTTCTTTTACTCGTTTTGAATCTTTATTATGGTTTTTAATTGAGTTTATCAACCAGCTCTTATTCTTTTTAGATGATTTATTTAACACATAAATTAAAGGCAGCGTCATTTTCTGCTCTTTAATATCTATTCCTGTCGGTTTTCCTATTTGGGCATCACCATAATCAAATAAATCATCTTTAATTTGAAAAGCCATACCAATAAGTTCACCAAACTTACGCATCGATTCTATATAAATTGATCCTGGTTTTACCGAGGCAGCGCCCAAACTACAACATGCCGCTATTAAAGTTGCCGTTTTTTGACGAATAATTTCGTAATAAACCTCCTCGGTAATATCAAGCTTTCGGGCTTTTTCAATTTGAAGCAACTCGCCCTCGCTCATTTCACGGACGGCTATGGAAATAATTTTCAGTAAATCAAAGTCATTATTATCAATAGACAGCAACAAGCCTTTTGACAATAGAAAATCGCCTATTAAAACGGCTATTTTATTTTTCCAAAGCGCATTTACAGAGAAGAACCCCCGTCGTCTATTACTATCGTCAACAACATCGTCATGTACTAAAGTCGCGGTATGTATCAACTCAATAACGGAAGCTCCTCGGTAGGTTCGTTCGCTCACCTCGCCATTGGAGACCATTTTAGCTACCAAAAATACGAACATGGGGCGCATTTGCTTACCCTTTCTATTCACAATATAGTGGGTAATCCGATTAAGCAAAGCTACCTTACTGGACATCGAAAGTTGGAACTTTTGTTCAAAAAGATCCATTTCAAAAGCTACAGGCTGTTTTATTTGCTCTACTATTTTCATTTAGAAAACCAAAGATAATATTTCACGCGCAACCTTTATCAATTTTTATTAGCCAATTGCCCACAAGCGGCATCAATATCCTTCCCTCTACTCCGCCTAACCGTGACCGTAATATTGCTAGCTTCTAAAACCTTTACATATATATCTAAAGCTTTTGAATTAGCCTGCTGAAATTCGCCATCATCAATGGGATTATATTCAATTAGATTTACTTTGCTTGGTGCAAATTTACAGAACTCCACTAAAGCATCAACATCTTTTCTTTTGTCATTAATGCCATCCCAAACCACATATTCGTAAGTAATTCTATTTTTAGTTTTAGAGTACCAGTATTGTAAAGCTTCACGCAAATCATTTAACGGAAAAGTAGCATTAAAAGGCATAATGGACGTACGCACCTCATCAATGGCCGAATGCAACGAAACGGCCAACTTAAATTTCACTTCGTCATCAGCCATTTTTTTAATCATTTTAGGCACTCCTGAAGTTGAAACTACAATACGTTTTGGCGACATACCCAAACCTTCAGGTGAAGTGATTTTTTCAATAGCTTTTAAAACATTGTTGTAGTTCATGAGTGGCTCGCCCATTCCCATAAAAACAATATTGCTTAAAGGGCGGTTATGGTACAAACGGCTTTCGTTATCTATGGCTACCACTTGGTCGTAAATTTCGTCTGGATTTAAGTTGCGCATGCGCTTTAAGCGAGCCGTAGCGCAGAATTTACAGTCTAAACTGCATCCCACTTGACTGGACACACAAGCTGTTGTTCTGGATTTAGTAGGAATAAGCACAGATTCAACCACCAAATCGTCGTGCAAACGTACGGCATTTTTAATAGTTCCGTCGTTACTTCGCTGCATAGTATCAACCTGAATATGATTGATTACAAAATGATTTTCCAGCATTTGGCGCGTTTCTTTCGATATATTGGTCATATCTTGAAAAGTATGCGCCGATTTTTGCCAGAGCCATTCGTATACCTGATTTCCTCGAAAGGCTTTATCGCCTTGGTTTACAAAAAAGTCGCGAAGTTGTTCTTTGGTTAACGCCCTTATGTCTTTTTTATCGGTGCTCATTAGATTGCAAAAATAGTGAAAAAAGCCCCCTTAATCCTCCAAAGGAGGAAACTCTTGTTATAAAGTCATTAGAAGAAGCTTGTCCAAAATAAAAAAGAGACTGCCCATTGTTCTTAGACAGCCTCTTGTATTTTGTTAATCCCAATTTGGATTATATTATTAGCATGGCATCACCGTAGCTATAAAATTTATATTGCTCTTTAACAGCCTCTTCGTAGGCACGTTTTATGAAATCATGGCCTGCAAATGCTGAAACCATCATCAGTAAAGTTGATTTTGGTGTGTGGAAATTGGTTACCATACAGTTGGCTATACTGAAATCGTAAGGCGGGAAGATAAACTTGTTGGTCCAACCATCAAATTCGTTAAGCATACCGTTTGATGACACGGCACTTTCAATTGCTCTCATGGCAGTGGTTCCAACAGCACAAACACGGCGTTTTTCTTGTATTCCCTTATTAACAATCTCAACTGCTTTTTCGTTAATCTTCAACTCCTCGCTGTCCATTTTGTGTTTGGACAAATCTTCAACCTCTACCGGATTAAATGTACCTAATCCAACATGTAGCGTTACTTCGGCAAAATTCACTCCTTTAATCTCTAAACGCTTTAACAAGTGCTTTGAAAAGTGAAGTCCTGCTGTTGGTGCAGCTACAGCACCTTCATTTTTTGCGAAAATGGTTTGGTAACGATCTTCATCTTCTGGCTCAACATCTCTTTTTATGTATTTTGGAAGTGGTGTTTCGCCAAGCTCATTAAGCTTTAAACGAAATTCGCGGTATGAACCATCATACAAAAAGCGCAATGTACGACCTCGTGATGTGGTATTGTCTATCACTTCGGCTACTAAAGTCTCATCTTCACCAAAATACAATTTGTTACCAATTCTTATTTTTCTTGCTGGATCTACCAATACATCCCAAAGACGCTGTTCTTCGTTTAATTCTCTTAACAAAAACACTTCGATTCTGGCACCTGTTTTTTCTTTATTTCCAAATAATCTTGCAGGAAACACTTTGGTATTATTCAGAATCAACACATCATCTTCATTAAAATAGTTGATTAAATCTTTAAACATTTTATGTTCGATGGTTTGTTCTTTTCTGTTCAGAACCATTAAACGAGATTCATCTCTATTTTCTGCTGGATATTCTGCTAATAATTCGTTCGGTAATTCGAACCCAAAATTTGATAATTTCATTTATTTATATTTTGATAAAGCTGCAAATATACAATCTGAAAGCAGGGGTTGTCAAGTAAATATGTGATTATTATTTGCTTATTTGGAACCCGATGGATTTTAAATCGTCCCAAAAGGTTGGATATGACTTTGAAACCACCATGGCATCTTCAATAACCAAGGATGTTTTTAGGGCTAATGGCGCAAAAGCCATGGCCATTCGATGATCATTATATGTGGCTATAGGCACCATTTCTTTTATCTGGTTTGAAGCTGAAAGGTGTAAAGATTTATCGGTGATATTCACCTCACCTCCCAATTTTTCAATTTCAGTTTTTAAAGCCACCAACCTGTCTGTTTCTTTAATTTTTAAAGTGTGAAGTCCTGTTAAATTGCAAGGCATGCCTAACGCAAAGCACGTTACGGCAATGGTCTGTGCAATATCTGGTGCGTTTACTAAATCTAAGTTTAATGGTTTAAAATTGGTAGCATCCTTTTTTAAAGTCATACTATTTCCGTTAAAGACAGTTGAGACACCAAAATGCTTATAGATTTCCACCAATGAAGAATCACCTTGTAACGAATCTTCTTTATACGATGAGAGTGTAATTTCTGTCCCTACATCGCAAAGGGCAACAATACTGAAATAGTAGGATGCCGATGACCAATCGGACTCTACAGTTAAGGTTTTTGGTTGTTGGTTTTTAGTTGATGGTTTTACGGTAATTATGTTACCTAAAAATGAGGATTCTACACCAATTTCATCCAATAACGCCAAGGTCATTTTTATGTAAGGCACCGAAGTAATTTCACCTTCTAAGGTTAATTCTATTCCATTTTCTAATTTGGAAGCTATAAGTAATAATGCAGAAATATACTGGCTACTTACGTTAGCTTTTAAAGATACTTTATTTTTAGTAAGCTTTTTTCCCTGTAATTTTATAGGTGGAAAACCTTCGTTTTCCTCATATCTGATATCTGCTCCCAATTCCTTTAATGCTTCAACCAATATTTTAATGGGGCGTTCTTTCATCCGTTTTGAACCCGTTAAAATGGTTTCCCTGCCTTCTTGAATGGAAAAATAAGCAGTTAAAAATCGCATAGCTGTTCCCGCGTGGTGGATATCCACAATTTTTTCACCCGAAGCCAGTGCATTCGTCATTAAGTTACTATCGTCTGAATTGGAAACATTTTCGAGTTTAAACTCTGGATAAAGTGCTTGCAATAGTAACAATCGGTTAGACTCGCTTTTTGAGCCCGTTATGGTTATTTGAGATTTTTGATTCGCTAATTGCGATTTGTGGAGCGTAAAATTCATTTTAAAAAATTAACATGATTGATGCCCAGTTATACTTGACAAACAAAAAAAGCGCTTCTTTAAAAGAAGCGCCCAAAGATACTTATAATTTATTTTAATTTTTCATTATTATGGTGCCTATCATGGTCTCGTTTTGCCTTTTTGTCCATTCGTTTATCAAAAGCAGCCTGCAAGTCTACCCCTGTTTGGTTGGCTAAACACAGTACTACAAAAAGCACATCAGCCAATTCTTCACCTAAATCTTTATCCTTATCACTTTCTTTTTCGCTTTGTTCGCCATAACGACGTGCAATTATTCTTGCTACCTCACCTACTTCTTCGGTAAGTTGTGCCATGTTTGTTAGTTCATTAAAATAACGTACACCGTGTTCGCTTATCCAATCGTCAACTATTTTTTGGGCGTTTTTTATATCCATTATGCTTTGGTTAAAACTATTTGCTCTGATTCTTTTTCTATGAGTTTGCTAAAATACGCTTTTAAAGCATCATAGTAAATAGGCGATATAATGGCTTGATTAATTTCCTCCTCGACAATAATTTGGATTTGAGCGTCTTTAGCCTGCAAATTATACTTAAACGCCCCTAAATTATCGGGCAGCATCATAGCTGCTGGTTCAGGTACAGACTCCACTTTATACCCTTCGGGTAAATTAACAATTACCATATATTTTTTACTTATTGGATAACTAAAATCCACGGGGAACTCTCGTTTTTCTAGTTTAAACGGGTTTTCCTTAGATCTCAGAAAAAACAAAGGCGAAAAGTATATTTTATCATTTATTATATCTGCCTGACTTTCGAGAGAAAACTTATAAGACTCCATAACTGGCTTCGATAAATCTTTGTCATTTTTCACTTCAAAACCGTATATTTCAATACCTCCATATCTGTTTTCTAATTTTTCTAAAAACTGATCAGGGTCGGTTTCAAAATACTTTGTCCGATAGGACATAGCAAAATGGCTATTTCTTATAGACCTAATATTTCCTTCTAAAACACCACTATCACTCAAACTTACCATCATAGTTACCGCATTTTTCGATTTTTGTTTTGGATATAGGTTAATAGTTGAAGAACTTTTGTTCTTTCTTACAATACGTCCTTCCCAATTCAAAACTCGGACTGGCAATATATTTGGTACGCCGTAAGGATTGGTTGCGTCCAATAATAAAATTCCTTGTGGTGATTCAATGGCTGTTATCACATAATTATAGCCATCAATCGTTGGAAACAAGGGCACGCCGTTGTGCCTTGTGCTAACTAGTACAGGGTTTGCGTTTAATCCAACATAACGAAGCATAGCTGTTAGCATTAAGTTTATGTCGGCTATATTACCCGTTTTTGCCTGAAATGCTTTCTTAACACCTTCGTCTGTGAATTTACCATAATAACCATTCCATGACATATGCGATTTTACAAAATTGTAAACCAAAGCCGCTTTTTCCATTGGGCTAGATGCACCGGCTGTTAAAGCATCTATTTCACCTTCAAAATACCCACTTCTATCTAACTCTTTCCCAAAATTATCACTTTTGTAAATAGTTTTAACCACATCTTCCCAAGTAGTAGCATAATACTTTAGAGGTGATTGCGGAAAGTTGGTATACGACAACTCATATTCAATGGTAGAACGATAATTATTAATATTGTTCACATACGGTTCGTCTTTTAATGCGGGTACATCAGAAAGATCATACGTTGTAGTGTTTAATATAAAATCAAATTCAGAATTATTAATACTGGAAGAGGCTGAACCGCCACTTAAACTTGAAGACGCCCTTGTTACAGTTCTAAACCTAACAACTCCCCGCTTTTTACCATAAACAGGTTTAACGGGAAAATAGCCTTTTGAATTAATTTTGAAATTGAAATACTCTGGTGATTCAAATTTGGCATGTAAATTTTTAATCGGAATATCATGCTGAAACACATAATCATCAACATACCAATAAAAAGGTGATATAATAGAATATTTATATTCAATAACACAACCTTCTTTTATATTCGGCATAGTTAACTTAACTTGATTTCTGAATTTTGACAACTCGGTTTTAAATATACTTTGCTTATCTAACTTGGTATCTTCAATTTTATTCCCAACTAGATTATAAGTAGAACCTTTTATTCCCGATATGTTTTCTTCTTCGTTATTGCTCACATGTAAATTAATTTGTTTGGTGGCATAATCAAAGCCTTCGTTGTTATATATTTTCACACGCTCATGTACATCGGTTTGCATATACCAACCTTCTCCCTGCCTGTATTTGATATACGTTAGTCTCTCTTTATGCAAAAAAGCGGCAGCTGAAGAAGAATCCAATGGATAAAACTTTTCCTGAAGCTCTTCTTTTGAAATTTTTCCGAATTTGTAATTTTGCGAAAACGCCGATATGCTGAAACATAGCATAAAGAATAAGGTGGTGGTCTTCATATTTAGTTTGTTTGGTTTTATAGTTCATTCTTTATTAAGGCTGCTTTGGCATTATCCATTTTTGCAACCTCTTTATAAAATTCTCTAAATGCTTTATAGTCCTCTTTGGGATATTCACCATCGTTAACTATAAATGTCCGATTGTAAACCAGTTTAGTTTCATCTTTTTTGGTGAATGAAACCTTGTAACTTCCAAATTTATTTTCTATTTCAATATTTTTCGGCAGGCCTTCAACAGAATAACCCGAGGGCAGGGTTATTTCTACTTCGTCATTATCAATAAAACCCCTTCTTATTTTTAAAGGATATTTTCTATTCCGATATCGATCTGGAATGTGAGTACTTCTATTGAATGCATTAACGGTCAGCAACATTCTACTACCTGCTTTTTTGGTATAATTTGGAGCTTTAAAAGTTACAGTTTCCTTAAACGAAATTGTGGATTTATCGTTATCAATGGTCATATCATTAATAACAATACTATTTATGTATTTCCACCTTTTTTTATAGTGCATATCCAAATCGCGCTCTGTTTCGGTTTCTAGCCAATACTTATCGTCGTACTGAATACCTCTTGATATTAATTGGACTTCTGCTTCTAAACCGCCATCGTTATTTATTTTGTAGCTTCCTTTTATATCTTGTAAATTCTCTTCGGTTTTATATTTTTTGGTATGCTCGATTTTACCTCCTTCTGGAGTAATTATAAGGGCATCCCTGTCATCTGTAAAATCTCCAATAAAACCAAAAGGAAGTTTTTGGCTAGTACATTCAAGCCATACAGTTTTACCATTAAAAGGAATAGATAAAATAACGTGGTTACCTTGCATCGCTGCAAAATCATTTTCTACACTTCTCTGTGATTTACCTGCATAAATAACACTGTAATTAGACTCCACTCCAACAGCCTTTAATAATGACATGGTATAATTGGTCAAACCTTTACAGTCTCCATAACCCAGCGCATCCACTTCAGAAGCCTTAAACGGCTTCCACCCACCAATCCCTACCTGCACGCTGATATACCGTACTTTATCCTGAACATACTGATAAATTCTTTTTGCCTTATCCAAATCATTGGTTTCATTCTTGACCAAATCCTTTACTTTTTTTATAGTGCTTTCTGGCAAATCATGGGTTTCTTTTATAATGTCGTGGTACATCCATTTACCAAAAGTATTCCAATCTTTAACTTCCGCCGCAACGCCCTCCAATGTGAATTGTTCAGCCGCAAACAAAACCCTCGGGGCTATATCATTAACTGACGGGCTGTACTCCTCAGGCTTAAAAGAATTCAAATTTTTTATTTGATAAATGAGTTCTCTGGACATCTCCTCTTTGTTAACATCATAGCCTTCAAGGTTTTTTTCCTTTTTTCTAACGTTAATATTTTCTGGAAAAATTATATCATAGCTGCTATTTTCTACACTAACAAAGTAATCTGAAACCGGAGTAAAGGGTGGAATAAAAGCAGTATTGTTGGTTTGGGTTTCGCAAATAAATTCAATCGTGTAAGGATAATCTGTAGGTGTGTATTCCAGAAATTTCACCCTAGAATCAGTATATAATGTACCGCCATCAACCGCACTAACATCTTTAAAATCTTTCTTTCTGATTTTTTTTATGTTAGCACCAAACTTGTTATAAACCTTTACCTCTAATCCTTTTATTTTCACATTATCATCATAATACACATAGGCATCAACACTTTTGTTTCCAGCCTTATTTAAAACGGTGATAATGCGTTTTCTGCGAATAAGCATTTCATTTGATGATTCTAGATTTATAAACAAATCGTCTAGCCTAATCACGGCATTAGCCTCTTGTGAAAGCGGTGTAGGAATCGTTAAACTTGTATATAAATTTTCTTGTGTAAAACCTTGAAGAGCAATAAAAAAAAATAAAACCTTGGGCAGATACAATAATCTCATAATTACAATTTAGCTAAAAGTAAAAAAGCACTTTCTGATAAAAGATGAGTTTTGTCATGCTTCACCGTTTTTCCATCCTTTTCAACTTTAGAAATAAAAATCTTACAGCTAATATAAGAAAACATGGAAAAATAATATATTTAATTTCGCTAAAAAGTACTTTTATTCCCCAAGCAGAAAAAAAACGATCTACCCCAATTGGTGAAACTTTAATATCACGGAAAGGAAAAAAATAACGACTATTATCAATTGGAATAAAGAAGCCAACTCCTCTCCCCCCAGAAGTCATGGCATCAAAAATACCGTGTGATAAGGTGCCCACGAAAACCACTAAAAACCATAACATTTTGCGGTTTTTACCAAAAGCAAACATTAAAATTACTGCCCATATAAATGCAAAAATAACCGAATGTGTAAATCCTCGATGACCGAAAGGGTGCTCGTACGGTATACCGAATTTAAAGGCTAGCACATCAAAATCTGGCAGATTAGTCGAAAAGATGGCAGCCAAAAGGAGCCATTTTGAATTTTTGGAATCCAACAATTTAGCCAAAGTGTAACCAACAGCACTATGACCAAAAACCGATGGCATTATTCTTTATTTTTTGAATCGATGATAATAGTTACCGGGCCATCATTAATCAGCTCTACTTTCATATTAGCACCAAACTCACCCGTTTGGACTTTTTTACCCAAATCGGTTTGGAATTGGTTCACAAAACTCTTGTACAACGGAATGGCTACATCCGGCTTGGCTGCTTTTATATAACTTGGTCGGTTTCCTTTTTTGGTTGCCGCATGAAGGGTAAACTGACTTACAACAATGGCATCTCCATCTATGTCCATAATAGAACGGTTCATCACGCCGTTTTCATCGCCAAAAATACGCAGATTTGCCAATTTGTTTGAAAGCCATTTAATATCCTTATGATTATCTTCATTAACAATACCGAGCAACACTAAAAAACCTGTATTTATAGAAGCCACTTTTTCACCTTCAATGGTTACACTTCCCCTCGTAACTCGCTGTATTAATACTTTCATAGCCTATTCTTTATCCCAGATATCAGTTCTATAATTTTCTTCCTCGCCTTCAATAATCTGCAAATAACTACGGTATCTTGAGTACTCAATTTCACCTTCATCCAATGCTTTTTTTATGGCACATTTGGGCTCGTTTAGGTGTAAGCAGTTATTAAACTTACAATCTTGTTTTAAAGCGAAAAACTCAGGAAAATAATCCCCTACTTCTTCTTTGTCCATATCAACAACACCAAAGCCTTTTATTCCGGGCGTATCGATAATTCTTGCACCGAAACTTAAATCGAACATTTCGGCAAATGTCGTGGTATGCTGACCTTGCATGTGCAAGGTTGAAATTTCCTTGGTTTTTATATTTAAACCAGGTTCAATGGCGTTGACCAAAGTAGATTTACCTACACCCGAATGCCCAGCAAATAAACTCACTTTATTTTCCATTAAAGCCTTTACCTTTTCGATATTTTTTCCTGTTTTGGCCGATACCCCAATACATTCGTAACCTATCTTTCTGTAAACATGCGCCAAATATCTTACATCGTCTAACGTTTCTTGGTCGTACGTATCTATTTTATTAAAAAGCAGAACGGTCTTGACCGAATAAGCCTCGGCGGTTACTAAAAACCGATCAATAAAACTCGTTAAAGTTGGCGGATTGTTAATGGTAATCATCAAAAAGACCTGATCGATGTTGGCCGCAATAATATGAGTTTGCTTCGATAAGTTTACCGATTTTCGAACGATATAATTCTTTCGATCATGAATATTATAAATAATGCCCGATTCTTGGTTGTTATCGGTTTCTAGTTCAAAATCTACAACATCGCCAACAGCAATTGGGTTGGTACTTTTAATACCTTTTATTCTAAATTTACCTTTTATACGACACTGATACGTATGCCCTAATTCGGTTTTAACCGTGTACCAACTACCCGTAGATTTATAAACACTTCCCGTCATTAAAAACAATTATACTACAAATTAACGACTTTTCAATTTAAGAAAAAGACTATATTAGTGCCTAAAATCTAAAAAAAAACAAACAACAACATGAAAAAACTTATAATCGTATTAAGTATTTCTTTATTTGCCTTTATTGAAACCAGCGCACAAGTAGAGTATAAAGTGGTAACCAGTGTAGAATCGATTGTTCCAAACGGACTGGGCCGCTCCAGAATAATAAGTGCCAATGAAGACAAAGATTACAAAGAGTTTACTACAACTCAAACTGAAGATGATAATACAAGAAACAAGTCGAAACGGGACGAAATAAGAGTTAAAGAATTTGATGAAACCAAACTGTTAAACTTTTTTAACTTAGGAGGTATCCGGTTTCAAAATATAGCTGCCAATGATGCCATTATTACGTCAAAAATAAATACTATGATAGAAGAAGGCTGGGAATTGGCTTTTGTAACCAGTGCCGTTGAAAGTGCCGGGAAAGGGGATAACCAAGGTATTTTTATTACCCGTTATATTTTTAAAAGAAACAAATAGTTTATTTTATAAAGACAAAAAAGCCTCGCAATGCGAGGCTTTTTTTAATTGTATTAACCATTAATAACCTTTTCCTGATGATTAATCGATTCCTGGTGAATAGCCTTAAACATTCTTAAAATGAACTCTTCACTCAATCCGTGCTCTTCTCCTTCTAGAACCATTTTTCCTAAAATCTCGTTCCAACGCTTAGATTGTAAAACAGCTACGTTTTTATTCTTTTTCAATTCACCGATACCATCAGCTGCTTTCATTCGTTTTCCTAACAAATCAATAATTTGATTGTCAACCACATCAATCTGTGCTCTCAAATTATCCAGCGCTTTGTTGTAAGCTGCTTCAGAATCGGTTTCCTTTCTAATTTTTAAATCTTTCATAATTTGAACCAAACTTGATGGCGTTACCTGCTGTGCAGCATCACTCCATGCGTTATCTGGATCATAATGCGTTTCAATCATCAATCCGTCATAATTCAAATCTAAAGCCGTTTGCGACACGTCAAAAATCATATCTCGTTTTCCTGTAATATGCGATGGATCACTAATTAAAGGAATATCGGGGAATTTATTTTGAAACTCGATAGCCAATTGCCACTCAGGGTTATTTCTGTATTTTGTTTTTTCGTAAGTTGAAAATCCTCTGTGGATAGCCCCTATATTTTTAACACCAGAAGAATAAATTCTTTCAATACCTCCTAACCACAACGACAGATCTGGGTTTACTGGGTTTTTAATTAACACGGGCTTATCAGTTCCATCTAGTGCATCTGCAATTTCTTGCATAATGAACGGGCTTACTGTTGATCGCGCACCAATCCATAATAAATCAACATCATACTCTAAAGCTAATTTCACATGAGCAGCATTAGCTACTTCTGTACAAACTTTCATACCAGTTTCAGCTTTAACTTTTTGCAACCATTTTAATCCTAAAGCACCAACACCTTCAAAATTACCAGGACGTGTTCTTGGTTTCCAAATACCTGCTCTAAAATAGTTTACATCAGTATCCTTAAGCTCGTGAGCTATTTTTAATACTTGCTCTTCTGTTTCGGCGCTACATGGTCCTGCAATTACTAACGGATGATCTAAGTTTAAATCATCTAACCATGTTCTCATTTCTTTTTTGTTTTCCATAATTTTACTCTTAACTAATTCCTTTTAAAATATCTTTTATGTGATTGGTGTTTTTCATTTCATTGAAAATGCCTTCAAAGTCATCTTGGTTCATCATTTCTTTAAAATGTGATAGATTTGAGATGTATTCTTCGAGCGTTTCAATAACATTTCTTTTGTTTTGTCTAAAAATAGGGGTCCACATTTCGGGTGAACTTTTGGCTAAACGCACCGTTGAAGCAAATCCACTGCCTGCCATGTCAAAAATATCACGTTCGTTCTTTTCTTTTTCAATAACCGTTTTACCCAACATAAACGAACTAATGTGTGATAGATGCGACATATAGGCAATATGCTTATCGTGTGCTTCAGGGTTCATATAACGAATGCGCATGCCGATATCTGCAAATAATTTCAAAGCCTTTTCCTGTAATTTGAAAGTTGTTTTTTCTACTTCGCAAACAATATTGGTTTTACCCACAAACAACCCTTCCACTGCCGCACTTGGCCCTGAATGTTCTGTACCTGCAATGGGATGCATAGCCAAAAAATTTCTTCGCTTCGGATGGTTCTCAACAGCCTTACAAATATCTACTTTAGTTGAACCTGCGTCTACAACCAATGCTGTATCTGGTATTTTATCTAAAATTGAAGGTAATAGTTTTACTGTTGCATCAACTGGAATGGATACTATAACCAAATCGGCATGTTCAATATCATCCAAAGAGGCTTTTTTGTCAATTAAATTAAGTGACAAAGCTTGGTCAAGCGTCGTTTGTTTTCTACTCACACCATGAATAACCACATTGGGGTCATTCTTTTTGATGTCGATAGCCAAACTACCTCCAATTAATCCAACTCCTATGGCGTATATATTTTTCATTCTTATTTTACTCTTTCAATAGCTTCTTGTAATACTTCGGTTGATGCACATAACGAAAACCTAATGTAGCCCTCACCCTTGCTTCCAAAAATGGTTCCTGGCGTGATAAAAATATGGTTTTCCTTGAGGACCAAATCGATAAACTCTTCAGACTTTAAATAGGAAGGCAACTTAGCCCAAACAAAAAGTCCGGATGCATTTTGATCATAAGTACAATTTAAGGCCTCAGCCAATTTCCAAACCAACTGCCGACGCTCGTGGTATACATTGTTCAATGTTGCAAACCACATATTTGAGCATTTCAAGGCTTCAATAGCTCCTTTTTGTATGCCGTAAAACATACCAGAATCCATATTGCTCTTTACCTTTAAAATATTGTTGATATGGGTGCTATCTCCAACAACCATACCTACTCGCCAACCTGCCATGTTAAAGGTTTTACTTAACGAATTAAGTTCTAAACAAACTTCCTTGGCTCCTTCTACACTCAAAATACTTTTGGGTGAATCATTTAAAATGAAACTGTATGGATTGTCGTTTACAATTAAAATATTGTTGCGCTTGCCAAATGCTACCAAATCTTCAAACAACGATTCGGTTGGATTGGCACCTGTTGGCATATGTGGATAATTGACCCACATAAGCTTTACTTTACTTAAATCTTGCTTTTCCAGTGCATCAAAATCGGGCAACCAATCGTTGGCTTCGTCCAATTCGTAAAGCACGCCTTTTGCCTCGACCAATTTAGTTACCGATTGGTATGTTGGGTAACCCGGATTGGGGATAAGAACTTCATCGCCTTTATTTAAATAGGCCATTGAAATATGCATGATTCCCTCCTTACTTCCCATTAAAGGCAAAATTTCTGTTGAAGGACTCAGGTTCACCGAAAAATGCGACTTATAAAACTTAGCCATAGCTTCTCTTAACTCCGGAAGCCCTTGGTAACTCTGGTATTTATGCGCCCCTGGGTTACTAAAGCTAGCCAAAATTGCATCCAAAACCTTTTTAGGCGGTTGTAAATCTGGGCTACCAATACCTAAATTAATAACGGGTTTTCCATTTGCTATCAGCAAGTTTACCTCCCGTAATTTTTTCGAGAAATAGTATTCTTCAACTGTTTGCAACCTATTAGCTACCTCTATCATAACTTGGCGTTTTTATATTCTCCTAAAACTTTAAAGCCATCGGCCATAATATTGATTAACGATTTGGCCTTTTTAAAATCTTCATAACTTTCAAACGTAACATCTACAAAAAAAGCATATTTCCATGGTGTTTCCACTATAGGCAACGACTGTATTTTGGTTAAATTCAACTTACAATCACTCATAACGTTTAAAATAGTTGCTAAACTACCTCGTTTGTGATTGGCCTCAAACTTAACCGAAGCTTTATTGATTTCATCTTCAGGAACTTCAGAATTCACACGTTTAACTATAACAAAACGGGTTTCGTTATGTTTAATAGTTTGTATACTATGTGCCAAAATGTCTAGCTCAAAAATCTCGGAAGCCGCAATGCTGGCAATGGCTCCGACACCTTTCAGCTCTTTTTCGCGAATGCGCTCTGCCACCTCGGCTGTATCTTTATCTTCAACCAATTTTATATGTGGGTATCCCTTAAAAAACTCTTTACATTGCAACAAAGCCATGGGGTGCGAATACACTTCTTTTATGTCGTCAATGTTTTGGCCGGGCCAAACCATTAAATTGTGCTGAATATCTAAATAATGCTCACCAACAATATGTAAGTGATATTTGTCAATAAGGGCATAATTTGGAATTATTGAACCGGCAATAGAGTTTTCAAGAGCCATAATAGCAGCATCGCATTCTTCTGTAATCAATGCATCAACCACCCTATCGAAAGTTAAACAGTCGATACAGTCTACAGGTTTTTCAAAAAATTGCTGCGACACAATATGATGAAAAGACCCTTTGATTCCTTGTATGGCCACCGTTTTTATCACCTTATTATTTTATTTGCTTTGCGATTCAATATTAAATGTTTTTCAACCAATTCTTGACAAAAAAAAGTCCCGATTTTCATCGAGACTCATATTCTAATTTATGTTTATAAATTATACATACAACGCCTCGTTTCTTCCGCTAAAAAAGAAATAGTTGTTAAAATATGTATAATAAGCTGTCTTTATCATAATTACGGCGCTAAAGTAAATATTATTTTAAGAAATAAAAACAGATTAAAATCTTTTTTGCTATTTTTTTAAAAGTTTTAAAGATTTTTAGGCAAATACAACTTTGCGTTGGATAATCACTATTTTTGAAGAAACAATTTTAAATATGTCTATAGAAGTAGAAAGTGTTTCTAAATTATATGGAAAGCAAAAGGCCTTGAACAACATATCTTTTAGAGTGGACAGCCCAGAAGTTGTCGGGTTTTTAGGTCCGAATGGTGCTGGAAAATCGACTATGATGAAAATTTTAACGACCTACCTTAATGCTGATAGTGGAAAAACCCGAGTAAATGGTCATAGCGTAAAAGACCGTGCTAAGCAAGTTCAGCAAAGCGTTGGTTATTTACCAGAGCATAACCCTTTGTATTTAGATTTGTACATAAGAGAATATTTGGCTTTTAATGCCAGCATTCATGCTGTTGGAAAAAATCGGATTGACGAAGTCATCAAGCTTACCGGATTAACCCCGGAAGCCCATAAAAAAATTGGTCAACTTTCAAAAGGGTATCGCCAACGTGTTGGTTTGGCCAATGCATTACTGCATGACCCAGAGGTTTTAATTTTAGATGAACCTACAACAGGTTTAGACCCCAATCAGCTTATCGACATAAGAAATTTGATAAAAACCGTTGGAAAAACAAAGACGGTGTTTCTGTCTACCCACATTATGCAGGAAGTTGAGGCCATGTGCGACCGCGTTATAATTATCAACAATGGTGAAATTGTGGCCGACAAAAAACTAAAAGATTTACGCGACGAAAAAGAACAAGTGGTTATTGTTGAGTTTGACTATCGCGTAGAAGAAGCCTTTTTGTTAAGCCTACCAAAAGTTAAAAGCGTTGCTAACACCTATGGTTTTGTTTACGAAATTACATTTAAAACCTCAGAAGATATGCGTTCTCATGTTTTCGATTTTGCACACGACAACAAATTGAAAATACTTCAGCTCAATCAAAAAAATGCTAGCTTGGAGTCACTTTTTAAGGATTTAACATCCAATTAACCAAAATATATTTCAAGAATGACAATTGTCATCTTTGGTAACTCATTTACATCTTAATTTTGTCAACGTTAAATTAAAAACAATTCAAGTCAAGTCCTTTTTCGATTTTGTTTAATCGATTAAGCAAATAAAAAAAACAAATTAATATGAGTAAAGGAATTTATGTAGCTACGTTAGAACCTAACAGCGGGAAGTCTGTTGTGGTATTGGGTTTAATGCGGATGCTTTTAGGAAAAACGGCAAAAGTAGGTTATTTTAGACCCATTATTGAGGATCCCGAAGAAGGTGAAATGGACAACCATATTAAAACGGTCATCTCTCATTTTGAAATTGACCTTAATTATAAAAAAACTTATGCATACACTAGAAATGAAGTATTGGACCTTTACAACCAAGGTAAATCTGGTGATGTTATTGACCATATAATTAAGAAGTACAAATACCTTGAAGAACGTTTTGATATCGTTTTAGTTGAAGGAACTGATTTTTCGCACGAAAACTCTAGTATAGAGCTTGACTTGAATATATTGATTTCAAAAAATTTAAGTCTACCCGTAATAATAGTCATGCAAGGTGACAAAAAGGATTTAAAAGAACTTGTAGAAAGCGCCCAATTATCCCACGACACTTTTAAACAAAGTGTTGATGTACTTTCTATAATGACCAATAAAGTTAATGAAGAAAATATACCTAAGTTAAAATCACTACTACAAGACCGTATAGGTAATGGTACAGACATTACCGTAATTCCCAAAATCCACAGTTTGGCAAACCCTACGGTTAAAGAAGTTTTAAAATTGTTAGAAGGCCAGGTTCTTTTCGGAAAAGATATGCTAAACAACCCCGTGGAAAATTTTGGGGTAGGAACCATGCAACTAAGAAATTACCTAACGCACTTAAAAGAAGGTTCCTTGGTCATTACTGCAGGAGACAGGGCAGATATTATTTTAGGTGCCCTACAAGCTAATATCTCTAAAAACTATCCTAAAATTTCCGGTATAGTTTTAACGGGAGGGCTTATTCCTGAAACACCAATCTTACGGCTAATAGAAGGACTTTCAAGTGTTGTGCCAATTATTAGCGTTAATGCGGGTACTTATAATGCTACCAATAGTATAGGCAAAATAAAATCAAAAATTTATGCTGAAAACATTGAAAAAATAACAACTTCAATTGCAACTTTTGAAAAGCATGTTGACACCGAGAAATTAGCGAATGATTTAATCACATTTAAATCAGAAATATTCACCCCAAGAATGTTTCAATATAATTTGCTACAACGTGCCCTTAAAAATAAAAAACATATTGTTTTACCTGAAGGCTATGACGAACGTGTATTAAGAGCAGCGGCAAGGTTAATTGATGCGCACGTTGTTGACTTAACTTTAATTGGTGAAGAAGACAAAATCAGGGAGCGTATAGAAAAACATGACATTCCATTGAATTTAGAAGAAGTTAACGTTGTGTCTCCAACAAAATCGCCGCACTTTGAAGACTACGTAAGCACTTTTTACGAATTACGGAAACACAAGAATGTGAATATGGATATGGCGAGAGATGCTATGTCTGACGTTTCATATTTTGGTACGATGATGATTTATAAAGGCCATGCTGATGGGATGGTTTCAGGTGCCGTAAACACAACCCAGCATACGTTGCGCCCAGCGCTGCAATTCATCAAAACTAAACCTGGAGTTAATATTGTGTCGTCTGTATTCTTTATGTGTTTAGAAGATCGTGTATCTATATTTGGTGATTGTGCAATCAATCCCAACCCCAATGCCGAACAGTTGGCAGAGATAGCTATTTCGTCGGCACAAACAGCGTTAAACTTTGGTGTTGAGCCGAAAGTGGCTATGTTGTCATATTCATCGGGGTCATCAGGAAAAGGTGAGCACGTGGATAAAGTAAGAGAAGCTACAGAAATTGCTAAAGCAAAAGCTCCAGAACTAAAAATTGAAGGCCCGATTCAATATGACGCGGCTGTTGATATGCGTATTGGCAAAAGTAAATTACCAGACTCTGAAGTAGCTGGACAAGCCAGTGTTCTTATATTCCCAGACCTAAACACAGGAAACAATACCTATAAAGCCGTTCAACGTGAAACTGGGGCATTAGCTATTGGACCAATGCTTCAAGGACTAAACAAACCAGTAAACGACCTAAGCCGTGGCTGTACTGCAGACGACATTTACAGCACCGTAATTATAACCGCTATTCAAGCTCAAGACCTTTAAAATAATGCAAGTACTCGTTTTAAATTCAGGAAGTTCATCATTAAAATTCCAACTTTTTTCAATGCCGCAAAAAACCATTTTGTGTTCAGGCTTAATTGAACGTATAGGTTTAGATGATGGTAAATTTACTTTCAAAGCTAACGGCAAAAAAATAGAGGTCACCACCTCAATTCCGAACCATAAAACTGGATTGGAACTTTTATCCAATCAATTACTTGATAAGGAAACAGGAATTATTGCTTCTTCTGATGAGATTGATATTGTTGGACATCGTGTGGTGCATGGTGGAAAGCATTTTAGCGACACCACCGAAATCACTAAAGAGGTAAAAGACAAAATAAAATCACTTTCAACGTTAGCACCTTTACATAACCCCCCTAATTTAGAGGGTATTGAAGTAGCCGAAGAAATATTCCCGAATGCGAAACAGGTAGCGGTTTTCGACACCGCTTTCCACCAATCTATCCCAGAACATGTTTATAAGTATGCCATTCCAAATGAGTTTTCGGACAAATACAGTATTCGCTTGTACGGTTTTCATGGCACTAGCCATAAATTTGTTTCAGAAAAAGCTATTGAATACCTTGACAAGCCAGAGTCGAAAATCATTACTATCCATTTAGGAAATGGTTGTAGTATGACCGCAGTTAAGAACGGAAAAAGCATCGATCATTCGATGGGGTTTTCACCTTTAGGTGGCTTGATAATGGGTACGCGATCAGGTGATATTGACCCCGCATTTGCATTCTATTTAGCCGATAAGCTAAACTATGACTTAAACGATGTTAACACGCTTTTATTAAAGAAAAGTGGTATGTTAGGCTTGACTGGGTTTAGTGATTTAAGAGATATTATAGACGAAGCCGACAAAGGAAACAAAAAATGCCAATTGGCCTTACAAATGAATGCTTACCGCATAAAAAAATATATAGGAAGTTATGCTGCCGTTTTAAATGGTTTGGATGCTATTGTTTTCACGGCGGGTATTGGCGAAAATTCCAGTTTGATGCGTCAATTGGTTTGCGAGGATTTAGACTTTTTGGGCATTGAGTTAAATGAGGAGGAAAACCAGATTCGTTCAAATAAAGTGCACGACATAAGCAGTCATAACTCAAAAACTAAAATATTAGTAATTCCAACAAATGAAGAGCTTGAAATAGCTAAACAATCGGTAGGTTTATTCGAAGATTAACCGACCTTTGTATAGCTCCTCAACATCAACAAGGGGTGGCTCGTTAACCAATATAATGTTACCCACCCCTTTTATGGTTCCTTTTATTTCTTGTTGGGGGTTAACAATCATATCGTTGGAACTTCTGTTATTTACATACACTTTTTGAGCAATAAGGTTTCTACCTTCAAAACGTGAATTACCGGCTGCAAAAAGCACCGACAAATTATCTGTTTCTCCTGAAATGTGGCAGACAGATAGGTTGTTAAACACTACGGAGAAACTATTATTATCGATTTGCAACCTAAAATCGCCTATGGTAAAGGTATTGGGCGCACCAAAATCTTCAGAAAGAATGGTCAGATTAGGGTAAGTTAAAATACCATTCGAACTGACATCATATTGTGAAGAGCTTCGTATTTCATTAATGTTTGGCGAGGTTACAAATACCTTTGTAGCGCCATAATCGCGCACATAATTACATGTGTTGTTATCAGTTAAAATCAGTTGGCCGTCAATAACTTCAGCACTTACATCATTCATCAAATTTTCACCTGATTCTATGACAACGTTTTGCTCTGCTCCTTGAATAACAATTAATTCAACATCGCGATTTACCAAAACTTTATTAAAAGTGGCAAGTACAACTTCCTTTTGGATAATTTCACCCGTGGTTTGAAAACAATCGCCAGCGTTTTCGCTGTTACAGCAAAATAAAACAATTGAACATAATATGTAAAATAATTTTTTCATGATTACAGTCGTACTCCAATTCCAAATTCAACACCTTCAGCCCTCGCACCGTGCGATTTTAAGCTTAGTGTCCCAAACCATTTATCATTAAAATACCGTTTTAGCCCTAATCTAAAATAGGTTCTCCCCTCAAAATCAAAAGGATAATAAACATAATAACCTAACTGGGTGATTAACGATATTCTGTTTACAAACAATTCGTGTCCTGCAAACACGCCTATACGTTTGTAATCTTCATCACCTGCAACGTTCTTTTCAGGAAAAGCTACGCTTTCAAAATAAATTAACTCCTTCAAAAAATTCGAAAAGAAAACGTCTGTTCCCAACTGCCATGCACTTGATTTATTGATACGTTTATCGGCATACACCGAAGCCACGTACATAGCATATTGCCCACTGCCCACGATGTCACTTTCATTTATTCCAGTTCTAAAGGCTAGATTGTATTTTATGGGTTCAGTATAATCTTGGTCGGACTTCTTATCAATAGTTTTTTGATAATCCAAATCGGTATCATCCAAATTATAAGTTACTCCGACGTTGAGTGTGATTGAGTTTGTTCCGTTATTGGGAGATTTAACATTGGCGTTAGAATAATGAATTAACGACAACCCTGCTTGCAGCCCAAATTTATCAAAAATTCTTTCCTTTTTATAATTGAGCATCACAAAAGTACTGCTCATAAACTTTGACCCAAAAGCCACGTTTTTATAATTGTTTTCTTTGTGATATGGGTTGGTATTGTATGCTAAACCCTGACCAATACGAAACATGACGTTTCTATTAAAAAAATAAAAATTGTAATGTGCGTAAAGGGAATAATTGCTGCCTAAAACTTCATTTTTAAAGTTTTGGTAAGCAAACGAAACGCCATAATCTGGATAATTAAAACGTTGTTCCCACTCCTTAAACCCGTAAGTTTTTTTATTCCAACCTATAATAGCCCCCTCTGGGTGGCCTTTTATTAAATGTAGGATTTCATTATTGTGTAAAGCAATATTTCCTCGAAAATAATTTACATCAACATACAAAGTATGCGTTTTATCTTGGGCTAAAACAATACTAAAGCAAAAAAATAAAACGTAGGTATAAAATAACTTCATAATGGGTTTTCTATTCCGCAAATGTAAGGGAATGGCTAAAACAATGCCGAGGCTATCGCTTGAACATTATCACTTTTTCCCATAGAATAGTAATGCAGCACAGGTACACCAAAATCTAATAATTCTTTTGATTGCTGAATGGCAAACTCAATGCCCACTTGGCGCACGGCTTTGTTGTCTTTGCAATCTTCAACGGCCTCGATTAAATTTTGAGGTAAATCAATTTTAAACACCTGTGGTAACAACTGCAAATGACGCTTTACGGCCAAAGGCTTTATTCCTGGAATAATAGGAACCGTAATACCCATATCTCGGGCTTTTTTAACAAAATCAAAGTACTTTTGATTATCGAAAAACATTTGGGTAACCACATAATCAGCACCCGCATCTACCTTAGTCTTTAACCGTTTTAAATCGGTTTCTAACGATGGTGCTTCCATGTGCTTTTCTGGGTAACCGGCCACACCGATACAAAAATCAGAATTATGCTCCACTTCAACATCATCATGTAAATATTGACCGCGGTTTAGATTAGCTATTTGTTCTACCAATTCGCTAGCATAAGCATTGCCACCCTTAACGGGTTTAAAATATGCTTCATCTTTCATAGAGTCGCCACGCAGTGCCATAACATTATCTAGCCCTAAATAATGACAGTCTACCAAAACATATTCGGTTTCTTCTTTAGTAAAACCACCACAAAGCAAATGTGGAATGGCATCCACTTTATATTTATGCATAATAGAAGCACAAATACCTACCGTACCAGGACGCATACGCGTAATACGTTTATCCAATAAACCGTTTCCTTTATCGATATAAACATACTCTTCGCGAGATGTAGTCACATCAATAAACGGCGGATTGAATTCCATTAGCGGATTAATATTATCATATAAATCCTGAATGTCTTTACCTTTTTTTGGTGGTATTACTTCAAACGAAAACAATGTTTTTCCGTTGGCGTTTTTTATGTGGTCTGTTACTTTCATGATGCCTCCCCTAACCCCTCCAAAGGATGGGAATTTAAGGGTTTTATTTTTTAAATAGTTATAATTATCTCTTTATTCTAATTTCGCGCTGTTACTGACAAACCCAATCCCCTCCCCTTCGGGGAGGTTAGGAGGGGCTTTTACTCAGCTATATTAGGATGTAACCATTTTCTAGCTACACTTTTTTCAATGCCTTTCCTGCTGGCATAATCAGTCACTTGGTCATCTTTCATTTTTCCAAGACCAAAATACTTAGCCTCCGGATTGGCAAAATAATATCCGGAAACTGCTGCTGCTGGCCACATGGCCAGACTCTCAGTAAGTTTAACCCCAATAAGCTCTTCAACGTTCAAAACCTTCCAAATAGTTTCTTTTTCCAAATGGTCTGGACATGCTGGATACCCTGGAGCTGGTCGAATACCTTTATAATTTTCTTTTATTAAATCATCGTTGGTTAAATCCTCCTTGGTAGCATAACCCCAATGTTTCGTTCTTATTTGCTTATGCAAATATTCAGCAAACGCCTCGGCAAATCTATCAGCTATAGCCTGAGCCATTATGGCATTGTAATCGTCATCTTTGGCCTTATAACTATCTGCTAATTCTTGGGCACCAAAAATACCTACACAGAATGCACCAACATAATCTGTTTTACCGGAATCCTCTGGGGCAACAAAATCGGCCAAAGCATGATTAGGTATTCCTTCTCGCTTACTTAATTGTTGGCGTAATGTTCTAAAAACCGCAATTTCTTCACCCTTTTTCTTAACCGAAATATCGTCATCGTTTATAGAATTAGCTTCAAACAAACCAAAAACTGCTTTAGGTTTTAATGACTGCTTGGCAATGATTTCTTCAATCATTACTTGGGCTTCATTGTACATGATAGTTGCCTGTTCGCCCACCACTTTATCAGATAAAATATCAGGGAACTTACCATGTAAATCCCAACTTCTAAAAAATGGACTCCAATCAATAAATGGTAGCAATTCTTTTAAACTGAGCTGTTTCAAAACCTGAACCCCCATTTCATTTGGCTTAGTGATTTCTGAAGCTTCCCAATCAATTTTATATTTTCGTTTACGTGCCTCTTCTATTGAAATATATGGTTTTTCCTTTCCGCGTTTTAAAAACTTAGTTCGGAATTCATCATAATCCTTTTTAAGTTTCGACACATATTCGTGCGAGGTTTTTTTATTAAGTAAATCACCAACAACAGTCACAGCTCTTGATGCATCGTTTACATGCACTACTGCATTTTTATACTGTGTATCAATCTTTACTGCGGTATGCGCTTTTGATGTTGTGGCTCCTCCAATAAGCAAAGGCAACTTAAAATTTTGGCGTTGCATTTCTTTGGCGAGATACACCATTTCGTCAAGCGACGGGGTGATTAAACCCGAAAGACCAATAGCATCTACCCGCTCTTTTATGGCGGTTTCAATTATTTTTTCTGGTGGTACCATAACCCCTAAGTCAACAATTTCGTAGTTGTTGCAAGCCAATACCACACTTACTATATTTTTACCAATATCATGCACATCGCCCTTTACGGTAGCCATTAGTATTTTACCAACAGGTTCAGATTTATCAGTCTTTTCAGCCTCAATAAACGGATTTAAATACCCCACGGCTTTTTTCATAACACGAGCCGATTTCACAACCTGCGGTAAAAACATTTTTCCTGCACCAAACAAATCACCAACCACGTCCATACCAATCATCAAGTGACCTTCTATAACCTCGATAGGTTTATCGGCTTCTTGTCTGGCCTGCTCAATATCTTCAATTATATAGGCGTCGACACCTTTTACAAGGGCATGTGTAATACGATCTTGCAATGGGTTTTCTCTCCACGATAAATCGACCGCTCTTTGAGCTTTTGTACCTTTTACGGTTTCGGCAAATTCCAATAAACGTTCGGTAGCATCATCGCGCCTATCTAAAATAACATCTTCAATATGCTTTAATAAATCTTTAGGAATATCATCATAAACCTCCAACATGGCAGGATTAACAATTCCCATATTCATTCCAGCTTGGATAGCATAGTAAAGGAATACCGAGTGCATCGCTTCTCGCACTATATTATTTCCACGGAACGAAAACGATACGTTGCTTACACCCCCGCTAACACTAACATTTGGCAAGTTTTCGCGAACCCAACGGGTAGCTTCAATAAAATCGACGGCATTTTTTCGGTGCTCGTCCATACCCGTTGCCACAGGAAAAACGTTTAAATCGAAAATAATATCTTCTGAAGGAAAACCTACTTTGTTTACTAAAATATCATAGGATCGTTTGGCTATTTCAATTCGGCGTTCGTAATTATCCGCCTGCCCCACTTCATCAAAAGCCATAACGATAACTGCCGCTCCATAACGCAATATTTGCTTAGCTTCCCAAATAAACTTTTCCTCGCCTTCCTTAAGAGAAATGGAATTAACCACACATTTACCTTGAACTACCTGTAATCCAGCTTCAATAATTTCCCATTTGGAACTATCGATCATTATGGGTACTCGGCAAATATCAGGTTCGGCAGCTATGAGGTTTAAAAACTTAACCATGGCTTCCTTGCCATCAATAAGTCCGTCATCAAAATTTACATCAATAATCTGTGCCCCACCATCTACTTGATGACGCGCGATATCCAGAGCTTCATCGAAATTTTCTTCTTTAATCAATCGAAGAAATTTCCTTGATCCAGCTACGTTTGTTCGTTCTCCTACATTTATAAAATTGCTGTTTTCATTTAAAACCAAAGGCTCTAAACCAGACAATTTCATGTATTTTGTTTGCTTCACTTTCATTTTCTTTCTTAGCTTCTAATGAGATACTGAAACAATTTCAGCATGAGGACGCGGTTTGTATTTTGAAGCTATTTTAGCAATAACCCTTATGTGCTCTGGCGAAGTACCACAGCAGCCTCCAATAATATTGATTAAATTTTTCTTAAGATATTCTTCAATCTGCTCGCCCATTTCTTCGGGAGTTTCGTCGTATTCTCCAAATGCATTTGGCAATCCTGCATTGGGGTGTGCCGAAATGGCAAAATCGGTTTTATTGGCAATAGCTTCCAAATGGGGTTGCAATAAATTAGCACCCAAAGCGCAATTAAAACCGACAGACAACAACGGTATATGAGAAACCGAAATTAAAAAAGCTTCGGCTGTTTGTCCAGAAAGTGTTCTTCCTGATGCATCCGTTATGGTTCCGCTTAACATGATTGGAATATCGATATTACGTTCTTCCTTAACTTGTTCTATCGCAAACAATGCCGCTTTGGCATTTAAAGTATCAAAAACAGTTTCAACCAATAACAAATCTACACCGCCATCTACTAAAGCTTCAACTTGTTGCTTATAAGCCACTCTTAAATCATCAAAAGTGACTGCTCTGTAACCTGGGTCGTTAACATCGGGCGACATACTTGCCGTACGGTTAGTTGGCCCAATTGAACCCGCCACAAAACGAGGTTTATGGGGCTCTTTTGCACTAAATTCTTCAGCAACTTCTTTGGCTATTTTAGCAGACTGATAATTCAGTTCATAAACTAAATCTTCCATTTGGTAATCCGCCATAGCAATAGTAGTACCCGAAAACGTATTGGTTTCAACAATATCGGCTCCTACTTCAAAATACTTGCCATGAATGGTTTTTATAGCTTCAGGCTGTGTTATGGACAACAAATCGTTGTTTCCCTGCAATGGCAAAGAATAATCCTTAAAACGCTCACCTCGGAAATCTTCCTCGGTGAATTTATAAGCTTGTAGCATGGTACCCATAGCACCGTCTAAAACCAAAATTCGTTCTTTTAAAACCTCTTTTATGTTTGACATTTTTGATATTATTTTAAGCACATAATATCATCAAGAAAAGTAAAAAATACTATTCGTTATCTTTCCACTAAGTTCCTGAAATAAATTTAGGACAAGCGGCAGAACGTAGCACCTTCTTTACGAGTTAAAGGGTTGCCAAGGTTTCACTGGGTCTAATCCCTCTACCTTTCTTGATAACACTATTACGTTAATGAACTTTTTGTTCTTAAAACCAGAATGCAAAAATAGTGACTATATTTTTGTTTTCCTATTTTATTGAAAACTCTCTAAACCTAGTTTATTCAATATTACTCAAACAAGGTTGATGAGAGGTACCTATCACCACGATCGCAAATTATTGCCACAATAACTCCTTGGTCTATCTTTTCTGCAACTTGTAATGCACAAAACACAGAACCACCACTACTCATTCCAGCAAACACACCTTCTTCCTTGGCTAATTTAACGGTCGCTTCCTTGGCATCTGCTTCGGTAACTTCGATAACCTCATCTACTTTGCTTCTATCGAAAAACTTGGGCACATACTCTTCTGGCCACTTTCTAATACCTGGAATTCTGGAATCATCATCGGGTTGCGCCCCAACAATGGTAATATCTTTATTTTGTTCTTTTAAATAGGTGGAAACACCCATAATGGTACCTGTGGTGCCCATAGCAGATACAAAGTGGGTTATTTCACCCTTAGTATCTCTCCAAATTTCTGGGCCAGTGGTTTTATAATGCGCCTTCCAATTGTCATCATTTTCAAACTGATTTAAAAGGGTATAACCTTTTTCATCCCTTAATTTAAAAGCTAAATCTCTTGAACCTTCAATACCTACATCAGCAGAAGTTAAAATAACCTCAGCTCCATAGGCTCGCATGGTCTTTACACGCTCTTCAGTAGAATTTTCAGGCATAATTAGCACCATATTCATCCCTAATAATTTGGCAATAAAAGCCAAAGCTATACCTGTATTTCCACTGGTGGCCTCCACCAAAGTGCCTCCTTTTTTTATATCTCCACGTTTTAAGGCTTCATTTATCATATTAAAAGCCGGACGATCCTTAACGCTACCTCCGGGATTATTGCCTTCTAACTTTAAAAAAAGCCTTACTCCTTTTTTTGAAATAAGGTGTGTGGCTTCAACCAATGGCGTATTGCCTATTTGACCAATGATGCTATTTTCGTATCCCATTTTTTTTAGGTCTGATTTTTATTTCTGTTTGATAGGTTACCAATGAGTCTACTGGAACCGATTCAGTAATCCAGACATTAGCCCCAATAATGCTGTTTTTACCAATAACAATGTCTCCTCCTAAAATAGTCGCATTGGCATAAATACAAACATTATCTTCAATAGTAGGGTGTCGTTTTGTAGACGCTAAACTTTTAGCTACTGAAATACCACCTAAGGTTACCCCTTGGTATATTTTTACGTTCTCGCCTATAATTGAGGTTTCACCAATTACAATTCCTGTTCCGTGATCAATATAAAACGATTCACCAATAGTTGCTCCGGGGTGAATATCAATACCTGTGATTCCATGAATAAATTCACTCATCATTCTTGGCAAAATATAAACGCCCAATTTGTGAAGTGCATTACTCAATCTGTAAATTGAAATGGCGTAAAACCCTGGATATGCCATATATATTTCGGCCAAACTGTGCGAAGCTGGATCGTTCTTTTCAAATGCGATGGCATCTAAATCGAGCTTTCTTCTAATTTCGAGAAGTTCGGTTTTAAACGTTGCCCAAATGTTTTCACCGTTTTCAATATCCAAGTTTGAAAGTATCTTTAAAAAAGTATCTTCTAAATATTGACTATTGGCTTCTTCATGCTCACAATCGAACAATGAATAGAATATTTTTTTGGTAAACGTTTTTACTGTATCCTTTAAACAAACATTGTAACTTTTCATGGGCTTTTTTTATGTTTGGGTGGTTTCTTTTTTGCTATAGTCTTTACTGATAAAAACCATTCAAAAATATTAAATCCCACAAGGCTAACATAACCTTGCGGGATTTTTTTTAACCTCTTATTTAGTTTATTTTAGTTTATAGCCTGTACTACTGCCTTTGGTGCTTCTTTACGCGAACCGTCAAAACCATCAATTCCACTTACGGTTGTATACTTTAAAACGTATTTTTTACCTGGATTGATAATTCGATATGCCGCTTGGCACATTAGAGTGGCCTCGTGGAAACCACAAAGAATCAACTTTAATTTTTCTGGGTATGTATTTACATCACCAATAGCGAAAACACCTGGAATATTGGTTTGATAGTTTAATGTGTTATCAACCTTAATGGCATTTTTTTGAATTTCTAGTCCCCAATTACCAATTGGCCCTAATTTAGGCGACAACCCAAACAATGGTATAAAATGGTCGGTTTCAATTTTAGTTGATTCGCCATCTTTTACATAGGTTATTGCTTCAATTTTTCCATCACCATGAAGTTCCTTTACTTCAGCTGGTGTCACTAAATTGATTTTACCTTCTTGCGTTAAATCTCTAACTTTTTCAACAGAATCTAAAGCACCTCTAAATTCGTTTCTCCTGTGAATCAAGGTAACTTCCGAAGCCACATCAGTTAAGAAGATACTCCAATCCAAAGCAGAATCACCTCCTCCAGAAATCACTACTCTTTTATTGCGGTAAAACTCTGGATCTTTAATAATGTATTCCACACCATTATCTTCGAATTCGGTAATACCATCAATAGCCGGTTTTCTTGGCTCGAAAGACCCTAAGCCACCAGCAATGGCAACTACTGGCGCATGGTGTTTTGTGCCTTTATTGGTTGTTACAATAAACGAACCATCATCTTGCTTTTCAATAGTTTCGGCACGTTCACCCAATGTAAAACCTGGCTCAAACTGCTTACCTTGTTCCAATAAATTTCTGGTTAAATCACCAGCTAATATTTCAGGAAACCCAGGTATATCGTAAATTGGCTTTTTAGGGTAAATCTCTGAACACTGACCACCCGGTTGCGGCAATGCATCAATTAAGTGGCATTTAAGCTTTAACAATCCAGCTTCAAAAACCGTAAATAACCCTGTTGGCCCTGCTCCTATGATAAGTATATCTGTTTTAATCATTGTATACTGTTTTACTCTTTTTTTTCAATTAATCCTTTGGTGAATTCGTTTAGTGTTTCCACTTTTTGTTCGAAATCTCCTTTTATCGTTTTTCTATACTCGTTTAAATTTTTCACTAAATCGTCTACATTTTCAGGAAGCACATCCTCAAAAAACTGACGTAAACGTTTTGCTGTTGTTGGCGATTTTCCATTGGTTGAAATCGCTACTTTTACATTTCCTTTGGTGACGATTCCACCCATGTAAAAATCACAATATGGCGGGTTGTCGGCTACATTTACCAAAATGCTTTTTTTGCGACAATGTTTGTGCACCTTCACGTTTACTTTGGGCTTATCGGTCGTGGCAACAACAATATGCTTCCCCTTTAAATACTTTTTTTTGTATTTATCTTTTATTAAAGTAACATTTCCCTGTTTTGACAAAGACACAGTACCTTCTCTGAACATTGGTGACACCATTGTTACACAAGCATCTGGACTAGACTTTAGAAGAAATGTTAATTTTTCTTCAGCCACAAAACCACCTCCAATTATAAGAACGTTTAAGCTTTTCGCTTTTAAAAAAATAGGATATAGATTATTTCTTTCCACGAGTTATCCTTTTGTTACCTCTGACAAAACCGAACTTAAAACTGCTCGTTCTTTAACCACTTCGCCAATAACAATAATAGCTGGTGACGACAATTGCTTTTCGGCCACAATGCCTTGAATAGTGCTTATCGTACCTATACCCACTTTTTCATCTTCTCTTGTTCCGTTTTGAATGATGGCAATGGGAGCATCCTGTTTATTTTCTTCTGAAAAAATGCGAACAATTTCTCCAAGTTTGCCCATCCCCATCAAAATAACAACGGTTGCGGTTGACTTAGCAGCTAAAGCTAGATCACCAGAAATCTGATGTTTTTTAGTCGTTCCTGTAATAACCCAAAAACTTTCAGATGCACCACGTTTTGTTAACGGAATACCTTGATAAGCTGGAACCGCCATCGATGACGATATACCTGGCACTAAAAAGGTTTCTAAACCAAAACCACGAACATAATCAATTTCCTCAGCTCCCCGACCAAAAATGAATGGGTCTCCACCTTTTAAGCGCACCACATGTCCTTTTTCTTTGGCTTTTGAAACAATCAACTCGTTAATCTGCTCTTGCTGAAATGCATAACACCCCTTACGTTTGCCCACAAAAATAAGCTCAGCGTTTACTGAAGCATATTTTAATAAGGCTTCGTTTATAAGTGCGTCGTACAAAATGACATCAGCAGACTCAATTGCCTTAATAGCTTTAAGGGTAATTAAGTCTTCGTCACCAGGACCAGCACCTACAATCGTTAATTTTGGGATTTTTACAATCATTTCTTTTATTTAAACTACTTTCTTTTCTAAAGTTTCAGCCTCTCTGTAAGCTTTTACTTTTTCTAAAAACTTATTAGAATCCCCAATATATTTTTCTGCAAATTCTTGGCTCGGTGCAAATTTGTTGATTTGATAAATTAATTCCGAGAATGAAATTCCTAAATCAATTTTTCCGCTTTCAACAAACAAGTCGTCAAACTGACTGATAATACCAGCATGCGTATTAGTTTTCTTGTTTTCGGCTAATAATAACGCTTTCGCGGAATTAACCAAAGAACTGTAAGCATGGTAAATAGCATGCGAATATACTTTGTTGCCCAAGGCTTCTTCAGCGTTTTCGATTTTCTCTTGACTTTCTAAAAATAAAGTAGCAATTAAATCGATAACAACACCAGCACACTCACCAATACCAATCTCTTTTACATATTCTTCTTCGGTACCCCAATCGATAAAATCGTCTTGCGTTAAATTACTAACATCTTGAAGATCGTTTAAGTAATCATAAAAATAGCGCTCGCCTTTCTCTTTGTAATAATCAACAAACTTTTTGCCGCCTGCATTGGCTTCAAAATCATCTAAAATTCTACGTAAAGCCTCTGGTCCACGTTTACTAGGTACTTTCACCACTTTATCAGCAAAAACACCATTTCCGTCTCCTAAATTTCCACCACCTAACAATACTTGTAAAGCAGGAGCGACCAATTTATCTGGTGTACGGACCGACATCCCTTGGAAACCAATATTTGCCATATTGTGCTGTCCGCAAGCGTTCATACATCCACTAATTTTAATAACTAAATCTTCGTTCTTTAAATATTGTGGATATTCGGCTTTTATAATACGTTCCAACTCATCTGCAATACCTGTACTACTAGCAATACCTAAATTACAAGTATCTGTACCCGGACATGCGGTAATATCGACTGCTTTGTTATAACCTGCTTCAACAAATCCTAATTTTTCTAACTCTGTATAGAAAAACGGCACCAATTCTTCTTTCACAAAAGGAATAACGATGTTTTGACGCAATGACAAACGAATTTCGCCTGCTGCATAGTTTTCAACCAAATCGGCCAATAGTCTGGCCTTATCGGTATAAAAATCTCCTAAAAGCACTTTAATACCAATAGCTACATAACCTTCCTGTTTTTGAGGAATTAAGTTGGTAGATTTCCAAGTTTCAAAAGCTTGCTCGTCTTTTATATTTACCTGAGGAATCTCTGAAACTTCAACCGGTTTTGATGCAGTGTAAGCATCGGCGTCTATAGCAACTGATTTATTTTCTATAGCTTTTTGCTCTTCTTCAACCAATTCCTTGAACGCTTCTAGACCTATGTCTTTAATTAAGAATTTCATACGCGCTTTGGCACGGCTTTTACGCTCACCATGACGATCAAAAATTCTTAAAACACCTTCCATTATAGGAATGATTTTATCGGTTTCAATAAAATCAAACAACACATCAGCCTCACGGGGTTGAGACCCTAATCCGCCACCAATCATCACTTTAAAACCACGAGTATCATTTTTAACTTTAGCAATGAAACCTAAATCGTGCATGTAAGACAGCCCGGTATCTTCATCGGAAGATGAAAATGACACCTTGAACTTACGTCCCATTTCTTGACAAATAGGATTTCTTAAGAAAAACTTGAAAAGGGCATCTGCATAAGGCGACACATCAAACGGTTCATTTACATCTATACCAGCTGTTTCGCTAGCGGTTACGTTTCTTACCGTGTTACCACAAGCTTCTCTTAAGGTAACATCATCACGTTCTAAATCTGCCCAAAGTTCTGGTGTTCTATTCAAATCAACATAATGAATTTGAATATCTTGACGTGTTGTAATATGTAAGCGCCCACGAGAATACTCATCGGATACATCTGAAATTCTGCGTAATTGACTACCCTTAACCTTTCCATAAGGTAATTTTATACGAATCATTTGAACGCCTTCTTGACGCTGACCGTAAACCCCACGTGCTAAACGCAGACTTCTAAATTTTTCTTCGTCTATTTTTCCATTGTTGAAAAGCTCGATTTTATTGGCTAATTCAATAATATCTTTTTCAACTATTGGATTTTCTATTTCTGTTCTAAAACTTTGCATTTTCTTTTTTTTATTGAATGAATCCTGCACCAACCGTATGGTTGGTTTGTGGATCTATTAAAATAAACGACCCATTTGTTCTATGGTTTTTAAATTGGTCGTAAAAAATAGGTTTGTTAAGCTTGAATGTTATCGAAGCTATATCGTTAACGCCTAAACTAGTTACACCTTTCTCAAACCCAGAATAATCTGGATGAATTTTATGGTTGATTCTATCCACTTTTGCCAACACTTTATTTACACCGTGTTGCACAATATACTTACCGCCAGTAGTTAAATGATCTGAATCCATCCAACAAACATTGGCCGTAAACTGCTTATCGATAGTTGGTAAATCGCCTTCTTTTACTATCATATCGCCTCGACTAACATTAATATCGTTTTCTAAAGTGATGGTCACGGACGAACGACGTGATGCCGTTTCGTACTTTTCATCATAGAAAAAAATATCTTTTATTTTAGATCGTGTTTTTGAAGGTAATACGATAATATCATCGCCCACACTTAAATTCCCTCCGTATACTTTTCCGGCATAACCTCTAAAATCATGGAAATCTTCGGTTTTAGGACGGATAACATACTGCACAGGAAAACGCGGTGTACCTACATTAAAAATATCGGCTTTATCCAATTGCTCTAAATGCTCTAACAAAGCTTCACCTTTATACCAAGGCATCTCATCAGATTTATGAACCACGTTATCACCTTTTAACGCACTAACAGGGATAAAAGTAATTTTTTGGTCTTGATAATCACGCTTGCTCATCAACTCCTCAAAATCGCCTTTAATGCTATTGTAAACCTCTTCAGAATAATCAACTAAATCCATTTTGTTTATCGCAACAACCACATCTTTAATTCTTAATAAATTATTGATGAAGAAGTGACGGTGAGTTTGCTCAATCACCCCTTTTCTAGCGTCAATTAAAATAATGGATGCTTGCGAGGTTGATGCTCCAGTCACCATATTTCTGGTATACTCCACATGGCCAGGGGTATCGGCTATAATGTAACTTTTCTTTCCTGTTGAAAAATATATATGTGCTACATCAATAGTAATACCTTGTTCTCTTTCGGCAACCAAGCCATCCGTAGCTAAGGAAAAGTCCAAGTAATCGTACCCACGTTGTTTACTTGTTTTTTCAATAGCTTCCAATTTATCAGTAGTTAATGATTTTGTATCGTAAAGAATACGTCCTATTAACGTACTTTTTCCATCATCTACACTTCCTGCTGTTGCAATTTTTAATACTTCCATTTATTTTGTTATTGGTTGTTGGTTTTTGGTTGTTAGATTTTTCTAAATTCCCTTTTAAACTTCAACAACTTAATTTTTATTTTTTTGAATATTTTACAAATTGCTAATTACCAGTATCCAATAACTAACAACTATTAACCATCTTAGAAATACCCTTGTTGTTTACGTTTTTCCATAGCTGCTTCAGATCGTTTATCGTCTATACGAGCGCCACGTTCTGAAATTGTAGAATCTCTAATTTCTTCTACTACCTTTGAAATGGTTGCAGCTTCGGAAAGCACCGCCGCTGTACAACTCATATCTCCTACGGTTCTAAAACGAACCATTTCCTCTATCACTTCTTCATGATCATCTCTGTAAACCACCTCGTCATCTGCTGACCATATCATGCCGTCTCTTAAGAATACTTTACGCTTATGAGCGAAATAAATTGATGGTATTTCAATGTTTTCTTTTTCGATATACGACCAAACGTCTAATTCTGTCCAGTTTGAAATTGGAAATACACGTACGTTCTGGCCATGCTCAATATCACCATTCAGCATATCAAACAACTCTGGACGTTGGTTTTTTTCGTCCCATTGACCGAAATCATCACGTACTGAAAAAATACGTTCTTTCGCTCTAGCTTTTTCTTCATCACGACGTGCTCCCCCAATACAAGCATCGAACTTGAATTCTTCAATGGCATCTAAAAGTGTAGTGGTTTGCAATTGGTTTCTACTTGCATAACGGCCAGACTCCTCTTTTACTTTTCCTTGATCAATAGAATCCTGAACGTTGCGAACAATAAGCTCCAAACCTAACTCCTTAACCAATCGGTCTCTAAACTCAATGGTCTCAGGAAAGTTATGCCCTGTATCAATATGCATCAAAGGAAACGGTACTTTTGCAGGGTAAAATGCCTTTACGGCCAACCTTACCAAAGTAATCGAATCTTTTCCTCCAGAAAACAACAGTACAGGTTTTTCAAACTGTGCGGCTACTTCTCTCATGATGTAAATCGCTTCGTTTTCGAGCGAGTTGATATGTGATGTATCTTTCTTCATAATATTCTGCCCCCTAACCCCCGAAGGGAGAACTCTTACTCGGGCGGGTTAAGAGTTTTGTTATTATATTAATTTACTTTCTAGTTACTGCGACTGCCTACTACCGACAGGATTATGCGTGCAAACCACACTCTCTATTTTCTAATGCTTTAGTTGGATCAAAATATTTAAATTCATTTGGTAATTTGTTTTCTTCTAAATAGCCATCTAATTTTTCGTCGGACCAATAGTAAAACGGACTCACCTTTAGAACACCGTCTTTGCTTAAACTAAAAATACCAATACTATCTCTAAACGCCGTTTGACCTTGGCGCAAGTTGGTGAACCATACTTTAGGCTTATGCTCTTCCATAGCTCTTTTGAATGGCTCTAGCTTTACCTGTTCTGTAAATAAAGCATGTTCTGGCGCATCGACAGATGGAATTCCCAACACCACATCGCGGTGAGCCGATGTTTGCTTGGGCACGTATAAAAAGATATTCAAATCTAAATCTTTTATAACTTGCTCGGCATGCCTGTAGGTTTGTGGCGTGTTATAACCTGTATCGCACCATACCACCGGTATTTTTGATTCAACCGAACTTACGGCATGTAAAATAGCCGCTTCGTAAGGTCTAAAATTAGTCGTAACAACAGCTTCATCATTAAGCTCAAATGCTTTTTTTATGACGTCGGCCGGTTTAGCATCTTTAAATGCTTCGTTTAATTCTTTTATTTGAGTTTCTGTAAACATCTTAATTTTCACTTTTTATTTTCCCCACTTAATTGAATTCCAAATACGCTCATGGAAAAAATATAATACCATTTTTGTTACCAATTCGATACCTCCTATTGAAAACGCTAAATCTAACTTACCTGTTATAATCCACGATATTAAAATGGTATCTAAAGTGCCTATAGTTCTCCAACTTAAAGACTTAACTATACTTCTTATTGGTTTTTCGCTTGAAGCATCTGCTTCATAGGTTGACTTTTCTTTATCTTTTATTAACATCTGTCCAATCATTTGTCGTTGAATTATATTAATCCTATCAATTTAATAGGAATTACAAAAGTAATACTTTTTTTTAGATGACAAATTGTACTAACAACTTTTTAGAATAATGGCATTTTTTTACGACAAACTGAAGAAAATCAAAAATAAAAACTGTTTTTATTAAGAAATCTTTACTCATTTCTTTTGGATAAATCTGCTAAGGTGGTATTTCTGAACACCTTAAGTGTGCTATCACGTACTTGAATCATGAGCTTATTTACGCTACATAGGGCTTCGTCTGGGCAGTCGTCGCACTTTTCATAATAATTTAAACTTACGCAAGGTACCATGGCAATGGGACCTTCTAAAACGCGCATAACTTCGGTCATTAAAATTTCTGAAGGTTCTTTCCGTAAATAATATCCACCGTGCTTACCCTTTTTAGAACCCAATATGCCCGACTTCCGTAAGGTGAGCAAAATACTCTCTAAAAACTTTTGGGGAATACTTTCACTTTTGGCAATTTCACCAACTTGAACAGGTAAATCACCAGTATTTCTCGCTATAAAAGTGAGTGCCTTAAGGCCATATTTTGTTTTTTTGGATAGCATTCGGCTAATATAATTAATTTAGTGCTTGCTCCAAATCAGCAATAATATCGTCCACATGCTCCAATCCCACAGAAATGCGCGCCATGCCATCAGTAATACCTGCTGCGGCTTTTACTTCTGATTCAACTTTAGCATGTGTGGTACTCGCTGGATGCGTTGCAATAGTGCGGGTATCACCTAAATTAGCAGAAAGCGAGCACATTTTTAATCCATCTAAAAACGCTCTTCCTCCTTCTAATCCTCCTTCTACCTCAAAAGCTACAATGTTTCCGCCCAAACGCATTTGTTTAATGGCTACATCATACTTAGGGTGCGACTTTAAAAATGGGTACTTTACCCATTTCACCTTAGGATGTGTTTCCAAATATGTGGCAATTTCCAATGCATTTTCACAATGTTTTTCAACTCTAACAGCCAATGTCTCTAAAGATTTTGATAGCACCCATGCATTAAAAGGACTCATTGAAGGACCTGTAAGTCTTGAAAACAAATAAATCTCTCTTATCAATTCCTTTTTTCCAACAGTAATACCTCCTAGAACGCGGCCTTGCCCGTCCATTAATTTGGTAGCAGAATGAATTACTAAATCTGCCCCATACTTTATCGGGTTTTGCAGGTATGGTGTTGCAAAGCAATTATCAATCACTAACAACAGGTTGTGCTTTTTACAAATAGCACTTAAATATTCTAAATCTAGCACATCAACACCAGGGTTAGTGGGTGTTTCAGCGTAAATAAACTTAGTGTTAGGCTGAATTAAATCTTGAATATTTTCAACTTCATTTATATTGAAATAGGAGCATTCAATATTCCATTTTGGAAAATACTTAGTAAACAAGCCGTGGGTTGCTCCAAAAACAGAACTACATGACACCACATGATCTCCAGCATCCAACAATGTGGCAAATGTTGAAAACACAGCGGCCATACCACTAGCAAAGGCAAAACCTGCTTCTGCACCTTCCATAGCACAAACTTTATCTACAAATTCGTTAACATTTGGATTGCTATAACGGCTATATAAATCACGTTGTTTTTCTTCGGCAAAAGAGGCTCTCATTTCTTCGGCATCGTCAAAAACAAACCCTGATGTTAAATATAACGGCACGGAATGTTCTGAAAACTGAGAGGTCTCAGCTTGTGTGCGGATGGCTTCTGTTTCAAAATTCTTTATATTCTCTTTCATTTTCTCTTATTTTAGGCTTAAACCACGCTAAACCTTCTCATTAATTTATATGTTTTGACAGCCTTAAAATGTCTCCAAAAACACCTCTGGCCGTAACCTCAGCTCCTGCCCCGGCACCTTGAATGACAATGGGCTGTTCGCCGTAGCTTTCGGTGAAAATTTCAAAAATGGCATCGCTACCTTTTACATGTCCTAAAGTACTGTCTTCAGGAATAGAAACCAGTTTAACCTCTAAAGTTCCTTTATCTTTTGATAAATCGCCAGACAAATCACCTACATATCTCAAAACATACCCAGGTTTTTGGCTTGACTTTATCTGCTGATATTCTTCGTTTAAAACATTAAGCTGACTTAAAAACTCTTGAACAGAAATTTCTCGATAGGCCTCCGGAATTAGGTTTTGCACTGATACATCTTCAAATTCGTTTTGCAAATCTAACTCTCTTGCAAGAATTAACAGCTTTCTGGCCACATCATTTCCCGAAAAATCCTCTCGAGGATCTGGCTCGGTGAAACCTTTATCAATAGTTTCCCGAACTATTTCACTGAATGACTTGTCTTGAATAGAAAAATTATTGAACAAATAACTTAATGTTCCTGAAAACACACCTCGTATTCTCGTAATATTTTCTCCCGATTCGTGCAATAATTTAATCGTATCAATTAATGGCAAACCTGCTCCAACAGTGGTTTCATACAAATATTGCTTGTTATGTTCTTTTAATTGAAGTCGCAAATCTTTATAAAATTCATGAGAAATAGTATTGGCAATTTTATTTGATGACACCAAATCGAAACCTGCCTCAACCAACGGTATGTAATTTTCGTAAAAGTCAGAACTTGCCGTATTATCAACTGCTATTAAATTTTCTAAGTGATGATTTTCAGCAAAGGTAATAATGTCACTAACGGAAAGGTCGTTATCAATTTTCGCGATATCTTGTTTCCAAGTTTTGCTGGCGCCTTTTCTATTTAAAAGCACCTGTTTTGAATTGGCAATGGCAAACACATTTAAGTTAATACCTTTTCGGTTTTCAATATCTTCTTTCGATTTCAAAATTTGATTGATTAGCGCACCGCCAACTCCGCCGTGACCAAAAATGGCAATGTTTATTTTTTTCGAAATACCAAAAACCTCACCGTGAATAACGTTAACCGCTTTATGTAACTGTGATTTTTTAACCACCAAACTCACATTCTTCCCGGTAACGGTATTATTGAAAAGTATCGGTGTAATTTGATTTTTTATCAGTGCATTGAATGGTTTATGGAAGGAACTCAATTCGATACCCACAATAGAAATAACCGAAACATCATCAACCACATCAATTTTATTGACATCCTGCGAATAAAAATCGCTTTCAAACTCACGTTCTAAAGCAATAACAGCCTGGGTTGCTTGGTCGGCATCAATAATAAGACCAATACCTCTTTCAGACGAACCTTGCGACACAATACTCACACTAATACCATGATTGCTCAAAGCACCAAAAATACGGGCATCTACACCACTCTTCCCCAAAAGTCCGCGGCCTTCTAAATTCAATAGCGCCACATTATCTAAAACCGACAACGATGTTACCTCCTTGGTACTTGGCTTGGCAGTAATTAATGTGCCTTCATCATTCGGATTAAAAGTATTTAGAATGCGTAAATTGATGTTCTTTTCAACTAAGGGAATAATGGTTTTCGCATGCAATACCGATGTGCCGAAATTAGCCAATTCGTTAGCCTCACTGTATGACAGCTCCCTTATTTGTTGGGCATCGGCCACCAAATTAGGATCGGCGGTATAAATACCATTAACATGGGTATAGTTTTGAAGTTCTTCGGCATCTAAAAAATTGGCTAATAAAGCTGCCGTATAATTACTACCGTTTCTTCCAAGAGTGGTGGTTTCGTTCTTTAAGTTTGAAGCTATAAAGCCAGTAACCACATTAACCACATCTTTATTGGCTTTAAAATAAGCTTCGGTATTCTCTTTTGATAATTTTGATAAAGGCTGCGCATTACCAAAAGCCTCATCTGTTTTTATTAGTTCACGGGCATCGGTAGCCTTAGCTTTTACGCCTTCTTCATTCAATAAATTGGTGATTAGCCTAACAGCTAACAATTCGCCTTGTGCCAAGATATTGTCTTTGGTTTTTTTACTGTAATCGCGCAGCAAACTAACACCTTCAAAAAGCTTATCGAGTACTGAAAATTCTTCAGAAAAATCAATAGTTTTTGAGGGCTCAGACTGGTATGCCTTAAATGCTTCCAACTCTTCTTGATAAGGTTTACCTTTTAAAGCCTTATTTAAAATAGAATCCAAATCATTAGTTGCCGAACCTCTTGCCGAAACCACAACACTAATACGTTCGCCAGAGTTTACCTTATCTTTGATAATTGAAAGTACCGTTTCCAAACCTTTTCCGTTAGCCAACGACTTCCCTCCAAATTTCAATACTTTCATTCTTTTTCTTTTAGAATCGGGCACAAAAATGCCCTCTATAATCTTTTCCAATTGTTCGTATTCCATTAAAAAGGCATCATGCCCGTGTACCGAGTGTATCTCATTATAAGTTACGTTCGGGTTTGTTAAAGCCAATTGCTTATGCGTTTCACGGTTTTCTTCAGCTGTAAAAAACAAATCGGAGTCTACACCAATAATGTGTATGTTCGCCTCAATGTTATCCAACACGTTAAAATCATTAGATCGTCCTTTGGTCACGTCTATAGTTTTAAGTAATTGGTTCATTAATTTATAAGCTGAAAGCTGAAAACGCTCCTGTAACTTTTTTCCATGGTGAAGCAACCAACTTTCTACATTAAAAATCTCTAAATCTTCATTTTTAGAACGTTTGAAGCGTTCTTTGAAAGACTCAGGTGTTCGATAACATAACATGGCATGCATGCGGGCATCGTGCACCGGATGTTTTGAGTTTAACAGAAATTGCTCTTGTATCTGACAATTGGCAATTAGCCAATCGGTAGATTTCCAATCGGTGGCCACGGTAATTAAATGCTCGGTAAAAGTTGGATTGTTCACCGCCATTTCCCAAGCGATGCCTCCACCTAATGAACCTCCAATGGTTGCAAATACTTTGTCAATATTTAACTTTTGTAATCCGATTAAAAAAATATTAGCCACATCTCTGGCTACAAAATCCTTATAATTTTTAATTACAAAACCGTCAAAACCGTTTCCAGGAATATTGAATGCTAAAATAGTGTACAGCTTGATATCAATCACCTTGTCTTTTCCTATCAAATCTATCCACCAGCCATCTTCACCGGCAACATTACTGTTTCCTGTTAACGCATGGTTCACCAAAATTATGGGCGCCGTACCTAAAGTTTGGCCAAAAACCTGATAGCTCAGCTTTAACTCAGGAATAGTGACACCACTTTCGGTGGAATAATTTTTAATGTTGATATGCTGCAACGGATGCTTCAATTTATATGCTTTGTTTTTTTGGTTCCGCATGGCAATATTGCCTACGGAACCCATTAATTTATATTTTACTAAAAGCTTCCTTTAAATCAGCCTTTAGGTCTTCTACATCTTCAATTCCTACTGACAATCTAATTAAATCTGCAGTTACCCCAGCAGATTCTTGTTGCTCCTCATTTAACTGTTGGTGTGTTGTACTTGCTGGATGAATAATCAACGATTTTGTATCACCTATGTTAGCTAATAATGAAAATAATTTGGTATTATCAGAAATAGCTTTAGCAGCATCAAAACCTCCTTTGGCTCCAAAGGTAACAATACCACTCTGTCCATTTTTCAGGTATTTATTTGATAGTGCTTTATATTTACTACTTTCTAATCCTGGATAATTTACCCAATCCACTTCGGGTTGCTGCTCCAACCATTTTGCAATCTCAAGCGCATTTTCACTGTGTTGTTTAATTCTAACTGGTAAAGTTTCCAATCCTTGAATTATGTTGAACGCATTTGTTGGGCTCAATGCACCACCAAAATCCCTTAAACCTTCTAAAATCAGTTTAAAAGTATAGGCAGCCTCCCCTAATGCTTCGTTATAAACCAATCCGTGATAACCCGCCGAAGGCTCAGTAAATTCTGGGAATTTCCCGTTGGCCCAATCAAAAGTTCCTGCATCAATGATAGCTCCTCCCAATGAAGTACCCTGACCTCCAATATATTTGGTTAACGAATGGATTACAATATTTGCGCCATGCTCAATTGGATTTAACAAAGCGGGGGTAGCCACAGTATTATCAACAATAAAAGGTACTCCAGCCGCTTTGGCATGAACTGAAATAGATTTTAAATCCAATACATCCAATTTTGGGTTTCCTAAAGATTCTACAAAAAAGGCTTTTGTATTATCTTTTACAGCAGCAGCAAAATTATCAGGATTATCGGCATCAACAAAAGTGGTTGTAATGCCTAATCTAGGCAGTGTTACGCTTAAAAGATTGTAGGTTCCTCCGTATAAACTACTTGAAGCTACAATGTGATCGCCCGCTTTTAATAAGGTCAACAATCCTGTTGAAATCGCCGATGTGCCAGATGCAAAAACCACGGCTCCTATACCGCCCTCAACTGCCGCAAGTCGCTCTTGTAAAATCTGGTTAGTAGGGTTGTTTAATCGGGTGTAAATAAAACCTAATTCCTTTAAAGCAAATAGGTTTGCTGCGTGATCTGTGTTATTAAACACATAAGACGTTGTTTGGTAAATAGGTACAGCTCTAGTACCAGCATTTGTTGTGACATCATGACCCGCGTGTAAGGCATTCGTTGCTAATTTGTTTTCGTTCATTTTCTAATATCTTATTTTGGTTAAACTATAAAGATTCCCGCATTCGCGAGAATGACAAATTCAATCGAAACTATAATGCAAAAGCATTTCAGAGTCCTTTTCGACTTACTAGAAAAATGTTACAAAGAATTTAAAATTACAGAAAGTAATTTCTTTTTGGTTATCTATCCGGTCGTGCTCTACAATAGGTTAGAACGGGGTAGAATGTAGCACCTTCTTTACAGATAAAGGGTTGCTAAGGCTTCATAGGGTCTAATCCCTCCGCCTTTCTTGATAACATTTCAATAAGCATGTGAACTTTGTGTATGCAAATATTCGTTCAGAAAAAGTTAATATCCAAATTTTTTAAGTAGAAATTTTCTTTTTGTTCATTATTGTTGCTTTTCGTGACGTCTTTCATGAAACTTATTTCTAATAACCAAACCAATAGGCCTGTTTTGTATTTTGGACTCTAACCACGAAATAATATCTAAGTATAAAAAGGCACGACTCTGATAAGGATCATCCTCAAATTCCTTTAATTTTTCATGAAGTTTTATAAATTCATTTTTCACCTCATGCGGATAAATATCGCCGAGACCTCTTAAAAATTTGATGAATTCTTTTTGGACCTCATATAGGTCTTCCATTTTGATTAAAAACTTATACGTACTTCTAATTAAGGAATCTAAATTATAATCTAAACCAGCTTCGTAATGGGCCACCAAGTTCAAAATTCTTGAAAAACACAACAAATCTTCTCGCATTTGCAAGGTTTTATTACTGATAATTTTATCCAAATACTCGATACATTTCTTGTTTTCTCCGGCACCAAAATACATACTCGCTATTTTGTAATAAAATACCATAATATGATGTTCATCAATACGATTTTTATAACCTTTTAAGCGCTCCAAAACCTCATCAATCAACGGCAAACCTTCTTTAAAACTTCCTTCAATAAAATGTAGATTGAATTTATTGTTATAAACATATAAAAATGCCAGACTCTCATTATTATCATCTAGCGGAAACCATTTTTCTTGAGTTATTTTTTCTAACCTGCTAAGTGCTTCTTTAAACTTTTCGTACTGTCTTAAATAAAACAAAGCTTCTAACAAATAATGGTTGCCTCGCAAGAAAAACACAGGATTCAACACAATCATATCTTTATTCTCACGAAAAAGGTCTACCCATTTTGAGGCGTACTTGTAGCACGATAAAAAATCAACGGTTAAAAAACTGTACCATAAATACGATTTGTAAAGCCACAATTTTTCCCTAAAACCTAATTTATTAATGTCATATTTTGGAAGCCTGTCATTAAAATATTGGGTTATAATTTTATGTTCCTCGTCATTTTTTATATATCCTGTTTTTAAAAACAAACCATACAGTTGCAGCGATAAGTTAGACAACTTGCTGGCTAAAACATTTTGTTGGCTCAGCTCCTTGGCTTGAATGGAAAGCTCATCGGCACGATTGCTCAAACTCCTTGTAATATATTGTGATTCAATAACTTTTTCAAGCTCAACAATTTCGTAGGCCGCATTTTTTTCTTCATGCGAAATAGCTAAATTTTTGGCTTTATCGAGAATTTTCAAACTTTGTTTGTAGAGCCCTTTATGATATAGTATCGTGGCAAAATCTAACTGTTCTCTAATCTGAATCCTAACATTTTGATGCGATGGGTTTAACCGCAAACTAATTAAAATCTGTTTGTACAAATGCGCCTTTAAGTTAGAAAGCTGTTGCTTTTTCACAATGCCTTTTTTTAGAATGGATGCTTCGTCATAAACTGAAAGTTTATCGAGTATATTAAAAAGCATTAAGAACTTAGAGTCTTCATTAACCCCTAATCTTCCCACATAAAGCTTAAATTGTCTTTTTTCAGATTTTGAGAGGGATTTTACCAAAACAAACAAATTATCTTTTTGCTCTTTTGTCATAGTTCTAATTAGATGATTAATTTTTTGATTTTCAATACGTTACAAAAACAACAATAGGCTTAAACATCGTAAAAACTATTTATTGAATTCTATATTTTAGAAACCAAAATATACATTCGTAAATCAAAAAGAAAATATATTTTAATTAAATGTCTGATAACAAAGTACAAATTTTTGACACAACGCTAAGAGATGGCGAGCAAGTACCTGGTTGTAAGCTAAATACCGACCAAAAATTAGTCATTGCTGAACAGCTTGACAAATTAGGGGTTGATATTATTGAAGCTGGTTTCCCAGTTTCTAGCCCTGGAGATTTCAAATCTGTTGAAGCCATTTCAAAAATTGTAAAAAACGCTACCGTTTGTGGTTTAACACGTTCTGTAGAAAACGATATAAAAGTGGCTGCTGAAGCCTTAAAATATGCCAAAAAACCAAGAATTCATACCGGAATTGGCACTTCAGACTCACATATTAAACACAAATTCAGATCAAATAAGGAAGCCATTGTAGAACGTGCTGTAAATGCCGTGAAATACGCCAAATCTTTTGTGGAAGATGTTGAATTTTATGCTGAAGACGCTGGTCGTACCGATAATGATTTTCTTGCCCGAATTTGTGAAGAAGTTATTAAGGCTGGAGCAACTGTATTAAATATTCCAGATACTACTGGATATTGTTTACCTAGCGAGTACGGTGCTAAGATGAAATACTTAAAAGAAAACGTAAAAGGCATTGATAAAGCTATTTTATCTTGTCACTGCCACAACGATTTAGGCTTGGCAACAGCAAACTCTATTGAGGGCGTTATTAATGGTGCCCGTCAAATAGAATGTACTATAAACGGTATTGGCGAACGTGCAGGAAACACGGCTTTAGAAGAAGTAGTGATGATTTTAAGACAGCACCCCTATTTGAATTTAGATACCAATATTAAATCTGAAATGCTTTACGGCATAAGCCAATTAGTATCTGATAATATGGGTATTTACACCCAGCCCAATAAAGCTATTGTAGGCGCAAACGCATTTGCACACAGTTCTGGAATTCACCAAGATGGAGTAATAAAAAATCGAGAAACTTACGAAATTATCGACCCAAAGGACGTTGGTGTTACTGAGTCGGCTATTGTACTAACCGCCAGAAGCGGTAGAGCTGCATTGGCCTATAGAGCAAAAAACATTGGATACGAATTAACCAAACTTCAATTGGATGAAATCTACGCTAATTTCTTAGATTTTGCCGATACGAAAAAAGAAGTTGATGATAACGACATCCATCACATTATAGAAAACAGCAAAGTATACAAAGAAATTACTTCTGCTTAATCAAGTAAACACTAAATGAAGTTAAATATTGCTGTATTACCAGGCGATGGTATAGGTCCAGAAGTTATAGCTCAAGCCGTTAAGGTTTTGAAAGCTATTGCCATGGAATTTAACCATGTATTTACTTTTGACAATGCATTGGTGGGTGCCAGTGCTATTGATAAAACCGGTACAGCACTTCCTAAGGAAACCGTTGATCTTTGCAAAAAAGCTGACGCTGTTTTATTTGGTGCCATAGGAAAAACGTCTTACGATTTAGATCCCGATGCTAAAATCCGTCCAGAACAAGGGCTTTTAGGGATTAGAAAAGCCTTGGGACTGCACACCAATATTAGGCCTATTATTGCGTATGATGATTTATTGAGTAAATCCTCGCTCAAGGTTAGACAAATAAAAGACACGAACATTCTCATATATCGTGAGCTAACCAGCGGAATTTATTTTGGAGAAAGAACATTGAGTGAAGACGGTAATACAGCTTCTGATGTTTGTACTTACCATCGACATGAAATTGAGCGGATAGCACACCAAGCATTTAAAGCGGCTCAATCCAGAAAACGCAAATTAACATTAGTTGACAAGGCCAATGTATTGGAAAGCTCTAAGCTTTGGAGGCGCGTAGTACTAGAAATTGCACCACAGTATCCCGATATAAAAGTTAACTACATGTATATTGACAATGCCGCCATGGAACTTATTATCCGGCCGCGACAATTTGATGTTATTTTAACAGAAAATATGTTTGGCGATATCCTTTCGGAAGAAGCCAGTGTTATTGTAGGCTCTATTGGACTGCTTGCTTCAGCCTCTGTAGGCGATGAGCACGCCATGTTCGAACCCATTCATGGTGCTTATACCAAAGCCGCCAACAAAGGAATTGCCAACCCCATTGCTTCTATATTATCGGCAGCCATGTTATTGGACCATTTTGGGCTTGACGAAGAAGCTGCTTTAGTAAGAGAAGGTGTAGACAAGTCATTAAAGCTACACATTACCACTCCCGATTTAAACAACAAATACGACAACATAAGCACCACTAAGGTGGGCGATTTTATTGAAGATTTTATTAATAATCCAGACGAGACCAATTTAAACTTTACTAACATACATTTAGGGCAATCCACTATTATTTAATTATTTGAGTTAGTCACCAACAAATTAAACATACTATTTGGGAAGCCCTTAAAAGTGCATTTTAACCGATGCACTTTTTTTATGGGATAAATTTGACCTCTTATAAATATCCGATATGCCGTTTTGGTATTTTGGTATATCAAATCTTTGTATCTTTTAACTTCCTAAACTAAAAAATACTTTATGGAAATACTCGGTATAGATATAGGAGGCTCAGGAATGAAAGGTGCCATCATAGATTCTGAAACGGGAAAACTTTTATCTGAACGCTACAGAATACCAACCCCAAAATCGCGAAAACCAAAAGCGATGGCCAAAACATTTAAAGAAATCGTTGAACATTTTAATTATGAAGGCCCGATAGGATGTGGATTCCCAAGTATTGTTAAAAATGGCGTTTGTCAAGCCAAAGGGAACTTACATTCCAGTTGGGTAGGTATTGATGCCGAAACATTGTTTTCTGATGCGTGTGGTTTACCCGTTACCGTCGTTAACGATGCCGATGCCGCTGGCTATGCCGTAATGAACTATGGCATTGGAAGAGGCAAAACGGGTTTAGTTGTAATAATTACTGTCGGAACAGGCCTTGGAAGTGGAACATTCTTTAACGGCGAACTTATTCCTAATTTAGAGATGGGTCAAATACCTTACAAAAAGCACAAAAAAATTGAACATTGGGCAGCCGGCTCTGTTAAAGAACGTGAGAATTTGACCTATAAAAAATGGGGCAAACGCTTTAATGTTTTTTTAGAAATTGTGGAAACAGTTTTATGCCCCGATTATATCATTCTTGGCGGAGGCACATCTAAAGATTTTGATGAATTCAAAAAATGGATTACCATTGCCACTCCTATAGCTCCTGCCAAATTGGGCAACTATGCAGGTTTAATAGGAGCTGCTGTTGCTGCTTTACATCCCCACAAAAAATTAAATCTTAATTAGTCAGGAAATTTAGATCGAATTTCTTCTAAACATAAATTATGAATACTACCCTCATGGGTATGCTTTTTAGACGTATCTGGCACATAGGTCCCGTCTTGCACTTGGCTACCAATTTTCTGGTAGGCCTCCCTAAAAGTTTGTCCTTCAACAACTAAATTATTGATGTTATCAACCGTAAACAAGTATTTGTACAAATCACTATTGATATCAACATCCTTTACAATAATTTGCTGAATAGAATAATTAAAAATATCTAAAATATCTTTAATTTCTTCAAACGCAGCAATCATATTTTCCTTTAATAGTTGAAAATCGCGATGGTAACCACTAGGCAAATTGTTGGTGATTAAAACCATTTCACTTTGAAGCGCTTGAATTTTATTACACTTCCCACGAATGAGCTCAAAGACGTCGGGATTTTTTTTGTGTGGCATAATGCTGCTTCCTGTAGTCAATTCGTCTGGAAACGAAATGAATCCAAAATTCTGACTCATATACAGACAAGTGTCCATGGCAAAGCGCGCCATGGTATTGGCTAAACTTCCTAAAGCGGCGGCTATGGTTCTTTCATTTTTTCCACGCCCCATTTGGGCTGCTACTACATTGTATTTTAAAGTAGCAAAGTCCATTTCTTTAGTGGTAAACTCTCTATCTATTGGAAATGAGCTACCGTAACCTGCGGCAGACCCCAATGGGTTTTGATCTACCGTTTTTATGGCTGCATTAATTAAAAATACATCATCAACCATCAACTCGGCATATGCAGAAAACCAAAGCCCGAATGAAGACGGCATAGCCACCTGTAAATGCGTGTATCCTGGCAACACCTTGTCTTTATAGTTATCAGCTTGATCTAAAAGTGTATTAAAAAGAGTTTTTGTTTTTTCTTTTACTAGAGCCAAATTCTCTTTATAGTATAGGTTTAAGGCCACTAAAACTTGATCGTTTCTTGATCTGGCTGTGTGGATTTTTTTTCCAACGTCACCCAAACTAACGGTTAATTCATACTCTATTTTAGAGTGCACATCTTCAAACTGCTCATCAATAATAAATTCGCCATCTTCAATTTCATTTTCTAAAACTTGTAATCCGCCCAATAACTGTTCCAATTCAATGGTGGTTAAAATACCAATCTTATGCAACATTTTGGCGTGTGCCTTTGATGCAGTGATGTCATATTTGGCGATATGAATATCAATTTCCCTATCGTTGCCTACCGTAAATTGTTCTATTTTTTTATCGATGGATATACCTTTGTCCCAGAGTTTCATTTCCTTAATGTTTATTTGTTTACACGTTGATTTGTTTCGTTTGTCATTGCGAATGGGATCAAGCAATCTGTTGATTATCACGAGATAACCACCTCGCTACGCTCCTCATAATGACGTTAAACGATTACTCTATTTAACAATTCAACATAAATTTTTACACCTTCTTCTATTTCTTTTAAATAAATATATTCGTCTGCCGAATGCGAACGCGTGCTATCGCCAGGGCCTAATTTTAAACTTTGGCAAGTCAAAACGGCTTGATCTGATAAAGTTGGCGAACCGTAGGTGGTTCTTCCCATGGCAATTCCAGCTTTTACCAAACCATGATTCATAGGAATAGACGACGAATTTAAACGCAAACTACGCGGAGTGATACTTGTACATGGTGATTGGTTTTGCAAAACCTCAGCTATTTCAGCGTTGCTATATGCATCGTTGACCCTAACGTCAATTACCAATTCGACATCGGCTGGAACCACATTGTGTTGCGAACCGCCATTTATTTGTGTTACCGTTAGCTTTACCTCACCAAGTGCCTCGGTGCTCTTTTTGAATTTAAAATCTTTAAACCATTGCAGCACCTCAATGGTGTTGTAAATAGCATTGTTATCGTTGGGGTGAGCGGCATGACTAGGCGTTCCTGCTACAACAGCATCAAAAACCACAAGACCTTTTTCGGCCACGGCCAAATTCATTAAAGTAGGTTCGCCTACAATGGCCACATCTACTTTTGGAATAATTGGCAACATACTGTTCAATCCATTTGGACCGCTACTTTCCTCTTCCGCGGAAGCGACCAAAACTAAATTGTATTTTAAATCTTTATGATTATAAAAATAAGTAAAGACAGCTATTAATGACACTAGGCAGCCACCAGCATCGTTGCTACCCAAACCATATAATTTACCATCTTCAACAATGGCTTTGAAAGGATCTTTCGTGTATGCGGTGTTTGGCTTTACAGTATCATGGTGCGAATTTAGCAGAAGGGTTGGTTTGCTTTCATCAAAATGTTTGTTTACCGCCCAAACATTATTTTTTGTTCGAGTAAAGTCTATATCATTTTGTTTGAACCAACCTTCAATATGCAATGCCGTTTGGTCTTCTTCTGAAGAAAACGATTGGGTTTCTATTAATTGTTTTAACAGAGAGATTGCATCGTTTGTTAATTTAGTTAACGCCATTCTATAAAGTTATTCTTGTAAAATTATCATTTTCTTGGGTCAACATATTCGTGTTTCCCATGTTGATGGTTTTTACACCATGCTGTAATGCATCGAAACAGTTTTCTAACTTTGGGAGCATGCCGTCTGCAATAATGCCCTGTTCTAAAAGTTCTTTATAGAGTTTTGAATCAATGTGCTTCTCTACAGAATTTTTATCGTTTATATCTCTTAATACGCCATTTAGTTCGAAACAATAATATATAGATGTTTCATATAAATGACTCATCCCAACAGCCACTTGCGAGGCAATGGTGTCGGCATTGGTGTTTAGCAACTGCCCATGCCCATCATGGGTTATAGCACAAAATACTGGTGTAAAATCGGCTTGAATTAATTTATCAATCGATGGATAAGATACGCTTTCTACATCGCCTACAAAACCAAAATCGACTTCCTTTACAGGTCTTTTTACTGATTTTATGCTATTGACATCCGCTCCTGTTAGACCAATGGCATTCGTATTTAAAGCTTGTAATTTGGCCACTACATTTTTGTTGACCAAACCACCATAAACCATGGTAATGACCTCTAAAGTTTCGGCATCGGTAATACGCCGGCCATTAACCATTTTTGATTCAATTCCTAATTTTGAAGCCATATGTGTGGCACGTTTTCCTCCACCATGCACCAAAATTTTCTTCCCTTCTAAATTTGAAAACAGTTTCAGAAAAGCGCATAGAGCATTTTCATCTTCAATGATGTTACCTCCTATTTTTACTACGGATAGTTTTTCTTTATGCATTTTCCAATATCTTTTTAAGCACTAGTTGCGCAGCATACGTTCGATTGTTGGCTTGCTCAATAACCAATGAACTCTCACTATCCAACACCGCATCTTCAACAATCACATTGCGTCTTACCGGTAAACAGTGCATAAATTTTGCGCCGCCCAATTTTTCTTTAGTAATCATCCAATTGGAGTCTGTTTTGAGCACTTTTCCATAGTTTCCATAACTACTCCAGTTCTTTACATAAACAAAATCGGCGTCTTTAAAAGCTTCTTCTTGGTTATGATAAATTTTCGTGCTCCCTGTAATTTCAGGATTTAAATCATACCCCTTCGGATTAGCAATGACTAATTCGACATCCATTTTTAGCATGGCCTGTGTAAAACTGTTAGCAACGGCATGCGGCAACGCTTTTATGTGTGGTGCCCAGCTTAAAACTACTTTAGACTTAGATGTTTTCGCATGTTCTGAAATAGTTAAAGCATCTGTAAATCCTTGTAACGGGTGTCCCGTAGCGCTTTCCATATTTACAATAGGCACCGAAGCATACTTTTTAAAAGCGCTTAGAACTTGCTCGCTCTCGTCTTTTGACTTATCAGTTAAGGTAGGAAATGCACGCACTGCAACAATATCGCAATATTGAGACACTACAGCAGCAGCTTCTTTTATGTGTTCGGCGGTGGATCCATTCATTACAGTCCCATCTTCAAACTCGAGCCCCCAGGCATCACCAGAAACATTCATTACAATCGGGTTCATCCCTAAATTCAATGCTGCCTTTTGCGTACTTAAACGCGTTCGCAAACTCGAATTGAAAAACAACAAGCCAAGGGTTTTATTCTTACCCAACTCTAAATATTTTAAAGGGTTTTGCTTTAATTGTTTTGCTTCCTCAATCCATGAATTAATGTTATCTATATCGTGTATGGAGGTGTAATGTTTCATTTAGGTTTCGTTAATTTTAACGATCTACAAGATATTGGAAACCTTGTAGGTCTTGATTCTTTTTATTTTATTTTGGTAAATGGCACTTTATTTCTAAAGGCGTTTAATATAAAATTATCGTTTAAACCATTTACAATCCATGTTTCAATATTGGCATTTTTAGCTACCGAAGCCGCTTCAACTTTCGATTGCATACCACCACTTCCGTGGGAAGATTTTGAGTTGACAATTTGTTTGGTCAATTCTTCAAAATCATCAACCACTTCAATGGTCTTTGGTGTACCATTTTCGTATGACTCCTTAGTATAAATACCGTTGGTATTGGTTGCAATGATAAATAAATCAGCTTTTAAAAGTGATGCCGTTAACGCTCCTAATTTATCATTATCTCCAAATTGTATTTCATGGGTAGCCACCGTATCGTTCTCGTTGATGATGGGAATATAATTATTGTTCACCAAAACATTGATAGTGTTTACGATGTTTTTTCTGCTTTCCTGTTTTTCAAAATCTGAATACGACAATAAGCACTGAGAGGTTAACAATCCGTACTCCCTAAAAATTTCTTGATAAATACGAATTAGATGTGGCTGCCCTATTGAGGCCAAAGCCTGTTTTACAAAAACATCTTTTTGTTTACTCTCTAACTTAACAAATTGTTTGGCCACGGCAATAGCGCCCGAACTCACAATAACAAACTCGTGTGTATCTTGAAGATGCGCAATCTGATTTGCTATATCTTCAATCTTACCCCTAGAAATATTGTTGGTTTCTTTGGTAAGGGTGTTAGAGCCCACTTTAAGTAAAACACGTTTTTTCTTTTGCATGCTTATTGTATTAACAGTACGCTAAATATTCTGCAAATTATTTTCTTCAACTTCTGACAAAGTTTCAATTAAAACTTCAAAAAAGTGATTAATATGGTCTTTCTTTATTGTTAACGGCGGTAAAATCCTTAAAAGCTTTTTATTGGAAGCTCCGCCTGTAAATATGCGGTGTTCGTAAATCATTTTTTTTCGAAGGTCGCCCACTTCAAAATCAAATTCCAAACCGAGCATCAAACCTTTGCCTTTTATGTTTTTTATTTGCGGAATACTTTTCGCTAATTTTAAAAAGTACGCTGACATTTCGTTAACGTTATCAATCAATTTTTCTTCATCAATCACATTCAAAACAGCCAAACCCGCGGCGCACGCCAAATGATTACCACCAAATGTAGTGCCCAACATGCCATATTTGGCCTCAATATCGGGGTGAATTAAAACGCCCCCAATAGGAAATCCGTTACCCATACCCTTGGCTATGGAAATAATATCTGGAGTCACATTATAGTGTTGAAATGCAAAAAACTTACCAGAACGCCCGTAGCCCGATTGCACCTCGTCGGCAATAAACATGGTATTGTTGGTTTTACACAGTGCAAAAACCTGTTCAAAAAAATCGGCAGTTCCTTGATCCAATCCACCAACTCCTTGAATAAACTCCACGATTACCGCACAGACATCGCCTTTTTCAAGTTCTGCTTTAACACCTAAAATATCGTTTAATTCTAAAATAGATACTTTCTGCTGAGCGTTGATTGGTGCTATAATATTAGGATTATCGGTTGCCGCTACAGCTGCCGAGGTACGCCCGTGAAACCCATTTTTAAAGGCCACCACGCGTGATTTACCCGTTTTAAACGAAGCTAATTTTAAAGCGTTTTCATTAGCTTCAGCACCAGAATTACACAAAAACAGTTGATAATCTTTACATCCAGAAAGCGTCTCAATCTTCTCGGCCAATTGCTTTTGCAACGGGTTTTGAATGGCATTGGAATAAAAGCCTAATTCTGAAACCTGATTGGAAACAGCCTCGACATACTTCGGGTGCGCATGGCCAATAGAAATCACGGCATGTCCACCGTACAAATCTAAATATTCCTTGTCCGCATCGTCGTAAACATAAAGCCCCTTTGCGGAAACTGGAGTCACATCGTATAATGGATAAACATTAAATAATGGCATTTTAGTTGTTTTTAAGTTATTGTTTTGGCGTTACCACAAGGGTCGCACTTTTCGTTTCAAGTCCTCGCTCGTTCCTCACTGTGGGCTTTCCACTGCAATCACTAACGCGCCACTCCTGCTCTTAAAAATAAGTCGCTTTTAAATGTAAACCTGTGGTTTCATCCAAACCGAACATTAAATTCATGTTCTGAACAGCTTGACCAGAAGCTCCCTTCAATAAATTATCAATAATACTTGTTATCAATAATTTGCCTTCGTGTTTATGTAAATGTACCAAACATTTATTGGTGTTTACAACTTGTTTTAAATGTAAAAAATCATCTGAAACAAAGGTAAATGCAGCATCTTTGTAAAACGCTTTGTAAAGATCTTTAGCTTCTTCTACCGAGCCTTCAAAATCGGTGTAAACCGTAGCAAAAATACCTCTTGAAAAATTCCCTCTGTTGGGCATAAACAAAATGTCTTTCGAGAATCCATTCTGCAATTGCTTAACCGATTGGTTAATCTCGCCTAGATGCTGGTGCGTAAATGGTTTGTAATACGAAAAATTATTGTCGCGCCAAGTATAATGCGTGGTCGCAGACAACGATGTTCCCGCTCCAGTGGCGCCTGTTACGGCATTTATGTGTACATCGTTGTTAAGTAAACCTTTATCAGCCAATGGCAACAAAGCCAACTGAATGGCTGTCGCAAAACACCCTGGGTTAGCAATATAATTTGCTGTTTTAACAACTTCGCCCTGTAGTTCAGGCAAACCATAAACAAATGTTTTACCATTGAAAACTTTATCGGCTTCTAACCTAAAATCATTTCCTAAATCAATAATTTTTGTGTTTTCAGAAAAGGTATTTACCGATAAAAACTTAACCGAGTTACCGTGACCCAAACATAAAAACAGTACATCAACCTCTGGGTTTACAGTGTCGGTAAATTCTAAATCTAACGACCCTACCAAATCTTGGTGTACTTTGCTTATTTTATTACCCGCATTGGATGTACTGAATACAAAGTTTATTTCCGTCTCTGGGTGGTTAATCAATAACCTGATTAGCTCACCTGCCGTATATCCCGCTCCACCAATTATTCCTACCTGAATCATTTTATTATGAATTTACTTGCTGATATATTTTATTTTGGTTTCCAAAAATCTTGATAAACCCTTTAGCCTCGTCGGCTGTCCAACCTTTATTTTCTTCACCATAGCTTCCAAACTTAGCACTCATTAAATCGTGCTCAGATGAAATTCCATCCAATGAAAAATGATATGGCCTCAAAGATACGGTTACGTCACCAGAAACTTTGACTTGACTGCTTTGTAAAAAGGCTTCCATGTCGCGCATTACAGGATCTAAATACTGCCCTTCGTGCAAATGCATCCCATAAAAACTCGCAATGTATTCTTTATGTTGCAATTGCCATTTGGTTAGCGTATGCTTTTCCAATAAATGGTGCGCTTTAATGGTAATTAATGCAGCAGCGGCTTCAAAACCTACACGTCCTTTAATTCCAACAATGGTATCACCAACATGAATATCCCTTCCTATGGCATACGCCGAAGCCAAATTATTAAGAACTTCAATGTTTATTTCAGAACTATTCTCAACTCCATTTACTGCCACTAATTCGCCTTGTTCAAAAGTTAATTTTACTTTTTCTTCTTCGGCATGTTTTAATTGCGACGGATAAGCTTCATCTGGTAAAGGCTTTTCAGAGGTTAAGGTTTCTGAACCGCCAACGCTGGTTCCCCAAAGGCCTTTATTAATAGAATATTTAGCCTTTTCCCAAGACATGTCGATACCATTCTCTTTTAGGTAATCAATTTCTTGCTGTCTGGTTAGCTTTTCATCTCTAATTGGTGTGATGATTTTAATATTAGGTGCCAAGGTTTGAAAAATCATATCGAAACGTACTTGGTCGTTTCCTGCACCTGTACTACCGTGTGCAATATACTCGGCATCAATACTTTTGGCGTATTCAATAATTTCGATGGCCTGAATGATACGTTCGGCACTAACCGATAGTGGATATGTGTTGTTTTTTAACACATTGCCAAATATTAAATATTTAACCACTTTTTGGTAAAATGTCGCAACGGCATCTATATTTTTATAAGTTGAAACGCCCATTTTATAGGCATTGCTTTCAATATGTTCGATTTCCTTTTTTGTAAATCCACCCGTGTTTACACTCACTGCGTGTACATCGTATTCTTTTGATAGGCTTACAGCGCAATACGATGTATCTAACCCACCGCTATATGCTATTACTAATTTTTTCATCTGTTTACTCAATTTATTGATTTTTCAGAATCAAGTGCAGCTTTAAAACTGAATCTTACTTCTTTTTGTTTTTATTGTTTTTTAAGAACATGCTTTCCTTGATATGTTTCAATCTTTTAAAAACCTTTTCCTTTATTTTCTTATGCACTTTTTGCTCCTTTACTTTTGGGTCGTATAACATACCAGTGCACAAACACATTTTTCTATTAGTTCGTGTTAATACATCATAATTTTTGCAGGTTTGGCAACCATCCCAAAAAGTAGAATCATCTGTTAATTCAGAAAAAGGCACAGGCTTATAACCTAAATCGCTGTTCATTTTCATTACAGCCAATCCGGTAGTGATACTAAACACTTTGGCATCTGGAAATTTATTTCTAGAGTGCGCAAAAACTTTATGCTTGATTTTTTTGGCAAGGCCTTCGCCTCTGTAATCAGGGTGTACAATAAGCCCAGAATTGGCAACAAACTTGCCATGACCCCATTTTTCTATATAGCAAAATCCCGCAAACTTATCGCCATCTAAAGCAATAACCGCGTTACCATTTTCCATTTTTGTAGCAATATACTCTGGCGTACGTCTGGCAATACCCGTACCTCTAACAGTCGCAGATTCTGCTATGGTTTCACAAATTATTTCTGCGAATTTTATGTGCGATTTATCGGCTATAACAACCTTCATTTTCCTTTTTTCTATTGAGTGTCATTTTATTTTATCTTTTTCTTTACAACTGAACTGGACTCACCTAATTCAAAAAATTTAACATAACCCTTACGGGCGACGAGGAAAATCAAGGCGCATAGACTTGTGGTTAATTAACAAATTAACTTTATTTTGAAATGCTATGAAAATATTTTTGGACACTATGAAAAAATTTAAAATTACGTTTTTGGGTTTACAAGGCTAATATTAGATACGGCGATTGCGTACCGGCAAACCGGGTGTAGAACAACGTATTTTATTTTTTAAAATTTTCATGTTGTAAAATTATAATTTTATTTGTAAAAACAGCTAAAATAGAAGCGCTTTTTACGTAAAATTATCAATAATTTCTTATTGCAACCTTTTGAGTTGCAATATTTCAATATTTTTTTGTTTTAGTTAAATGATTTACTATTAAATCTTTAAGCCTATTCCCAGCTCAACCAACTACTCTACAATAAACTTTCCTCGCATTAAAGCATAATGTCCCGGAAAACTGCATAAAAACTCATAGGTTCCCACTTCGGGTGCATCAAATTCAATTGAGGTAGTTTGACCACCTCCAATCAAATCAGTATGGACAATAACCTCATCTGAATTCTCAGGAATGTAATTGTTTTCTTTTTGGGTTGCCGCTTTATTTCCAAATGCGACTAAGTCCGTTCCTCTTTTGAGCAAAACAAAATTGTGGCCCATAACATTAATGTCCATATTCCCGATATGGCGCAATGTAAGTTTAACCTTTTGTCCAGCTTTAACCCTTATTTCTTTGGTGTTATATTGCATGGCATCATTGCCCGTTAAAACAACATTGGCAATATTATCATCTTCTTTCACTTCGGTCTTTTCAGAGGCGCTTGTTTTTTCATAAGTAAATCCTTCTTTCTCCTTCTTTTCTTTACCGCCACAATTCAACAAAAGAGCAGCACAAATAACCACAGATAATTTTAAGCTAATGCGTTTCATCTTTTCAAATTTTGAATTTCAGTAAATTACTAAAAGGATGGCTGGCTTCAAAATATTTGGACTACAATATATAATCGGTACTAATAAAGTTGGAAGTTTTACGCTCTAAAAGCTCTTGCAAAATGGCATTATTGTACACGTTATCTTTCGAAGCTACGAATGTTCGTATTGAAAAAGACCTAAGGGCATCATGCACACTTAAGGTTCCGAAAGCTGAATCCTTTCTTCCTGTAAACGGATAAACATCTGGCCCACGTTGGCAAGAACTATTAAGGTTCACACGGCAAACTAGGTTCACCAGTGTGTCAATAAGTGGCGATAAAGTTTGTACATTTTTACCAAACAAACTCACTTGCTGACCGTAATTTGATTCGGCCATGTCATTTAAAGGCTCATCAATATCAGAAAACGGTACCACCGGAATTACTGGACCGAATTGTTCTTCCTTAAATACTCTCATGTCTTTATTAACAGGATACAATACCGCTGGAAAAATAAAATTCTCACTAATAACACCTCCTTTTTCATTAAGTACTTTAGCGCCTTTGCCCAAAGCATCATCTATTAATTCTTGAATATACGCTGGTTTATCAACTTCTGGCAGCGGTGTTAATTTCGCCCCTTGTTCCCATGGATTTCCAAATTTTAATTGATCGACTTTATATGAAAAACGCCTATTAAATTCTTCAACAACCGACTCGTGTACATAAAGTACTTTGAGTGCCGTACAACGTTGCCCGTTGAAAGACAAAGTTCCTGAAATACATTCCTCAACTGCCAAGTCCAAATCTGCATCTGGCAAAATAATGGCTGGATTTTTTGCTTCCAAACCTAAAACCATACGCAACCTATTCCCTTTTGGGTGCTGAGTCTGTAAGGCATTCGCCGATTTACTGTTACCAATTAATGCCAATACATCAATCTTTCCTGATTTCATTATGGGCGTGGCCAAAACGCGACCGCGACCATAAATAACATTAACCACACCCTTTGGGAAACTACTCTGAAAAGCTTCCAATAAAGGCGAAATAAGCAGCACTCCAAGCTTTGCTGGTTTAAAAATCACCGTATTCCCCATCATTAAAGCCGGAATAAGAAGCGTGAAGGTTTCGTTAAGCGGGTAATTGTAAGGCCCCAAACACAACACAACCCCAAGAGGTCCGCGACGAATGTGAGCGTACACTCCTGAGTTTTTTTCAAATTTAGCCGAATCTCTATCTAATTGTTTATAGTCTTCAATGGTATCGTAAATATAATCGACGGTTCTATCAAATTCCTTTTCAGAATCTGGAAGATTTTTTCCGATTTCCCACATGATGAATTTAACCACTTCGTCTCTCTTGGTTTTCATTTGCTCAACAAACTTTTCCATGCAAGCAATTCTGTCGGCCACCTTCATGGTTGGCCATAAACCTTGACCACTACCATATGCCGAAACGGCAGAACCTAAAGCCTCCTTCGCCTCTTCTTCACCCAATTGCGGCACCGTACCCAATAAAGTTGGCCGATATCTTTCAGTTGACGAAATGGTAGAATACACCTCGGCCGTATCACCTTCCCAATGTTTTAATTCACCATTGGATAAATAAGTGTTTTGATGGTATATTGACTCTATTTTAAATTCTTCTGGAATATCTTGAAACTTGTCTTTCATGGGTTTAATTTTTTGTTAATGCCGTAGCCTTTATTTAGAAACCTCTCTTTTAAAATTAAGCGCCTCAAATTAAAGAAAAATTAACTAGAACGATAGGGTTAATTGTCTAGAATTTCGGGTTGGACTGCGAAAACGATTTCGCCATAAATAATTCAAAAAAGCCGAACAAACTAAACTAAAAACTGAAACAAGTCAGGCTTATTATTTAAGTAATCGCCATAAAAATTTCGTTTTTTCATTTTGCTAATCAATGGTTCTAAATCATCGGCCGATTTTAATTGTACACCTACTACAGCCGAACCATTTTCCCTATTGGTTTTCTTGGCGTACTGAAAATAAGTAATATCGTCGTTTTCTCCTAAAATTTCAACCACAAATTCCTTCAGTGCACCAGCGCGTTGCGGAAAATTAATAATAAAATAGTGTTTTAAGTTAGCATAAAGTAACGCTCGCTCCTTAATTTCAGGGGTTCGGGTAATATCATTATTGCTTCCGCTAACTACGCAAACCACATTTTTATCTTTAATTTTTTCGGAATAAAAGTCCAACGCCGAAATACTTAACGCACCAGCAGGCTCTACCACAATAGCATCTTTATTATAGAGCTCAAGAATAGTTTCGCAAACCTTACCTTCGGGCACAGTGATTACTTGGTGCAAGTTCTCTTTGCAGATTTCGAAATTTAAGTCACCAACACGCTTAACCGCAGCACCGTCAACAAATTTTTCGATGTGCTCCAACTCGGTATTTTCATTATTTTCTATGGAAATTTTCATTGAAGGCGCCCCCTCGGGCTCAACACCTATAATTTTTGTTTCGGGCGATAAGTTTTTAAACACGGTTGAGAGACCTGATGCCAATCCACCACCTCCAATAGCTATAAATACATAATCGATGGGTGATTCGGTTTGTTCTAAAATTTCTAATCCAATGGTAGCTTGGCCTTCAATAACTTTTTTATCGTCAAAAGGATGTATGAAAGTTTTTCCCTGTTGTTCGCATTCAATCATTGCTGCTTGATTCGCATCATCAAACGTATCGCCTACCATCTTTATTTCAATAAAATCTTCACCAAACATTTTAACCTGCTCTATTTTTTGGTTTGGGGTTGGTGACGGCATAAAAATCGAGCCTTTTATCTTTAGCAGTTTGCATGATAGCGCTACGCCTTGGGCATGATTACCTGCACTGGCACACACCACTCCATTTCGGGATTCTGCCTGAGTAAGCGAGCTAATTTTATTATACGCACCGCGAATTTTATACGATCGTACTTGCTGAAGGTCTTCTCGTTTAAAAAATACATTGGCGCTAAACTTTTTGGATAACCTAAGACTATGACCTAATGGTGTGATGTCTGAAACTTTTTTAATAGTTTCAGCTGCTTTTTTTATATCGTCCATATTTGGAAAATATGTTTGGCTTTCCGCTTTCATTCCTTTTGGATTATTTAAAAATAAAAAAACCTGTCGGACTTTGAAATCCAACAGGTTTTTACCATCAAAATTTAGTTTAGTTAATGGCTTATACTATTGGTTTCATTGCCGTCATTGATTCTCTTAAGAACTCACCTACTTTTTCAACTGGGTGCTCTCTTAATGCTTTATTGACAGCAATTAATTTGGCGTTATCAACAGCTTTTCCGTTGTCTTTAGAATATGCTTTTCCGATGACGTCGGTATCTATTTTCTTCATGAAATCACTCAATAAAGGCTTACAAGCATGATCGAATAAATAACATCCGTATTCTGCAGTATCAGAAATCACGCGGTTCATTTCGAATAATTTCTTCCTAGCAATGGTGTTGGCGATTAACGGCGTTTCGTGCAATGACTCGTAATAAGCTGATGCATCGATAATTCCAGAATCTACCATAGCTTCAAAAGCCAATTCTACACCTGCTTTTACCAAAGCTACCATTAACACTCCGTTATCGTAGTATTCTTGCTCGGTAATTTCATCATTACCAGCTGGAGTTTTTTCAAAAGCAGTTTCTCCTGTTGCCGCTCTCCAATCCAATAATTTTTTATCATCGTTGGCCCAATCTTCCATCATGCCTTTTGAAAATTCGCCTTCAATAATATCATCCATATGCTTTTGGAACAATGGACGCATAATATCTTTCAACTCTTCAGCCAATTCAAAAGCTTTGATTTTTGCTGGGTTAGACAGACGATCCATCATATTGGTAACACCACCATATTTTAATCCTTCGGTAACAGTTTCCCATCCGTACTGGATTAATTTTGAAGCGTAACCTGGCTCAATCCCTTTTTCAACCATTTTATCGAAACAAAGGATAGAACCTGTTTGCAATAAACCACAAAGAATGGTTTGCTCACCCATTAAATCTGATTTTACTTCAGCAATAAAAGATGATGCCAATACACCTGCTCTATCACCTCCAGTAGCTACAGCATAAGCTTTAGCCTGCGCCCAACCTTTTCCTTCTGGATCGTTTTCTTCGTGTACAGCAATTAATGTTGGCACACCAAAACCTCTTTTATATTCTTCGCGAACCTCAGAACCTGGCGACTTAGGCGCCACCATAATTACGGTAAGGTCTTCACGGACTTGCATCCCTTCCTCAACAATATTAAAACCATGGGAATAGGCCAAAGTAGCTCCCTTTTTCATTAAAGGCATTACGGCATTTACCACGTTAGTATGTTGCTTATCTGGTGTTAAGTTCAACACTAAATCGGCAGTTGGAATTAATTCTTTATATGTTCCTACTGTAAAACCATTTTCTGTTGCATTAACATAAGACGCACGCTTTTCTGAAATCGCTGCATCACGTAAAGCATAAGAAATATCCAATCCAGAATCTCTCATGTTCAACCCTTGGTTTAATCCTTGGGCGCCGCATCCTACAATGACGATTTTTTTTCCTTTTAAAACATTAACTCCATCTGAAAACTCTGAAGTGTCCATAAATCTACACTTCGATAATTGATCTAGTTTGTCTCTTAACGATAGTGTGTTAAAATAATTTCCCATTTTAATTTTATTATTATTATTGGTTTGTTATTATTGGTTGTTGAATGCTGTAAGCAATTCAGTTACTTTCATTTCTTCTTTAGTTACCGCAATCCTTCCAGAACGTACAAATTGCATGATGCCGAAAACGTTTAAATCGCGGCGTAGTGCTTCTATTTCGTGACGTCTACCTGATTTTTCAAGCACAAAAAACTCGCGGTTTACAGTCACTATTCTAGTATTGCTTTCTTTAATAATGTTCTGTATTTGAGGCTCATCAAACAACAAGCTCGATTTCACCTTAAACATACAGGACTCCGTAAAAATGGTCTCCTCATCTGTATGGTAATAAGCCCTTATAGTCTCCACCTGCTTTTCGATTTGCTTGACAATTTTTTTGGCATTGGTCTCAGTAATGTTTACCACAATTACAAAACGGTTCACACCGTCAATCTCAGACCTCGATGTGGTTAAGCTTTCAATATTGATATGCCTTCTTTGGAATATAGCCGAAATACGGTTTAACAACCCAATGTTATTTTCGGTATATATTGATATGGTGAATGTTTTTATATCTTCGTTCATTGTTGTTGTCTTAACTTAATCTAATATCTGAAACTGAGGCTCCTGATGGTATCATTGGAAAAACGTTATCTTCCTTTTCAACACATACTTCAAGGAAGTATGATTCTTTTGAAGCCATCATTTCTTTAACCGCTTTGGCCAGTTCCTCGCGTTTTGTCACTTTTTTGGCCTTTATATAGTAGCCTTCTGCGATTGCCACGAAATTCGGGTTGGTCATTTCGGTTGACGCATAGCGTCTATCGAAAAACAATTGTTGCCATTGACGTACCATACCTAAAAATTCATTGTTCAAAACAACAATTTTAACGGCCGCTTTGGTTTGAAAAATAGTACCCAGTTCCTGAATATTCATTTGGTAACCACCATCGCCAATTATAGCAACCACTTCCCGCTCAGGTGCCGCCATTTTAGCACCTATAGCAGCTGGAAGCGCAAAGCCCATAGTGCCTAAACCACCCGAGGTAATGTTACTTTTTGTAACGTTGAATTCGGCATAACGGCAAGCAATCATTTGGTGTTGCCCCACATCTGAAACAATAGCGGCATCACCTTTACTTTCAATATTTATTTGCTTGAGCACTTCTCCCATGGTCAATCCTTCTTTTGAAGGCTCAAGATCTTCTTTAATTACTTTTTCAAACTCAATTTTATATAAATCTTCAAACTCCTTCAACCAAGATTCGTGCTTATTTTCATTTAAAGCATCCAACAGCATACGCAAACTTTCTTTGGAATTCCCTAAAACAGCCACATCGGTCTTTACATTTTTATCAATCTCTGCAGGGTCGATATCGAAATGAATAACCTTTGCCTGCTTTGCATAGGTCCTTAAATCGCCTGTAACACGGTCGTCAAAACGCATTCCAATAGCAATCAAAACATCGCATTCGTTGGTTAATTTATTGGGTGCATAGTTTCCGTGCATACCAACCATTCCCACATTTAAGGGATGTGATGTTGGCAATGCAGATGCCCCAAGAATCGTCCATGATGCAGGCACACCAGATTTTTCGATTACCGCTTTCAATTCGGCTTCAGCTTCACCTAAAATAACGCCCTGCCCCCAAACAATTAAAGGCTTTTTTGCGTTATTGATTAATTCTGCAGCAGCTTTAACGTCTGCAGGATTGGTTTTTGGTACCGGGTTATAACTTCTAACCCCTTTGCATTTTTCGTATTTAAAATCGAGCTCGCTAATTTGAGCATCTTTTGTAATATCAACCAATACTGGTCCTGGTCTTCCGCTTTTAGCTATATAAAAGGCCTTAGCCAACGCTGCTGGGATTTCTGAAGCTTTGGTGACTTGGCAATTCCATTTGGTTACAGGCGTTGAAATACCCACAATATCAGTCTCCTGAAAAGCATCACTACCTAATAAATGAGATGCCACTTGCCCGGTAATACACACCAACGGTGTGGAATCTATTTGTGCATCGGCTATTCCAGTGATTAAATTGGTTGCTCCCGGACCAGAAGTTGCCATAGCCACGCCAACTTTACCCGAAATTCGGGCATAACCTTGTGCAGCATGTGCGGCACCTTGCTCATGGCGGGTTAATACGTGATGGATTTGATCCCGAAATTTAAACAACTCGTCATAAACTGGCATAATAGCACCACCTGGGTATCCGTAAAGCACATCAACTCCTTCGGCTATTAAACTTCTTATAACAGCCTCACTACCTGTAATACGTCCAACTTTATTTGCCACTTCTTTAGTTTTATCTGCGGTTTGTGTTTTCATATTCTCAACTTTTAATGATGAGATTCCTGCCTTAGCAGGAATTATAATTTAAAATGCATCAGTAACACATCCTTTTGATGCCGATGCCACTGATTTTGCATATTTGTATAATATTCCTTTTTTGTGTTTTAGCTCAGGAGCCTTCCATTCGACTTTTCTTTTGGCTAGTTCTTCATCAGAAATCAGCACATTAATGGAATTATCTTCAGCACTGATTCTAATTTTATCACCGGTTTTTATCAAACCAATGACTCCTCCAGTTTGCGCTTCTGGGGTTATGTGACCAACCACAAACCCGTGGGTTCCACCAGAAAAACGACCATCTGTAATTAGTGCTACCGATTTCCCTAAACCAGCACCCATAATCAGCGATGTTGGTTTTAACATTTCTGGCATACCTGGCCCGCCTTTTGGCCCCACATAACGGATGACGACGACATCACCACGCTCTACTTCTCCATTTGAAATTCCAGTATTGGCAGCTTGTTCACCATCGTAAACAACCGCTTTCCCTTCAAACAGCAATCCTTCATTTCCTGATATTTTTGCAACAGCACCCTCAGTGGCTAAATTTCCATATAGAATTTGTAAGTTTCCTGAAGATTTTAAGGCTTTGTCCTTTGGATAAATAACATCTTGTTCATTTTCAAACTGAAGTGGTTCAACATCTGCAAGATTTTCGGCTAGAGTTTTCCCAGTAACCGTCATACAATCTCCATGCAAATAACCATTATCCAATAAATATTTCATTACGGCTGGTGTTCCACCAATACCGTGTACATCTTCCATTAAATATTTACCACTTGGCTTTAAATCGGCTATAAGCGGCGTTCTATCGCTTACACGTTGAAAATCTTCTAAAGTAAATTCAATATCAGCGGCATGCGCAATGGCCAGGAAATGGAGTACCGCATTGGTTGATCCACCCAAGGCATTAACTAGCGCAATAGCATTTTCAATCGATTTTTTAGAAATTATATCTAGAGGCTTTAAATCTAACTCCAAAAGATTCTTTACGGCGATAGCTGTTCTTTCGCTTTCAGATAACTTATTTGGATTTTCAGCAGGAATTGACGAGTTATAAGGTAATGCAAAGCCCATACACTCAATAGCCGATGCCATGGTATTTGCCGTATACATACCTCCACAAGCTCCTGCTCCGGGGATAGCTCTTTTTATAATCTCTCTATACTCATCTTCTTCAATTTCACCAGCTACTTTTTGTCCTAAAGCTTCAAAAGCTGAAACAATATTTAACTTTCTTCCTTTATACTTTCCAGAGGCTATCGTTCCGCCATACATCATAATTGAAGGGCGATTTAAACGCAACATAGCAATAACGGCACCCGGCATATTTTTATCGCAACCTACCACAGAAATCAACGCATCATAACTTTGTGCATTCATCACGGTTTCAATAGAGTCTGCAATAATATCGCGAGAAGCCAAAGAATAGTTCATACCTGAAGTCCCCATAGAAATACCATCACTTACCCCAATGGTATTGAACCCTAAACCGACCAATCCTGCAATTTTACATTCAATTTTAACCTCAGCGGCCAAATTATTCAAATGCATGTTACAAGGGTTTCCGTCGTAGCCTGTACTGGCAATACCCACTTGAGCCTTGTTCATATCTTCATCCGTTAAACCTACGGCGTACAACATGGCCTGCGATGCTGGTTGCGATTCATCCTGAGTTAACCTTCTACTATGTTTATTGAGTTCCTTCATTTTTGTTATGGATAATTCTTTGTTTTATCTAATTTTAGTTTGAAATTCTAATTCTTTTAAGATTTTTTTAAAATTTTCCGCAAAACTACATTAAATAGTTTTCGAAATTAATTTATTGCTGCTTTATCTTACCCTAGGTTTGTTTTTACGGGTTAAATTCACAACCCTAAAAACAAACACAAACAACTGAAAAACAACTGTTTAAATCAATATTTTTATGATGCCCAAAATGAAAAAAAACTGCATTAAAAAAGCCTTCACTCAAAGGAAGGCTTAAATTTATATTTTGTTTTACTAAACCGTCCCTACTATCGCTAATCCATATTGACACCGATGGTAGTAGAAATGCTATATAAAACGTATTTTTTCATCTTAGGCTACAAATATTTGTAAATAAAATTAAACAGCCAATTTTTTATAGAGAAAAACAAAAAAAAATTAGATTTCCAACCTTAAGAATTTTTAAGATTTTTTTTAACAACCGTTTTACTTTATTTTTTTACTTTTGCCCCATCAAAAATTACAACAAGAGGAAAGATTTGACTGATTGCAACCTCTTAATACTGAAAATCAAAGTACCTCGAATGAAGAGATACTGAAACAAGTTCAGTATTAAAAAAAATGCTAAAGGCAGTGTAAACTTCCTTCGACGTTTTCCGTCAAATCTTGCAATAAAACAAAAACATATGGCTTATTTATTCACTTCAGAAAGTGTTTCTGAAGGGCATCCAGACAAAGTAGCTGACCAAATTAGCGACGCCTTAATCGACAATTTTTTGGCTTTTGACACCGAATCGAAAGTAGCCTGTGAAACTTTGGTAACCACAGGGCAGGTAGTACTTGCCGGTGAAGTAAAATCTACCACCTATTTAGATGTGCAGAAAATTGCCAGAGACACTATTAACAAGATTGGCTACACCAAAGGCGAATACATGTTTGATGGAAATTCTTGTGGGGTGTTTTCAGCCATCCATGAACAATCTGAAGACATTAACCAAGGTGTAGACCGAGGCAGCAAAGAAGAGCAAGGTGCTGGCGACCAAGGTATGATGTTTGGTTACGCCACCAATGAAACAGAAAACTTTATGCCATTGGCTCTGGATTTGTCGCATAGAATTCTAAAAGAACTCGGCGAATTAAGACGAGAAAATAAAGATATCACCTATTTGCGTCCCGACAGTAAAAGTCAGGTAACTATTGAATATAGTGATGATAATGTACCGCAACGTATTGATGCTGTTGTGATTTCCACACAGCACGACGATTTTGCCGATGACGATACCATGTTGACAAAAATTAGAAAAGATATTGTTGATATTTTAATACCGCGTGTGGTGGCCAAATTACCAGAAAACGCACAAAAATTGTTTAACAGCAACATTAAATACCACATTAACCCTACCGGGAAATTTGTTATTGGTGGACCGCACGGCGATACCGGTTTAACCGGACGTAAAATCATTGTGGACACCTATGGTGGAAAAGGTGCCCATGGTGGTGGTGCATTCTCAGGAAAAGACCCTAGTAAGGTAGACCGAAGTGCCGCTTACGCTACTCGACATATTGCCAAAAACTTAGTCGCTGCTGGCATTGCCAACGAAATTTTAGTTCAGGTAAGTTATGCTATTGGCGTAGTTGAGCCTATGGGTATTTTTATAGACACTTATGGTACTAGCCAAATAGATATGACCGATGGTGAAATTGCCAGAAAAGTTTCTGAAATTTTCGATATGCGCCCGTTTGCCATTGAAGAACGCCTAAAATTACGTTCACCCATTTATAGTGAAACTGCGGCATACGGACACATGGGACGCACCAACGAAACCGTAACCAAAACCTTTTCGCAACCCAATGGCGAAACCGTAACATTGGATGTAGAATTGTTTACTTGGGAAAAGTTGGATTATGTGGAACAAGTAAAAGACGTTTTCGGATTGTAAACCAGTACTTTTTTAGATATTTAAAAAGACCGCTAAATAGCGGTCTTTTTTTATTGTAAACTTAATTTTATAAAAATTTTCAACTAACTTCGTTCAACGATGCATATAATACATTGAAACGTAACGACGTACAACCTTGTACAAGCATAATTATTAAACGTCTAGAGTATAAAACCTACAAAAATGAAAACGCAACTTTTATTTATTCTATCATTCCCTTTTTTATTGATTGGATGTGTTCAAAAACAAACAGCTTCGTCAGATTCTGTTAAACCTATTCAAATAAAAACATCAGAACGGAAACTGGTAGATTTATCACATGCCTATTCTGATAAAACCGTGTATTGGGTAACTGCAAAGGAATTCAAATTAGATACTGTTTTTAAAGGACATACTGATAAAGGGTTTTATTATTGTGCAAATAATTTTAGCACTGCTGAACATGGTGGAACTCATATAGACGCACCCATTCATTTTTCAGAAAAAGGCCAAACTGTAGATGAAATTCCTCTTGAAAAATTAATCGGACCAGCAATTAAAATTGATATTTCCTCTGACGCACTTAATAATTCTGACTACCTAATAAAGATTGATGACTTTTTAGCGTGGGAAAATAAAGAAAAAATTAAAATCCCAAAAGGAAGTATTATTTTATTAGAAACAGGATTTTCTAAATATTATCCTGACAAAGCTAAATATATGGGAACAGCCCAACGCGGTGAAGATGCGGTTAAAAAACTACACTTCCCTGGATTATCTAAAGAAGCGGCAAAATGGCTGGTTGAGCAACGAAATATTAATGCAATTGGAATTGATACGCCAAGTATCGATTATGGTCAATCTGAATATTTTGAAAGTCATGTTATTTTACTTTCACATAACATTCCAGCCTTTGAAAATCTTACCAATCTAGACAAATTACCAAATTCTGGATTTGAAATAGTTGCATTGCCCATGAAAATTCAAGGTGGAAGTGGTGCCCCTTTAAGGATTGTGGCTATCATTAATTAATTACACTAATAACTAAATATAACTTTGCAAAATATAATATTAAATCAGGTAATTAATTATGAGTTCTTGAACTTTTGTTATGTCCTATTTCCTTTCGAAAACCCTTGCACACAACACTACTCTAATCTTATACAAAACGTTAAACGCGCCCTCTAAAAATAAAACCCAAAACTACCTGTTATCCCAAATTTTCGGGCGTTGGGATATTCTACCTTGTCTTTGTAATTTCCCCTAAAATTAAAGTCGATTCTAAACACCTTAAAAATGTTGCCAACACCTAAACTGTATTCGTAATAAGGTTGGTTTGATGGCGCCACCAAATCAATGTTATTTGGGTTACTGGTGGTGCTCAGTGCTATATTTTCATCCGAAAGATTGCCCCATGCCCCGCGTACGCTTACAATTTCACGAAGGTTTAGCTTTCTTAACAGTGGTACTCTTGAAAACAGGCGCCCATTAAAATTATGCTCAAAATGAAATGAGGCATAGGTATCGGTAACAAACTCATAAAAATCGAGCTGTGAAAAAGTTTTATAAATTGAAAAGTATGATTGGTTTCCCGGAACCACACTTAACAACCCAAGCGGTACCTTGCCAAAGGTTTTACCTGCTTCAACTGTTGCGGTCAACCTACCAAAACCGCCCACTTGCCATGGCTGGATATACGAAAACTGCAGTTTTGTGTAGTCAAAATCACTATCTAAAATGGTTTTATCACCCCGGCTAACTTGCGCAAAGAGTCGTGCAAAATCATCGTTGGCTGTTCGGCGTTCTACACCATAACCGGTCATTTTCCGCTTCGGGAAATAAGATACCGATAAAGTAGATTCATATTGGTTAATTTCAGATTTTACCCCATCAGTCGTATTATAATCCAAACTGAAGGTTGGCGACGCCGACTCTAAAGTACGGTAGTTAGCACCCAGCCTAAATATTACGTTTCGCCAAGGTTCAGCCTCAATTGCCAAACTGGTTAAGTTTATACTAGTGAGCTTATCGTTGGCGCTCGTACCGACTAATGACGACGACGCCAAGCTCCTACCCAATACATCGGTACTTGTTGTTAAACTAGCCCCTATTTGTTCTACATCGCGACGGTTGCCTCCGGAAATGATAAGTCGGTTTTTCTTATTCAGCAGCAATTTTCCAGATATGCCGTACTTAAATTTATCGTCTCTAAAACCATAAGCCATAAACCCTTCCAATCGCCAAAGGTCATTTGGCCCGAAATAGGTACGTCCACCAGCTCGCATTCTTAGTCCTTCAACTTCGTTAAACCCAAAGGTTGAAAAAATGGGGCCATAATCCAACGGAAGTTTATTAAATTCAATATAACCCGATGCCAAAATGCTTCCCAAATTATAAAGCCGCTTAAACTTTTTTACGGTTTTTAGCGTATCCAACATTTTGTACACGCCCTTTTCATCTTTGTTCAGTTCTTCCAATCGATTTTTAGCCCAAAATGAATCATCTCGATGGTAAACATCCATGTCGTAATTATACACATCCTTTTCGTAAAAATCTTCATCCTTTTTTATGTCGAACTTATAATTATCGTATAGTGTCGTTCTTTTTCCGTAAACACCTCTCGATTTTTCCTTTTTATTGAATGCGAAATCAGTCATCATATAATCCCGCTTAATTAGGAATAACGAATCATTCAATACTTCGAATTCCTGCTCAATATAAATATCTTTTATCCAGTTAATATTAGCACTTTTTGATGCTTGAAGATTAATTTCCTTGATAGCATAAGTGGTATCGGCCACCCAAAAATCACCTTTAAAAGTAAGTTCATTTTTACGGCGTGGGTAATAGATTATGTTATAGCACCATTTATTATCGATAAAAGCACTATCCATCAGTTTATAATTGTAGGTACTGATTCCGGTTTTAGAAAGCGGACTAACAAAACTTTTATCGAAAAACTGGAGATAATTATTGTAGATATTAAAGTCGTTGTACAGGTCGTCTACAAAATCGATGATTATTTGGTTATCGCTAAAACCTGAGTTTTTATTTCCTTTTAAAATCTCTTTGGTTTTATTGATTTCGTTATCTCCATAAACTTCTGCAGCTGCCTCGTTAATAAATATGGGCAAATAGGTTTTTCCTGTAACGCGCGAGGTATCTACTTCGTTAAAAACAAATTCCATCCCTCGGAAGAGCTTACTTTTTATAAGTGCGCTATCGATGGTATTAATATCGAATTCAACTTTTTCATATTTATCATATTGATACTGGGCGAATTGCTTTAAGCCGTTACTTCTTTTATTGTCCCAGATTTTTCTAAGAATATCAATAGCTGGATTGTTTTTTTTAGATATTTTGCCTGCTACAATTAAAACTTCATTTAGTTCTGCACGTTCTTCCTTTAATGTAAATTTTAAATTATAATTTACCCGTTTATTTAAGGGCGCTATTAAAGTTTCGTAACCAATAAAAGATACTACAAGCCCAGCCCATGTTTCGTCTGATTCTAAATAAAACTTACCATTTTCATCGGTGATAGTACCTTGCGTAGAGCCCTGAAATATTACATTGGTAAAAGGTATGGGTTCTTCATTTTCATCAAAGACATGACCACTAACCTTAGTTTGGGCAAAGGCAGAAAAAGTTCCGAGTAGAAAAAGGGCAATAATTAGTCTCAAGTTCATAATACAAAAAAACTTCATCAGCAAGAGTGCTGATGAAGCCTATTTAACGTAAATAATTCTGTTTTATTTATAATTTGTACATCACCTTTTTAACGGCCTTAATCACATCTTCATGATTTGGTAACCATTCTGCCAATAGCACTGGAGAATATGGTGCCGGTGTATCGGCCGTATTAACTTTTACAACCGGAGCATCCAAATAATCAAAAGCTTCAGATTGAACCAAATAAGTGATTTCAGTAGCGACGTTTCCAAATGGCCAAGCCTCTTCCACTACCACTAATCTATTTGTTTTCTTAACCGACTCCAAAATAGCTTTTCTATCCATTGGGCGTACGGTACGCAAATCGATGATTTCACAAGAAATACCTTCTTTTTCTAGTTCGTCGGCCGCCTTATAAGTTTCCTTAATAATTTTTCCAAAAGACACAATAGTAACATCGGTTCCTTCACGTTTAATATCGGCAACACCTAATGGCACAATATATTCGCCTTCGGGCACTTCGCCTTTATCACCGTACATTTGCTCACTTTCCATAAAGATAACTGGGTCATCATCACGAATAGCAGCTTTCAATAAACCCTTTGCATCGTATGGGTTTGAGGGCACAACTACCTTTAATCCCGGTGTATTCGCAAACCAGTTTTCAAAAGCCTGTGAGTGCGTGGCTCCCAATTGACCTGCCGAAGCAGTTGGTCCACGGAACACTATTGGGCATTTAAATTGCCCACCCGACATTTGTCTGATTTTGGCAGCATTATTTATAATTTGGTCAATCCCTACTAAAGAGAAGTTAAAAGTCATGTATTCAACAATAGGTCTGTTGCCCGTCATGGTTGATCCAATAGCTATACCAGCAAAACCTAGTTCTGCAATGGGCGTATCTATAACACGCTTTGGCCCAAATTCGTCCAACATACCTTTTGATGCTTTATAGGCCCCGTTATATTCGGCAACCTCTTCACCCATTAAATAAATGCTTTCATCTTTACGCATTTCCTCACTCATGGCCTCGCAAATAGCCTCTCTAAATTGAATTGTTTTCATTAAAAAAATTTTAATTGGAATAGCAAAAATAACAATAAATGACTTACCAAGAGATAAGATTTTTTTAAAATTTACTATGCGCGCATAACAAATATTCAGAATAAAATAATTAACTTCGTAGCCTGAAAAAATAGGACATTTTAATATATAAATTATCATGAAAATATTAGTGTGCATAAGTCACGTACCAGATACTACATCAAAAATTAATTTTACTGATGGCAATACCAAGTTTGACAACAGTGGTGTACAGTTTGTTATAAACCCTAACGACGAATTTGGTTTAACCCGTGCCATGTGGTTTAAAGAAAAACAAGGCGCAATAGTTACCGTTGTAAATGTTGGTGGCGCTGAAACGGAGCCTACGTTGCGTAAAGCCCTAGCCATTGGTGCTGATGAGGCCATTCGTGTAAACACTGCTCCTACCGATGGTTTTTCAGTTGCGAAACAACTTGCCAGTGTGGCTAAAGACGGCGGATACGATTTAGTAATTGCCGGACGCGAATCAATAGACTATAATGGCGGTATGGTTCCGGGCATGGTGGCCGGTTTAACTGATGCAAATTTTGTAAATAACTGTATTGGTCTAGAAGTTGATGGCACCTCGGCAAAAGCTATTAGAGAAATTGACGGCGGAAAAGAAACCGTTTCAACATCGTTGCCGTTAGTTATTGGTGGACAAAAAGGGTTGGTTGAAGAAAGCGACCTGCGCATCCCTAACATGCGAGGCATTATGATGGCTAGAAAAAAACCATTGAATGTTGTTGAACCTGTTGATGCCGAAGCCGAAACTACTTCCGCTTCTTTCGAAAAACCAGCTCCAAAAGGTACGGTTAAGTTAGTTGAACCAGATAATTTAGACGAGTTGGTAAACCTACTTCACAACGAAGCCAAGGTGATTTAGGAATTAGATTATTCCGCGCTCGTTCGAATTTTTTTCAAACGAATAACAAATTAATAAAATCCTGAAAAATAGCTTCAGGATGACAAATTAAAAAATATTATGTCAGTTTTAGTATATACAGAATCAGAACAAGGCACCTTTAAAAAAGCAGCATTCGAGGTAGCATCTTACGCCAAAGCTGTGGCGGAACAATTAGGCACTACTGTTACAGCGGTTGCTGTAAATACCAATAATGTCTCTACATTGGGCAAATATGGCGTTGACAAAGTATTGGACGTAAAAAACGACCAACTGGACAAATTTAACGCGAAGACTTATGCATCGGTTATTAAACAAGCTGCAGAGCAAGAAGGCTCTAAAGTTGTGGTTGTGAGCTCTAGTGCAAATAGTAAATATTTGGCCCCCCTTTTAGCAGTAGGGTTAAATGCAGGTTACGCCTCAAACGTTGTTGAAGCGCCGTCAAGTACAAGCCCGTTTACGGTTAAACGTTCTGCTTTTACCAATAAAGCTTTCGAAAACTCACAAATAAATACCGATGTAAAAATTGTTGGAGTTTCCAACAATGCCTTTGGTTTGGTTGAAAATAGTGGTAGTGCTTCTGCGGAAGACTTCTCGCCTTCCGTTCCAGAATCACAAGTTCAAGTGGAGTCTGTTGATAAGGCTACCGATAAAGTAACTATTGCCGATGCCGAAATCGTAGTTTCTGGTGGAAGAGGTTTAAAAGGCCCTGAAAACTGGGGCATGATTGAAGAACTTGCCGATATTTTAGGCGCAGCCACAGCCTGCTCTAAGCCTGTTTCCGATTTAGGTTGGAGACCACATGGCGAGCACGTTGGACAAACCGGAAAACCCGTAGCCGCCAATTTATACATTGCCATTGGTATTTCTGGTGCTATTCAGCATTTGGCTGGTATTAACGCTTCAAAAGTTAAAGTAGTTATCAACACAGACCCTGAAGCACCATTCTTTAAAGCCGCCGATTACGGTGTTGTTGGCGACGCTTTTCAAGTGGTTCCAGAACTCATTGAAAAATTGAAAGCCTTTAAAGCACAACAGTAAAATATTTTTTTAGTTTCGATACAAGTGGAGCGTTTAAATCTCGATTATCGAGTAATTTATTTTTTCATAAATTGTATAGTCGTTTTTAACTGCTTAAATTAGCACTTTATACATAATTGTGCCTTGGCACTTGGTAAAGTTCTAATTTAAACAGTTCTTTGCGTTTTGAAAATAATATGAGTTTAGTACGATTAAATATAAAAGGTATTTCTTATAGCCAAACCCAAAATGGCGCATACGCCTTGATTTTAAATGAAGTTGATGGCGACCGAAAACTACCTATTGTTATTGGTGCTTTTGAAGCGCAATCTATAGCCATAGCATTGGAAAAGGAAATTAGCCCGCCGCGCCCATTAACACACGACCTTTTTAAGAATTTTGCTGACCGATTTGAAATAGTGGTTAAGCAAGTGATTATCCACAAATTGGTTGATGGCGTATTTTATTCAAGCTTAATTTGCGAACGCGATAAAATTGAAGAAATTATCGATGCTAGAACCAGTGATGCCATTGCTTTGGCACTTCGGTTTCAAGCACCAATATTCACATACAAAAACATTCTTGACAAAGCGGGTATTTATCTTAAGGTAAACCCCAAAAAAGATGAAGATAGGGAAGGAACGGAAGATAGTATCTTAATGGATGAAGTTGTAGCCAAAGAGCTCGAGGCCGAATCGCCCCGAGAAAATTTAAAAGGCAAAACACTCGATGAACTTCAAAAACTTTTAGAAGACGCCGTTGCGAAAGAGGACTACGAAAAGGCAGCATATATTCGTGACGAAATTTCTAAAAGAGAATAAACTCGTTATTAATTTATGAAAAAGCTGTTTCTATTTTTTGCTTTATGTTTTTTCTTCACTCTAAACATTTCAGTACAAAGTAAAGACAACATAATTTCAAAGGATTCCGTTCACATTGCTGGCGAACCGAAACACAGTCAAATTAATTAAAGCCTCTTCTTTACAATTAGAAGTGTCAAAAGTTGCAAAACCAACACTAAAAACATCTTGTAAACGAATATCATCACGAGCCAATGCTTTCCCATAAGTAGTCTTTGGCGCATACAATGCAGATATGGTTTTAAGCGCCTATTGGGCGAACTATTGCTTCGTTGATTTCGGCCACCATCGCTGGAATGATTATCGGATAAAAGAGCCCCTTTAATTCCCCAAAGTGGAAACCGAAACATAAAACACAATCGTTAATAACTTTTTAATATTATACACCTTAAAACAAGGCGTCGTTAATGCGTTTTTTTTATTTTCGTCGTCAGCCTGTTGAATAAACAGCTATTTGATTTTTAACTATTTATAATTCAAATTTAACTTATGAAAATTTCTTCCCTTTGGGAAGACGGAAGATGGGCATATGAAACAATACCACGATTTAGTAAAACACGTTTTAGAAAACGGTAATGAGAAAGGAGACCGCACGGGCACGGGAACGAAAAGTGTTTTTGGTTACCAAATGCGATTTGATTTAAGTGAAGGATTCCCGATGGTAACCACCAAAAAATTGCACTTAAAATCGATTATCTATGAATTGCTATGGTTTTTAAAAGGCGATACCAATATAAAATACCTAACAGAAAACGGTGTTAGAATTTGGAACGAATGGGCTGATGAAAAAGGGGATTTAGGTCCTGTTTATGGCCACCAGTGGCGCAACTGGAACAGTGATGAAATTGACCAAATCAAGGAGGTTATCCATTCGCTAAAAAACAACCCCAATAGCCGAAGAATGTTGGTTTCAGCTTGGAATCCGTCCGTACTCCCTGACACCTCAAAATCATTTAGCGAAAATGTTGCCAACGGTAAAGCGGCCCTTCCGCCTTGCCATGCTTTTTTTCAATTTTATGTGGCCAACGGAAAATTATCCTGTCAATTGTACCAACGTAGTGCAGATATCTTTTTAGGTGTTCCTTTTAATATTGCTTCTTATGCTTTATTTACCATGATGATGGCTCAAGTTTGTGGCTATGAAGCTGGGGAATTCATCCATACGTTTGGTGATGCGCATATATACAGCAACCATTTTGAGCAATTGGAGTTGCAGCTGTCCAGAGACCTTCGTCCGTTGCCAAAAATGAAGTTAAACCCCGATGTAAAAGACATCTTCGATTTCACTTTTGACGATTTCACATTAGAGGATTATAATCCGCATCCACACATTAAAGGTGCTGTGGCTGTTTAAAATAGCCTTGCCATTTGAATATGCAAAATATTAGTAAAATAAACCCGCATTAGGGATTAAGGCACTTGTTGAAGCTCCCCGAAAAAGGAGGCAGAGACTGCCGAAGGCCCCACCCTTGGGTAACGCCAAAAAAAGTAAAAATAAAAAAAGCACCTCCATTAAAAAATGAGGTGCGTTTTTAAAATGTCTTATAAGAGAAACTATAAGTTTAAAACACCGTTTTCTGCACCGGCAAAATCATTCCAGGCATAAGCATCGGCTGCTTCATCGTTAACGTAAACACCGTCAACAAGATATTTAAACTCGTAAGAACTTCCTGTTTCTAAATCTAAAGTACCTTTAAAAGTACCATTCTTTAATTTTTTAAGAGCTGTTTTCTTTTCATTCCAGTCATTAAAAGTTCCAACTACAGAAACTTTTTTGGCATCTTCTGCAGGTAAAGAAAAAGTTACTTTACAAACTGGTTTGCTTTTTAGGTATTGTTTTTTAATAGCCATAATTCAAATTTTAATTGTGTTGTATTTTGGAACAAATTTAAAAAACAATTCGCTTGTGCTGTACTTTTAAATTCGTTTACAGTAAAGAATTATCATTTTGTTAACATGTAATCGATTAAAATTAGGGTAAACAAAAAAAACAACTGAATATTTGTAATATTATCAATGCAACGTACTCCGTTTTCCTCTGATTTTCAGAGGTTTTTATTCATCAATCATATTCATTGATGTTTTCTTATGGAGTATTTAATCATTCATTACATATTGATCAAAAAAAAATTAACTTTACAAACTTTATTTACATAAATATGTTCGGAAAGAAGAAGGCCAAACCGCAAATAGACAAAGACCAATTAGAGCTTATTGAAAATGCCCAGAGGCGTATCAAGCAAAAAAAGCGACTCTATGTTCATTTCGTGCTGTTTTTAATTGGCGCTGTTCTTTTAATCGTGGCAAACACCGTTCTTGGCATTGAGAAAGAATTCAGACCTTTTGGTATGGAATGGTTTTTATTTGCTATTCTTTTATGGTTATTTTTTCTTTTGTACCATGTTTTTAATGTTTTCATAACCCATAATTTTATGGGGAAAGCATGGGAAAAAGAACAGCTTGAAAAATTGGTAGCCAAACAGAAAGACCGAATTGAAAAAATAAAACAAGGTCTTGTAAAAGAGGAGACTTTGTTGGCGCAAAGCGAAGTCTACAATGAGCAAAACAATACATCCCCACAGAATAAAAAATCGATATTGACCATTATTGTCGCTGCTGCCGAAAACAATGCTATTGGAAAAGGCAACCAACTGATTTGGCATTTAAGAGACGACTTAAAACGCTTTAAAGCTCTAACGAGTGGACACCATATCATTATGGGCCGTAAAACCTTTGAAAGCTTTCCAAAACCACTACCGAACAGAACCCATGTCGTGATTACCCGACAAAGTAACTACAAAGCTCCTAAAGGCGTTATTGTTGTAAACAGTTTGGAAGATGCACTTGACGCTTCAAAAAGCGACTCGCAACCTTTTATAATAGGTGGTGGACAAATTTATGAACAGGCCATGTCTAGTGCTGATAAAATTGAATTAACACGTGTTCATGAAAGTTTTGAGGCTGATGCATTTTTCCCGAAAGTAGATGATACTGTTTGGAAAGAAACCGCTAACACCTTTCATAAAAAAGATGGCGACCACGATTATGAATTTTCGTTTATTACTTACGAAAGAAAATAGGTTCGTGCTAGGCTTCGTTTTTCTTCCACATATTTTATGTAATTTGTAATCACTTTGTTAATCCGTTTACAAATGAAACTATTTAGATCTGTAACTCTAGCCTTTCTTTTATTAAGTTTAAAAGTAATAGCACAGGAGCCTGGCAATGCTCTATCGTGGCGAATGAGTACGGCTTACAACAACTTTTTGCTACGCGATATGCAACAGCAATACGACCTTCGTGACAATGAGTTTTCCGAAGCTTTAAAATCAAAAGAAAACCTTGTAAAATATCGAGACGAATGCATTGAACGCTACAAAAACATCGTTGGCGATTTTCCTGAAAAAAGCAAACTCAACGCTAAAGTAGTTGGCACTACGCAAATGGATGGTTTTAGGATTGAAAACATCATTTTTGAAAGTTCTCCGAAACGTTATGTAACCGCAAACCTTTATATTCCCGATGGCAATGGTCCCTTCCCTGCAACGCTACATTTATGCGGCCACGGTCTTCGCGGAAAGGCTCCGTTATCGAGAGCGGCGACTTTAATGGTTACAAAGAAAATTGCGGTTTTAGTGGTCGACCCTATTGGGCAAGGTGAACGTATTCAGTTTATAGATGAAAACAGCAAATCACTTACTCGGGGTGCCACCACAGAGCACACATTAGTAAATGCCGGTGCCAACCTCTTGGGTTCCAGTTTAGCTGCTTACGAATATTGGGACAACCACCGTGCCATTGATTATTTGGAAAACCGAAAGGACATCGATAATAATAGAATTGGTGTTTATGGCAGTTCGGGTGGCGGTACCCAAACCACCTATATGCTCGGCCTCGACGAGCGCATAAAAGTCGCCACCGTTTGCAGTTATTTTACAAAGCGCCAAAAGGTTTTGGAGGTTTATGGTGCTTCCGATGGTTGCCAACACATTCCTTATGAAGGCAGAGAGCAACTGGAACTAGCCGATTTTGTTTTGATGATGGCTCCCAAACCTGTGTTAATCATGTCGGGGAAATACGATTTTGTAGATTATTGGGGAGCCACACAGGCTTTTAAAGACCTAGAACAAGCCTATACAGTTTTAGGCCAGCCGGAACATGTGAAAATGGTTTCTGTTGAAGCGGGCCACGGAATGCCCAAACCCAAACGCGAAGCCATGACCACTTGGTTTAAAACATGGTTTTACGGCGATGACACGCCAGTAAAGGAAACCGAAACCCGTTCAACCGATATTGAAAACTTAAATTGCACGGAAACCGGTCAAGTAATCACCTCCATTGCTGGTAATATTTCTATTCCTGAATTCCACAGACAAGAATTTCAAAAATTGAAAAGCAGCAGAAAAGATTTTTTGAAAAAAGACAGCATAGAAATACGAACACAAGTAATGAAACTTTTGGGTATTGAAGTACTTCCTACGGAAGAAATCGATGTGCTTCCAACAGGTTCAAAGTCATTTAGAAAATTCAATTTACACAAATACCAAATCAATAGAACAGGACAATTCCCTGTACCCTGTTTAGTTTTAATGCCCGAAAACGCAAATGCAAAAAGTGACATCTTTCTGTATTTAAATGAAAGCGGTAAAGCCGATGTACTGAATAACGAACCTTTAATTGACCACCACATCAACCAAAACGATATTTTGGTGGTTCCTGATTTGCGTGGGTTTGGTGAAACGGCCGACCCCATTAACCTCAACGACTCCAAATACTGGAATTGGGAGTACCGCAACGCCATGGCCAGTATGCATATTGGCAAGCCTATTATGGGGCAGCGTGTCGTGGATGTGATGACCGTGCTCGATTTTATTGAACAACACGACAAACTAAAAAACCACGACATTAAACTCATAGCCAACGGGCTTTACGGTCCAACGGCCATACACACCACTTATCTTGACAGCAGAATAAACCGTACCGAAATATCTCGGTCTATAAAATCGTTTTACAACTTTCTGGAAAACCCGATGCAAAAAGACGTCTACACCAACGTGCTGTATGGCGTTTTAAAGTTTTATGATTTACAGGATTTGATGGGGTTATCTGGAAAAGATAGAATTCGCTTCGTCGATTAATTTACTTTTGTAAGATTATTTTTATTATATTTCGACTGACATCTCATAAATCTCGAAATGAAAAAAATTACATTTATTCTTTCCGTATTTATTCTTTTATTCAATTGCTCCAAGGACCAAGAACCCGAAGTTGTTTATGAGGGTGATATTATTTTTAACACCCAACAACAAATTGATGATTTTGGTAAAGAAGGCTACACTAAAGTAACTGGAACTGTTATGATTGGTGTTGATTATGGACATCAAACGTCCTCCATATCAAATATTGAGGGTTTGAGTACTTTAACGTCTATTGATTATTTAATAATTTCAGGCAACACGGTATTGTCAAATATAGAGCCACTCAGTAACCTAAAATCCATTGATGAAGGATTAGCTATTTTAGGCAATACAGCATTAACCAACATAAACTCACTTAAAAAAATTACATATATTGAAAGATTATGGATTTTTGATAATTCGCAACTAACAAATATCGATGGATTAGAAAACATCAGTAGCAACTTAAAATTATTAAGAATTGAGCAAAATGAATCTTTAGAAAACATTGATGGGTTGAAAAATATTTCAACCATTAGCGATGTAAATAATGATTCTACTTTTGCTGCTCGTTTAGAAATTATAGGAAATGCAAAGTTAAAAAACTTGGATGGCTTAGCTAATTTGAATTCTGTTGGTGGATATTTAGATATCTCTGGTAATGGCAGCATAACTAATCTAAATGGTTTAAAAAATTTATCTACTGCTGGATATCTTAGAGTAAGATGGAATTCTAATTTAACAAACCTATGTGGCGTTGAGCCACTCATTAAAAACCTTCCTAATCTTGATATGACAATAGAGAAGAATGCTTATAATCCAACAAAACAAAATTTAATTGATGGTAATTGTAGCAACTAATTATACCATGAAAATATTTTTAAGTTTATTAATAACTGTTGTAGTTCTCAGTTCTTGTGCTAAGGAAGAAGAATACATTATTGAATATCCAACCACCTTTACATCAACCAAATTTTCTGGACAAAACATTAGGGTTTTTACAAGATATGGCGAAGTAAAAGATTCTGAAATATCAACCAATCTTTTCAAGCGCGTAAAACAATATCTCACAGACCTCGATACCACACAAATAGAAAACGACATTTCAGTAACCTACCATTCTGAAACAAGTGTAGAGTTAATTTCAATGAGTAGTTCGTTTAACAAAATGCTTAATTTATATGAAACCCCTGAAATAACGTATTGGGAAAGTCGAGATACCAGTGTTGCAGTTGTTGGCAATAGCTACTATAGTTTTGATTTTAATAAAAACCATTTAAAATACCATCCCTTATTTGAAGAACACTTTATCCCCCCCCTCCCTTAAGCGGATACCGTGATGCGGTTAAATTTAAAGCATGTAAATATGTAAAAAAAAGACGGAAAGGTTTTATATATGCCCTTTGTAGACCATTATTTTATTAGTTATGATGAATTTGATGAAACTTTTGAGTATTGGCAAGCTTATAAAAGAACCAATAACTCTTTTGATTCTGAATCCTATTCAAAATTAGGAGTTAGAGACACGCTTCTTATCCAAGAATTTAATGTAGAACTTCATATTAAAAACTAACTCATTAAAAATATTTGCTCTGTTTTTAACTATTTTTACTGCATGTTAAAAATATTAATCTACAACATAATAATATGTTTTTCCATTTTATCATGCTCACCTGCCAAATACTGGAATAGTGGTATTACAAACTCGCCCATTACATATAAGATAAATCACCCAAAAACACCTTTAGTAGATTTTAAAGGCAACCCTTTAACCATTATATACCTTGAAAATTTGGCTTTCGAAAAAACAGGTGAAAATTCCAATAAAGAAGATATCCGTTGGCTACTTAATCAAGGCTATCGTGTTATAGAACTAGATTACAAGTATCACCCAAATGCGACGCCAACACAAATAAACCAAGATATTATAGCCATTAATGATGCCATTGAAGATGGGGCGTTTTGTGGATTGACCGACTGCTCTAATTACCAAAGCTATATATTATTTGAAGGCTACAGAATTGCCAGGGACGTTCCTTATTTTAAAGACGACCCTAGCGTTTACAACACACCAGAGGCATATACTGAAGGCGATACCCTAAACATGGATATTATTTATCCAGCTAACCCAAAAACCACAGTTCCAGTGGTACTGTCGTTTTCATACAGCAACAGTTACGCAACTTTCGACTCCAAAGCTGGGGAACTCACCAATACCAACCAAAACAAACGCACCTATTTAAAATATACGTTTGCGGGTTTTAACGATTCTTTTTTAGAAGGTGCACCCGCACATGGCATGGCTTGGGCCATTGCCGACCACCCTAAATATTGTCCTTGGGGAGAAGGCCAACCCAAGGGAGGTCAACCCGAAACTTACAAATCTTATCAAGTAAATCCTGATGCCGCCCAAAAAGTAAAGTCGGCCATTCGCACGTTACGGAAAAAAGGTGAAGCCTTAGGGCTTTCGGGCAACATTGGCATTTACGGCTTCTCGCGGGGTTCTACCGCTGGCGCCATGGCTATTGGTGATAAATCAGTTCCGGAATTTGAAAACGCAGGTTTTAATCAAGGTATTTCAGATGATGTGCAAGCCGCAGCTCTTGGCTCCGGGGTTTTTGACTATACCCAAATTTATAATGTAAAGGACGATGGCGATAAAAACCTTGAAATGCGATGTCCGTGGGCATGGGGTAATTTAGAAAGTAATAGAGCATTATGGGAAACTATGGGGGCAAGTTATTTGGTGGAATCTTCAAGAACAGCTCCCACGTTATTTTTTTATAACACCACTGATGCGCCGTATTACCAATATCAAATTGAGCATTTCAAAAACAAGTTGGATTCCTTGAACGTCCCAACTTCAACCTTAATCGATTATGGCGAAGGACATTCTGTACCTCAAAACTATGCTGATTTAAACGTTCTTTACGATTTCTTTAAAACACATTTAAAATGAAATGTTTAACCTTTTTATTACTCCTATTCGGACTTACGAGTTGCACAAATTCAACACCAATTAATGTCCATATAAATTCCGAAGGCACTTACTTCACCGAAGGAAATGACAGCATTTTAAAATACCAAATAGCGGAAAAAAGTTTGAATGGAACCTACAATCGAGCTAATTACATCCATCCACTTTACACATTAGATGGCGACATTTTAACCGAAGATTTCCCTGAAGACCACCTGCACCACCGGGGGATTTTTTGGGCTTGGCATCAATTACATATTGGTGATAAACGAATTGGGGACGGTTGGGAAATTGAAAATTTTAGTTGGGATGTTGTCTCTGTTGGAGCACTTCTCCAAAAATCTTCCGCGAAAGGAATACAGGCAGAAACATTTTGGAAATCCAATCTTTGGAAAGATAGTATCGGAAACCAAAAACCTTTCGTAAAAGAGCGCACCACCATAAAAGTTTATCCAAAAGAAAAAAACTACAGACTAATAGATATTGAAATTTCCTTGCTCGCCTTGGAACCAAATATGCGCATTGGTGGTGCCGAAAACGAAAAGGGTTACGGCGGATTTTCACCGAGGATTAAGCTTCCCCAAGATGTAACATTCACCAGCTCTATAGGCAATATAGTACCAGAAAACTTGCCCATAAAAGCAGGGCCTTGGATGGATATTTCTGGTTCTTTGAGTAAAAAAAATGCCATTTCCGGGCTTACAACACTTTGCCATCCAGACAACCCCAAGCCCATAAACCGATGGATTTTACGCTCTAAAAAGAGTATGCAAAATGCGGTGTATCCGTTTCCAGGAGCAGAACCCGTATCGCTTTCCCAAACCCAACCTACCATTTTAAAATACCGATTAATCGTTCACAACGGAAACGCGAATGCTATAGACATTTCCTCAATTTATGAGGATTATAAAAATCAATAGAACCGATGGCTATTTTCATTATTTTCGCAGTATGATAAAAGACATTCAGCTTCGTGTTAGTTTAAAAGAGGAAGAAATCAGCGATATTCTGCTCTTAAAATCTGCTGAAAAATTAGCCATTAACCAAGCTGACATTTCGGGCATTAAAGTCCTCCGAAAATCGATTGACGCCCGTAAACCGAACATTGTATTCAACTATAAAGTTTCGGTTTTTATAAACGAGGAAGTTCCAAAAACATCAGAATATCAATTTGATTATAAAGACGTAACAAAGGCTAAGACTATTCATATTATTGGCTTTGGCCCTGCCGGAATGTACGCTGCCCTACGCTGTATCGAACTAGGTTACAAACCTGTTGTGTTAGAACGCGGTAAAAACGTTCGTGACCGCAGGCGCGATTTAAAAGCTATTAACCAAGAGCATTTTGTAAACGAAGATTCCAATTATTGTTTTGGCGAAGGCGGTGCAGGTACTTATAGCGATGGTAAATTATACACCAGAAGCTTAAAACGTGGTGATGTACGCAGGATTTTTGAAAATCTGGTTTTTCATGGAGCAACCGACCAAATTTTGGTAGATGCCCATCCGCATATTGGGACCAACAAACTACCCAAAGTGGTTAAAAATATTAGAGAAACTATTTTAAAACACGGTGGTGAAATCCATTTTGAAACTCGTGTAACCGACTTCAAAATAAAAGACGGACAAATCCAATCCATTCAATTAAAAAATGGTGATATAATGGCTGTGAATAAAGTCATTTTAGCCACTGGACACTCCGCTCGTGATATATTTTATAAACTTCATGAGAAAGAAGTGGCTTTAGAAGCTAAGTCTTTTGCTATGGGTGTTCGTGTGGAGCACCCGCAACATATTATCGATTCCATTCAATATCACTGTTCGGGCAAGCGTTCTGAATTATTACCTGCCGCCTCTTACAGTTTGGTAGAACAAGTAAATAACCGTGGTGTATATTCCTTTTGCATGTGCCCAGGTGGGTTTATAGTGCCTGCAGCAACAGCCAATGGCGAAGTTGTAGTGAACGGAATGTCGCCTTCAAAACGAAATAACCTATACGCCAATTCAGGCATTGTTGTCGAAATTAATGTCGATTCCGACTTGTCTAAATATGAAAAATTTGGCCCTTTAAAAGGACTGGAATACCAAAAAAACTTGGAGAAATTGGCCTTTACAGCAGGTGGAAGAACCCAAACTGCTCCAGCCCAACGTTTAACAGATTTTGTTGAAGGGCATTTTTCAAATACCTTGAACGCTTCATCGTATCAACCAGGTTTAAACTCTGCTCCCCTTCACTCCCTATTGCCAAAACTAATTGGAAGCAGATTAAGAAAAGGCTTTGATGCCTTTGGTAAAAAAATGAAAGGCTACTATACTTCCGAAGCCAACATTGTAGGGGTAGAATCCAGAACCTCATCACCAGTTTCCATACCTAGAACTGAAAACTTCGCACATCCTCAAATTTTAAATCTTTACCCTTGCGGCGAAGGTGCTGGTTATGCTGGCGGTATCGTTTCTGCGGCTATGGATGGCGAAAGATGTGCTGAAGCTGCAACAAATAATTTATAGTTACATTTTTATTCCTATTTTTGCAGCACTAAAAACGAACTAAAAAATGAACGCATATATTTTTCCGGGCCAAGGCGCTCAATTTTCGGGAATGGGTTTAGATCTTTACGAAAACTCACCGCTAGCACAAGACCTTTTTGAACAAGCCAACGATATTTTAGGTTTCAGTATTACAGACACTATGTTTGAAGGTTCTGCGGAAGACCTTAAAGAAACCAAAGTAACCCAACCCGCTATATTTTTACACTCGGTGATTTTGGCCAAAACATTATGCAATAGCTTTAAGCCAGATATGGTTGCCGGCCATTCACTTGGTGAATTTTCCGCATTGGTTGCCAATGGCGCTTTAAATTTTGAAGACGGATTAAAATTGGTATCGCAACGTGCTTTAGCGATGCAAAAAGCCTGTGAATTACAGCCCAGCACCATGGCTGCTGTTTTAGGTTTAGATGATGATATTGTTGAAAAAATATGTGCTACGACCGAAGGTGTTGTAGTAGCAGCAAACTACAATTGCCCTGGTCAATTAGTTATTTCTGGTGAAGTTGAAGCCATAAACAAAGCCTGTGAAAGCTTAAAAGATGCTGGTGCCCGCCGTGCGTTGGTATTACCGGTTGGCGGAGCGTTCCACTCACCCTTAATGGAACCAGCTCGCGAAGAATTGGCAGCTGCAATAAAAAGTACAACATTTAGCAAACCGAATTGCCCCATTTATCAAAATGTAACGGCCAATGCCGTAATTGATGAAGCGGCAATAAAGACTAATTTGATTTCGCAACTTACTGCTCCGGTGAGATGGACACAATCCGTTCAGCAAATGATTGCCGACGGCGCTACATTGTTTACTGAAGTTGGCCCCGGTAAAGTTTTACAAGGTTTAGTTAAGAAAATTAATCGCGAATCTGAAACTGCTTCAGCAACTTTTGAAACCAATAGCTAAATGAAGCTAAGCAAACGCTCCTTCTTTATTACCGTCGTTATAGTTTTAACCATAGCTGCCGATCAGATATCAAAAGTATTAGTTCGGGCAAACGTTGATTTAAGAAATGGCATCAGCCCTGGTGAACGTATCCCTTTAATTGGTGACGCTTTTGTTTTAATGCATGTTGAAAACACTGGTGCTTTTTTAGGTATGGGTAGTGAATTGGGCGAAACGATGCGCCTTATTCTATTGCTCATTTTACCCATTGTTGTTTTAGCGTTTGTGCTTCGATATATCATAAAAGATAAATCTTTAGATTATTGGTCATTATTTGCTTTTTCAAGTATTATTGGTGGCGGTGTAGCTAATGTTTATGACCGGGTGGTCTACGGAAAGGTAACCGACTTCCTCTTTATAGATTTAGGCGGTGTTTTTAAAACCGGTATTTTCAACCTGGCCGACCTCTCCGTAACTACGGGAATGATAATTTTGGTATTGGCAAGCTTCAGAAAGAAAAAGCAGGATAGAATAGTTTCTTAAAAAGAATGATTCTCTGGTTAAAATCAAAATATGTCCATTCATATAAAAAGCCATTCTCTATTATGAGAATGGCTTCATTTTTTCTAGAAGTTATTTGAATTATTTACTTTTCGCTCCTAACCAATTGTTCCCATTTCCAGGCAGAACGCATAGCATCATCCAACGTTAATTTGGTTTTCCAACCCAATTCGTTATTCGCTTTATTGGTGTCTGCATAGGCAGAAATAATATCACCCTCACGTCTCCCAACAATTTTGTAGTTGAGTTTTTCTCCAGAAACTTTCTCAAAAGCCTTAACTACTTCGAGTACTGAGCTTCCTTTTCCTGTTCCTAGATTGAAAGTTTCGTAGTTGTCTTTGTTTTTGTTTCCTAACAAACGCTGTAATGCCACGACGTGAGCTTTTGCCAAGTCGACAACATGAATATAATCGCGAATACAGGTACCATCGGGAGTTGGGTAATCATCACCAAAAACCGATAATTGCTCACGTAACCCAATGGCCGTTTGCGTAATAAACGGAACCAAATTTTGTGGTACCCCAATAGGCAACTCACCAATTTTAGCCGATTCGTGTGCACCAACTGGATTAAAATACCGCAATGCAATAGCCTTAAGGCTTGGCGTTACTTTGCAAGTATCTTTTATGATTTCCTCGCCTATTTGTTTGGTGTTTCCGTATGGAGATTCAGCTTGTTTAACCGGTGCATTTTCTGTTATAGGCAATTCATCAGCTTGGCCATAAACTGTACACGAAGAACTAAAAATAAAACTCGCTTCAGGAAGCTTTTTTAATTCTTTTAAAATATAAACGAGCGTACCAATATTGTTTTCGTAATATAGTAATGGTTCCTGTACACTTTCGCCAACGGCCTTACTAGCGGCAAAATGTATAACACCTTTAATATCATTATGTTTAGCAAAAAAAGCCTCTACACCAGTCCTGTTTTTTAAATCCAATTTTTCAAAAATTGGAGTTTTTCCTGTTATGGCAGTAATCCCATCTAGCACATTCTCAGAAGAATTAGACAAATCGTCAATAATAACGACCTCGTAGCCCTCGTTTTGCAATTCAACAACAGTATGTGAACCTATAAAACCTAGGCCGCCAGTTACTAATATTTTATCCATTTATAAATTTTATTATGGTTGATGTAATGCAATCTATTTGTTCGTCATCCAATTCGGTATGCATTGGAAGTGAGATAACCTCCTGTACTAATTGGTTGGTTACCTGAAAATCATTTTCATTATAACGTTCATCCAAATAAGCTTTCTGCTTATGAAGTGGGATGGGATAATATACACCACATGGTATTTGGTTTTCATTAAGATGCTTTACCAATGCGTCCCTATCAACACCTTTAAGTCGCAAGGTGTATTGATGAAATACATGGCAATCGCAAGTATCACATATTTCAGTGCATCCGTTTGAAACTTTTGGAGTACTAATTTTATCAATCCCTTTAAAAGCTTCATTATATTTTTTGGCCGCAATCCTTCGCTTTTCATTATAGCTATTCAAATAGGGCAATTTAGCACCCAAAACGGCCGCTTGAATACTATCTAACCTAGAATTCACGCCGACCACATCATGATGGTAACGTTCATACATACCATGGTTTACAATACCTCTTATGGTGTGTGCTAAATCATCATTATTAGTAAAAATAGCACCGCCATCACCGTAACAACCTAAATTTTTAGAAGGAAAAAACGAGGTCGCCCCTACATCGCCAATCGTCCCCGCCATAACTTTTTTGCCATTTTTGTATGTGTATGTTGCTCCAATAGCCTGCGCATTATCTTCAATGACATACAAATTGTGCTCTTGGGCAATTTCCATGATGGCTTCCATATTGGCACACTGACCAAATAAATGCACCGGAACAATAGCCTTTGTTCTTGGTGTAATGGCTTTTTTTATAGCCTCGATATTTATGTTGAAATCGTCTTCATTAACATCAACCAAAACAGGTGTTAATTGTAACAGCGCAATAACCTCAACAGTAGCTGCAAAAGTAAAATCGGCAGTAATAACTTCATCACCCGGTTTCAGCCCCAATCCCATCATAGCAATTTGAAGGGCATCGGTGCCATTGGCACAAGGAATAACATGTTTAACATCTAGATATTCTTCCAATTGCTGTTGAAATTCGTGTACTTTGGGTCCGTTTATAAATGCAGTATTATCAATAACCTCTTGGATGGAAGGATTAACAACATCTTTTATGTCGTTATATTGACCTTTAAGGTCTACCATTTGAATTTTTTTCATCAAAAAAATATTATAGCTTTTACACCTTATTTGAAAAGCCGTTTTAACACAAATCCCACTGGATTCGCAGTTCTCAAAATTACAAAAATCATTAACGCTATACAATCAAACATTTGTGAATATTTGCCTAATAGAGTTCTTGATTATATATAAGTGTTCTTTTTTAAAAATAAAGGAATTCGTTTTCTTAAAGAAATGTATTTTAGCAACAAATAAAGGCATTTGAGTTTTATTTATAACATAGGCATTTACATGGCACATTTCATTTTAAAATGTGCTGCACCATTTAATGACAAGTTGAAAAGCGGTGTAGAAGGAAGAAAACGAGCATTTAACACACTAAATTCAGAGTTAGCTGATAATGCCAAAACTTTATGGTTTCATTGTTCGTCACTAGGCGAATATGAGCAAGGTCTTCCCGTTTTTAAAGTCCTCAGAAAACACTATTCTGAACACAAAATTGTTCTAACTTTTTTTTCACCATCGGGCTACGAAGTGCGGGAAAACTCTCCCATAGCTGATGTGGTAATCTATTTACCCATGGATACAAAGACTAATGCCAAGCATTTTGTAGATTTGGTAAAACCTGAACTTACCGTATTCGTCAAATATGATATTTGGCCTAATTATTTAAATCAACTAAAAAAAAACAATCTTAAAGCCATTTTAATATCGGCGGCGTTCAGAAAAAATCAAACATATTTTAAACCATTGGGTAAACCGCTTAGAGAGTCTCTTTTTGCTTTCGAACACATTTTTACCCAAAACGAGGTTTCAAAACAACTGTTAGAATCCATAAATTACAACAATGTTACGGTTAGTGGCGATACCCGGTTCGATAGAGTTTTCAGTCAATTAGAGCAAGACAATACTTTACCTTTTATTGAAGGTTTTAAAAACAACCAACTATGTATTGTAATTGGTAGTTCCTGGCCTGAAGATGAAAATTTATTGATCGAATATATTAACAAGCATGATAAAGCCGATGTAAAATTTATTATTGCACCGCACGACATAAAGGCTACGCACATCAAAAACATTCAGGAAAAATTAAAAGTATCTCATGTGCTTTATTCTGAAAAAGACGATACACAGCTCTCAAAACAGAAAGTTTTTATAATTGACACGATCGGTATTCTCACAAAAATTTACAACTACGCCGACATTGCTTATGTAGGTGGCGCCATGGGGAATACTGGCCTACATAACACTCTGGAACCAGCCGTATTTGGTGTACCCATTATTATTGGCCATAATTATGATAAATTTCCCGAAGCTAAGGACCTCATAGACAATGGTGGCATGTTTTCAATTTCAAATCAAAAAGAATTAAACCATATTTTGGATGATTTGATTAAAAATGAAGTAAAACGTCAAGAAACTGGTACGGCTAATTCCAAATTCATCATTAAAAACAAAGGTGCGGTAATCCAAATCCTCAATCAACTTCGTATATAACCATAAAGTCGCAATAAATTTTGTTAGTCATTAACAGAATTAACAAAAAAATTCCTTAAATTAATCAGCGTCTTAAATAATTAACACTAAAATGAATACTAAAATGAAAAAATTATTATTGAGTACCGTTTTGTTGGCAGCATTAACTATAAGTTTCACCTCTTGTAGAGATACTAAAAAAGCTGATTCAGTTGAAGAAGCTATGGAGAATGCTGGTGATGCAATGGAAGAAGCTGCAGACAACGCAGCGGATGCTACAGAAGGCGCAATGGAAGAAGCTGGCAAAGCCATAGACGAAGCTATTGACGCTACAGACGAAGCCGTTAACGAAACTGGGGAAGCCATGGAAGAAGCTGGTGACGCTATTGAAAATAAAGCTAAAGAACTAGAATAAAAATACTGGTTTTTTTATAAATAAAATCAAAGCCGCCTTAATTGGGCGGCTTTTGTTTTGCTGTAGAAATAACTTTTTCAATAGAGACCATATTAATATGCAACAGGATAATGCAAACATCTAATCTTGAATTTTCAAATCACTTAGAAACTAACCACTTAAAACTGCGACATTAAATAATTACGTTTCGAAATAGAATAAATCTCATAATATTTTTGTTCTTATTTTTTTCCAAATTCTTATCAACAGTATTGCTGATAAAATCGCTATAGAAATTAGAATTAATGCCCTATTGTAGTCGCCGTAAATAATATAACCCGTTGAAAACATGCAGCTATAAATTAAAATACACCCCAATACCATAGCCTTGATTCCTGACGGCACCGACCACTCTTTCCCACTATCAGCTATTTTTACATTTTCAAGCTCTGCCTCCCGAACAACTTTACTCCAACCCGGTCCTCCTGGCTGTATCTTTTCATAAAAAGACCGAAGTACAGCTTTAGATTCTGGCTGCGTAATATAAGTCGCTAACAACCAAACTATAGTTGTAACAAGAACAACAAAAGGGTATTCGAACCAATCTGGGAATATTCCGGATTCCACATCAAATAACACATCACCTATTGGTGTAAGCTTTAAAACAATAGATATAATTCCCGATGCAAACATAGCCGTAATCTCACTCCATGCGTTAATGCGCCACCAAAACCAGCGCAGAATAAATATTAAACCTGTACCTGCACCAAACACAAGTAAGAGTTCAAACAATTGTAGCGCGTTTTGCAATACCAACGCCAAAACAGCACTTAAAACCATTAAAACCACGGTTGAAAATCTACCAATAGCTACTAATTTTTTCTCTGAAGCTTCTGGGTTAATTTGCTGTTTATAGAAGTCGTAGACGATATAAGACGATCCCCAATTTAATTGTGTAGAGATGGTACTCATGTAAGCTGCTATCAAAGATGCCAAAACCAAACCTAACAAACCACTCGGTAATTTGGTAAGCATAGCAGAATAGGCTAAATCATGACCCAATTTGTCATCTGCTATATTTGGAAACGCCTCATGAATACTAGCCAAATCAGGAAAAACAACTAACGATGCCAGAGCCACCAAAATCCATGGCCATGGGCGTAACGCATAATGCATAATATTAAAGAAGAACGTGGCACCAATAGCATGGTTTTCATCTTTTGCGGCCAACATTCGTTGTGCTATATACCCTCCTCCTCCTGGCTCAGCACCAGGATACCAAGAACTCCACCATTGTACTGCCAAAGGAATAATCAATAAGGTTATTAATGCCTGCGTATTGCCAAAATCTGGTAATATTGATAATTTGTCCGCCACCCCTTCATTCGCCAGTAAGGCTTCCACACCACCCACATCTGGCAAATTTACAAGGTAATATGCAGCTCCTATAGAACCTCCCATAGCCACAAAAAACAAAACAAAGTCGGTGTAAACCACACCTTTAAAACCGCCCAACGCACTAAAGACTACCGTTATTAAACCTGCACTAACCACCGTTTGCCATGGTTCTAGGCCTAACATGATACCTCCTATTTTTATGGCCGCCAGAGTCACCGAAGACATCGTGATAATATTAAAAATAACGCCAAGGTAAATCGCTCTAAATTTTCTTAAAAAACTGGCTGGTTTTCCGCCATAGCGAAATTCATAAAATTCAATATCGGTGTTCACATTCGATTTTCGCCATAATTTAGCGTACACAAAAACCGTTAACAAACCAGTGAGCAAAAATGCCCACCAAACCCAATTACCAGAAACCCCATTAGTTCTAACAATATCGGTAACTAAATTAGGCGTATCGGTTGAAAATGTTGTAGCGACCATTGAAACTCCTAACAACCACCATGGCATCGTTCGTCCAGACAGAAAAAACTCTGAAGAATTTTTTCCAGATTTTTTTGAAACATAAATCCCTATGGATAAAGTAATTACAAAAAATAATATAATCAATACATAATCTAAGGTGTCTAAGGATACCATATTTTTCTATTTAGTCGACTTTAATGTTACTGAATAATATATTAGTTCAAATACGCAATAAAGAAACACATTTTATTCTTAAGCTTCAACTAAATTGAATTTTATTGAAATCGATTTTACGTGTCCGAAATAAGCTTTATTTATTTCTTAACATTATTGGCGTTGCCACCGTTCTGAACCCAACGTGGTCTGATGCCGAATCTGGGCTTGTCCCCATTTTTGCAGAGATCCTAAAACTGGCGCAATACGATGCATGGCACAAAAACGAGCCTCCTTTTATAATATGCTCCTCTTGGTAAGGGTTACTGGGACTATAACCTTTATCGGCACCTTTGGGGTTTACCACATCCGTTGTCGTGTCTAATTCTTGATAGTAGTTCACGTTAAACCAGTCGCTAGTCAACTCCCAAACATTACCCATCATGTCATACAAACCAATAGTATTTGGAGGATAAGACTTAACAGGGGCTATAAATTCAAATCCATCTATAGGCTCATTTTTAATGGGAAACACGCCTTGCCATGTATTCGCATTTTCGTTTAAAACTTCTATGCTATTTCCCCATGTATAAATATTATTGATTGCAGTGCCCTGCGCTGCCGCTTCCCATTCAGCCTCGGTTGGCAAGCGCCTATTTGCCCATTTACAGTAGGCTAGGGCATCCTCATAAGCAATATGCACGACCGGATAATTATCTTTAGCATCAATTGAACTTCCTGGCCCTAGTGGGTGTTTCCAATTGGCACCAGTTTTCCAGATCCACCACTGCGAATAATCACCCATAGTAGCTACCTGGTTTACATTTTTATTGAAAATTAAGCTGCCTGGTTGCAACAAAGAATCGTGTGGCTTTGGTGTACCTTCAGGCAAGTCTTTTTTCATTTCTTCCCAATCTATGGGGCGTTCTGCAACGGTTACATAATCGATAGCATCAATAAAAGTTCTAAATTTTTTGTTTGTTACTTCGGTGATATCAATAAAAAAACCATCTACAGTAACAGTGTGCGAAGGTTTTTCTCGAGGCATCGCATATTTATCTCCATCCTTTGCCCCTTGGGTAAAGGTCTTCCTTTTTACCCAAATCATACCATCGGGAGTTTTGATGTCTTGGTGACTTTCGGATTGGATGATGGATTTGGGTTGTTTATTTTCTTGCTTGCAGCTAAATATTAAAACCGCAATAAAAACGCTAAAAAAGATTGATGTCGTTATCTTATTGTTTATCATCATAATATTTGAGATTTATTTTATATCACTTCTCATTTAAAATAAGCATAATAAGGCCCAAGAAATATCGGAAAGTTTTAAGTCGAAATATAGAATAAATTTAGCAGAAAAAATTAATTTACATTTTAGCATTATTGCTTTTAATTGTTAGTTGTAATGATTCAGATGACTACAACTTAACTATTGCCTTTTTGGAAGAGCAACAAGGAACAGTGCGGGAACAAGGGACGGACTTTATTTATTACATAAGATTCATAAACAACGAAAATATGCCATTCGAAATTTTTTCTGAGGATGGACTTACTATATTAGACTGGACTTTTTGTTGCAAGTCCATTTACCTATACAGGTGTACTAGTGATTATGAACTTTCAGAAGATGGAAATCTTAATTTAATTTACATAAAAGATGCTTCTCGCAAACCTCTAAATGAGTTAGAGTACAAAGATATAAAAGGTCACGCTCTAATCTTAAAGTACGATAATATTTTAAACTTGAATTTAGTTTTTATACAAACCGAGCAACAATCGAACGGAGATATTGCTTTAAGAATGGTAGGTTAAAAACACTACACACAACAAAGACCGAGTTTTTCCAACCTATAAAAAAGAGTAAAAATCCCCCTTTTATTGAAATTGTTAACTAATGGTTGACTAGATAAGAAACAAGAAAACCGCAAACAATTGATATTTAATCGTTTACGGTTTTTCTAAGTACTGAAGGCGGGACTTGAACCCGCACGACCTAATGGTCATTGGATTTTAAGTCCAACGTGTCTACCAATTCCACCACTTCAGCATTGGTATATCTAAAAAGTATCAGAGCGAAAGACGGGATTTGAACCCGCGACCCTCACCTTGGCAAGGTGATGCTCTACCCCTGAGCTACTTTCGCAGTATGTTGATGAACGTGCAATAGCGTATTGCGGATGCAAATTTAAAATATTTCTAATAAAACCAAAGCCTTTTGTTAAAATAAATAAAATTTATTTTACGCCTGTTTTTTCTTGACCAACATCCGCTTAATTTCATTCAGTTTCATAAGCGCTTCTACGGGAGTAAGTGTATCAATATCAGTTTGTAATATTTCGTCTTTAATATTCTCAAGTAACGGGTCGTCTAAGTTGAAAAAACTCAATTGCATATCGTCCTGTATCGATTTCACCTTATCAGTAAGCTCTTCACTGGAATGCGATTTCTCCAACTTCTTCAGAATTTTATTAGCCCGATGTAAAACTTGTTGTGGCATTCCAGCCATTTTTGCTACATGAATACCAAAGCTATGCTCACTTCCACCATTAACCAATTTTCTTAAAAAAAGCACATTGTCTTTTAATTCCTTTACTGAAACATTGAAGTTTTTAATACGCTCGAACGTTTCGGTCATTTCATTGAGTTCGTGGTAATGCGTTGCAAAAAGCGTTTTTGGTTTTGAAGGATGTTCGTGCAAATATTCGCTAATAGCCCAAGCAATGGAAATACCGTCATACGTACTCGTACCACGACCAATTTCATCTAGCAAAACCAAACTTCTATCTGAAATATTATTAAGAATAGATGCCGTTTCGTTCATTTCAACCATAAAAGTAGATTCGCCCATCGAGATATTATCACTGGCGCCTACTCTCGTAAAAATTTTATCAACCAAGCCTATTTTAGCGTCTTGCGCTGGCACAAAACTTCCTATTTGGGCCAACAACACGATTAAAGCCGTTTGACGCAAAATAGCCGATTTACCAGACATGTTTGGCCCCGTAATCATAATGATTTGCTGCGACGTGCGGTCTAAGAACACATCGTTGGCAATATAAGCCTCTCCTAAAGGCAATTGCTTTTCGATGACAGGGTGGCGACCGTTTTTTATATCTAAATCATGCGATTCATCAATAGTTGGGTAGACGTAATTATTGTCCTTTGCCAGCTGTGCAAACCCACATAAACAATCTATCTGCCCAATTAAATAGGCATTCTGTTGAACTGCTTTTATGTATTGATTCATCCAATTTACCAATTCGCCAAACAACTGTTGCTCGATGGCCAAAATACGCTCTTCTGCTCCTAAAATTTTGGCCTCATATTCTTTTAACTCTTCCGTAATATAACGTTCGGCGTTTACCAAAGTTTGCTTCCTAATCCATTCTTCGGGAACCTTGTCTTTATGCGTATTACGTACTTCAATATAATAACCAAACACATTGTTTGATGCTATTTTTAATGACGTAATGCCTGTACGCTTACTTTCACGCTCAAGCATATCGTCTAAATAATCTTTTCCAGATTTTGACAGGTTTCTGAGTTCATCTAATTCTGAAGAAAAACCAACGGCAACCGTATTACCCTTTAGCACATTTACTGGAGCCTCTTCATTTAAGGTTTGCTTTATTTTTTCGCGGAGCACCTCGCAACTTTGTAACGTATCACCAATAATTTTAAGCGACTCATTGTCGCAATTGGTCGCCAAAACTTTAATGGGCACAATGGCTTCCAAGGAGTTTTTAAGCTGAATGACTTCGCGTGGGCTAACCTTTCCAGTAGCCGTTTTGGAAATCAACCGTTCTAAATCTCCAATATGTTTTATATGGTTTTGAATTTTTTGATGAACAGCATCTTCCTTAGTTAAAAAACTAACTACCTCATGGCGTAGTTTAATTTTATCTTTACTTTTTAAAGGCAAAGCCAACCAGCGCTTCAGGAGTCGCCCGCCCATAGGCGAAATGGTTTTATCAATGATATTTAACAGCGTTACTGCATTGTTGTTGGTTGAATTGTATAGTTCTAAATTTCGAATGGTAAACTTGTCCATCCAAACATAATCGTCTTCAGCAATACGAGCAATGGAGGTGATATGCTCTAATTTATGATGTTGCGTTTCTCCCAAATAATGAAGAATAGAACCCGATGCAATAATGCCCTCGTACAAATCTTCTATACCAAAACCTTTCAACGTTTTCGTATTAAAATGCTTTGTTAGTGTTTCGTAGGCATAATCAGTTTGATATACCCAATCTTCCAAATAAAACGTATGAAAGTCTTCTCCAAAGGTATCTTTAAAAAGTGAGCGCTTTTGCTTCGAAACCAACACTTCGCTCGGATTAAAATTTTGAAGTAATTTGTCAATATACTCAGCGTTACCCTGCGAGGTTAAAAACTCACCCGTTGAAATATCCAAAAACGAAATGCCTATATATTTTTTATCGAAATATACCGAACACAGAAAGTTGTTCGATTTTGAAACCAGCACCTCATCATTAAAAGCTACACCAGGCGTCACCAACTCCGTTACGCCCCGCTTTACAATTTTCTTGGTTTGTTTGGGATCTTCCAATTGGTCGCAAATAGCAACACGCTCCCCTGCTTTTACCAATTTTGGCAAATAAGTATTTAGCGAGTGGTGTGGAAATCCTGCCAACTCGGTTTTTTCACCGCCGTTGTTCCTATGGGTTAAAACAATGCCTAAAATACCAGCTGCACGAACTGCATCCTCACCAAAGGTTTCGTAAAAATCTCCAACACGAAATAGCAATAAAGCATCAGGGTACTTTGCTTTAATAGTATTGTACTGTTTCATTAACGGTGTTTCCTTTTTTGCTTTTTTAGCCAATGGTAAAGTGATTTTTTAATGTTATTTTTGACAAAATTGTAGCATGCAATGTACTATTAATTTCATGTTTTTTGAAGTTGATAGTTTATAAGTTATCTACAATTTAAATGAGATTTCAACAATACTACTTTGTCATGCTGAGGGCAGTCGAAGCATCCCTTAAAAAGATTGCCATGTCCTTCGTCCTCGCAATGACTTGAATTAAACAAAATGCGAAAATTAAAAAATAGCGAATTAGACCGACTGAGCGTCGATGCTTTTAAGGAAGCAAAAAAAGCACCCATCATTGTTGTTTTAGACAATATTAGAAGTTTAAACAACATCGGTTCCGTGTTTAGAACGAGCGACGCTTTTTTAATTGAAAAAATTTATCTCTGCGGCATTACAGCAAAACCACCGCACAAAGACATACATAAAACAGCATTGGGAAGTACTGACACAGTTGATTGGGAGTATGCCGAGGATACTTTAGAGATTATTGAACAATTAAAAACGGAAGGGATTACAGTATGCTCCATCGAACAAGTTGAAAACGCCACTATGCTCAACGATTTTAAAGTTGAACCCGAAACCAAGTACGCCTTAGTTTTTGGCAACGAGGTAAAAGGTGTGACCCAGAATGTGGTATCTGCCAGTGATGTAGTGATTGAAATCCCACAATTTGGAAGTAAGCATTCCTTGAACATTTCGGTGAGTTGTGGCGTTGTGGTTTGGGATGTTTTTAGTAAACTTTCAGAAATCAGAAAGTAAGTGGCACAAAAAACCAAAACACCATGGCCCACCAAAGCGGTAATGGAACAAATTTACGATAGGCATCTTTGGGGCGGAACAGAATTTGATTTTTATTCTGGTTTTGGTTCACACGACCAAGAAATCGTAAAGCCGTATTTGGAAACCGTCGTTGCTTTTTTAAAGTCTTTCAAAGAACCTCTAAAAATTTGCGATTTGGGCTGTGGCGATTTTAATATAGGTAAACATCTCTCTAAATATTCGCAAAAATATATAGCCGTAGATATTGTTGAAAAACTAATTGAACGCAACAAAATCATTTACCAAGCAAACAACTTAGAGTTCCGTTGCCTAGATATTTCAAAAGATGAACTCCCTTCGACAGATTGTCTTATTTTAAGGCAGGTACTTCAGCATTTACCTAATTCAGAAATACAAAACATATTAAACAAATTGTCCCATTATAAATATGTCATTCTTAGCGAACATATTCCTTTGGGAGATTTTTTGCCCAATTTGGATATTATTTCTGGACAAGGTATCAGAATTAAGAAAAACAGTGGTGTCGATATTTTAAAAGCGCCTTTTAATTTTAAGATTAAGGTAGAGCTATGTTTTGGCGAACATATACTAGCAAACGGCAAGGGGCGAATTGTAACCAAATTGTATCAAGTGTTTTAATTGAAAGCAGAGTAACGACACAACTATTACAAGAAAAAACAATGAACAAAATTTAGGTTTCCGTTCATAGAAACCCTATATTTTTACATACCAGAAATCGAAACTAAACCCATGAGACTTTTAATCGCTTTTTTCACCTTAGTATTAGCTTTAAGCTGCGAACAAGCTACCCAAGCCGGCCCTGATTATAGCCTGCTGGATGATATACCAACCAAAGAACAAGTCGGCCATTTGGTTATGCCAGATACCATCGCACCCGTATCGGCACCGTTTAACATGCCCTCTTTTAAAAAACCAACTTTTCCTGATGCAACCATAAATCTAATTGAGAAGCTTACTGCAAATGGAAATGAACTGGTAACGGATTTAGTTCAAGGTGCTATAGATGAACTTTCGGAAGTTGGTGGCGGAACCGTAATTATTCCCAAAGGCGAATGGAAAACAGGTCGGATTTCACTAAAAAGCAACGTTAACCTGCATATTGAAGAAGGTGCCACCCTTCGCTTTAGCACCGATGTTAAAGATTACCAACCGGCAGTTTTTACGCGTGTGGAAAGTTTGGAAGTGATGTCTTTAGGCTCATGCATTTATGCTAATGGACAAAACAACATCGCTTTAACAGGAAAAGGAAAACTTATTGGTCCTTTTGCAGGCGAAATAAAAGAACGCTCCTACACTCAGCCTATTGAAAGTTTAGTGGATTTATCAAAACCTGCTGAAGAACGTATTCATGATGGTTCTCAAGAAGACTGGATTTTACCCCCAAAATTCATTTCACCCATCAATTGCAAAAATGTTTACATCGAAGGTGTTTCATTGGAAAAGACCGCATTTTGGAACATTGTCCCTACTTATTGCAACAATGTGATTATCCGTGGGATTTATGTTGATTCATATGGTATTCCTCGTGGCGATGGCATTGATGTGGAATCTTCAAAAAATGTGCTTATTGAATATTGTACTTTAAATACGGGTGACGATTGTTTTACTATGAAATCGGGTCGTGGCGAGGACGGATTAAAAGTGAACAAACCTACCGAAAATATAGTAGTGCGCTATTGTTTGGCACAAAAAGGGCACGGTGGCATTACCTGCGGAAGTGAAACCGCTGGTGTAATTCGAAATCTCTATGTTCACGATTGCGTTTTTGAAGGCACGGTAGTCGGTATCCGATTTAAAACGCGACGTCCTAGAGGTGGCGGCGGTGAACATTTATTTTACGACAGGATACGAATGAATCTAGAAGCCACTTGCATAAAATGGGATATGTTAGGCACACCTGCCTATGTTGGTGAATTAGCCGAGCGCCTGCCAGCAAGAGAAGTTAATGCGTTAACACCTTTTTATCGCGATATTTCCATAAGCAATATTATTATTGAAAACGGCAGCCACTTTTTAAAGATTTACGGCATACCGGAGTCGCCACTTACCAATTTAACTATTGACAATGTAGACGCTAAATGCTCTAATTTGGCCATTATTCATGACGGTAAAAACATAACGGTTAAAAATACCCAAATAGCCACACCCGATAGTATCGTAGACATCCTTGAAAGCAAAAATATTTCAATGGAAAACATCAATATCATTTCCGATTATAAAAATTTTGCCTTTCCCAATGAAACTCCGCAGACGGATAATATTAATTTTATAAAGCATAATAAATAGTAAGCAAACAAAAACGCCCAACTCTTTATATCAGCAATTATCCGGGTCTATTCTTTATTTCTATAAAAAGGCCCAATTACACAAACTTGCATACAAATTTTAAAAAATGTAAATTTAATCTCCTCAAAATCCCTTCTTACCTATCTTACCAATAAATTAAGATGAAGAAATATTTAAAGATTTCAGGAATTATTGCTGCAATTATAATAGGGGCAGTTGGTGTTTTTCTTTTATATGTGGGTATCACAGACATCCCTTCTTACGCCATTGAAAAAGTTAATTTCCAAGCACAAAGCTCACCAGAATCTATTGAACGCGGAAAGAAATTGACGATGATGCTATGTGCAAATTGTCACATGAACTCAGAAACAAGAAAACTAACGGGAAAAAGAATGCTTGATGCCCCGCCAGAATTTGGTGAGGTCTATTCACAAAATATAACACAAGATAAACAATACGGCATTGGGAATTGGACTGATGGAGAACTGGTATATCTATTAAGAACAGGGATTAAAAAAAATGGACAGTATAGTCCGCCGTATATGGCAAAGTTACCAACTATGGCCGACGAAGATATTAACGCCATAATTTCGTTTTTAAAATCAGACAATCACATGGTTGTCGCTAATGCCACACCAGACATACCAACGAAACCTTCATTTTTAACCAAACTGCTTTGCCGTATGGCATTTAAACCATTTGAGATGCCAACCGAAAAAATTGAATTACCTAACCCGACTAATGAAGTGGAATTAGGGAAATATTTAGCACACAACCTGGATTGTTTTTCATGCCATTCAGCAGATTTTAAAACCAACAACTACTTAGACCCTACTTTAAGTAAGGGCTATTTTGCTGGGGGCAATAAACCTTTAGATGAACACGGAAGGGTGATGCTGACCCAAAATTTAACTTCCGATAAAGAAACTGGAATTGGGAATTGGACAAAAGAAGACTTTATTAACACCGTAAAATATGGTATTAAAAAAGGCGAAAACGCACTTCAATACCCCATGATGCCGTACACCCAGTTAACTGACAAAGAGGCGGGCGCTATATTTGAATACCTGCAAACCATACCGCCTGTAAAAAACAAGGTGGAAAGGTCCATTTACAACTAAACAACACTTTATATAAAACCACCACCTAAGTAACATTAGTGACTTTCAAAGTGTTGTTTTTGTAAGATATTTGTAGTACAAATTACTCTTGCAATGAAACTAATACAAATTTTCGTTCTGAGCTTGCTGCTTATGGGCTGCAACAACATTGAAAAGTCTAAAACAACCGCTTTTCCCCAAGACATTAGCCAAATTAGGTCCGAGCCTCCTGGCAAAAAACTTATGGAAACGTATTGCTACGTGTGCCATAACGCTCAGGCCCCCGAAGGCAACGGAAGAATTGCGCCCCCAATGGTCGCCATTAAAGCCCGTTATTTAGACTATTACAACTCTAAGGAAGATTTCGTTGATGCCTTTACTGCGTTTACAAATAACCCGAATAAGGATAATGCTATTCTTTATGGAGCGGTTAGAAGATTCGGTCTGATGCCAAAACAAGCTTTTCCTATGGGAACGGCTGAAAAAATTGCGGAATATTTATATGATTATCAAATTGAAGAGCCTGCTTGGTTTAAAGACCACATCAAAGAAAAAGGGTTTAAAAACTACAACACAGGGCGCAAAACATCAGTACTGAACGAAACAGAAAAAACCCTAGAGGGCTTAGGTTTGGAATATGCCCTCTCTACAAAAAAAGTTTTGGGAAAAAATTTAATAGGTGCCATACAAACAAAAGGTGCTCTTGAAGCCTTAGAATTTTGTAACATTAGGGCCATACCACTAACCGATAGTATGTCGGTTAGCAATAATGCAAAAATCAAAAGAGTTTCAGACAAATACAGAAACCCAAACAACAATGCTAATAGTGAAGAATTGCAATATATAGATCTTTATAAAAAAGAAGTCAGCCAAAACAATACCATTCAACCTACTGTAATTGAAAGAGATGGTAAAGTTCATTTTTATTACCCCATTGTTACCAACTCAATGTGCCTGCAATGCCATGGTACAAGCATAGACATAAATCCTGAAATTGCAGAAAAAATATTGAAATTATACCCTAAAGACCGTGCTATAGGCTATTCTGAAAATCAAGTAAGAGGAATATGGAGTATTGAATTTTATGCACCATAAATGGAGTAACAACCTTACAATTACTACCAATGACAACTTAACGGATTCTTTTAAGTTGAATATTCCATCTTTTTTAAGAAAATTTTAGTTATTTTTCTTACAATTTAGAATGCTTCTAAAATATTTTTTATCTACTTTGGCTTAGTAAACCAATACTTTTAATTCTCGTACATCTACTGGCACTATTATTTAAATAATATCACAAAAAACCAACTATGCTCAAAAACTTTATCATCCTGTCGTTTTTTTTATTCACTTGTTTGATGAATGCCCAACTTAAAGAATTATATGAAAAAGGATTTGTAGTAAAAACCAATAACGATACACTTCGCGGATATATTAAAACTGATGACTTAAAGGGGTTTTCTTGTAATGTTTCGTTTAAAACAAACCTTGAAGATGATGAAAGTAATATTTTTAACACTTCAGATTTAAAATCATTCAGAACTAAAACAGGGAAAATATTTGATTTATTAAAAGTGAAAATAAACAATAAGAAAGAAGAAATCTCTGTTTTTGCCAACTTGATTCTTGAAGGCGAAACGGCATTATATAAAAGCATCTATAAATCTTCCACTTTCTATATCGTTTCCAAAAGCAAGGAAAATTTTGCTTTACAGAAAGACGAACTAAAAACAGGAGATTCAAAAATAACCAGGTACAACTACTATGGAATCTTAAACTTGGTTACAGAAAACATGTTAAGGGAAAACAATACCGATGTTTCGTTTAGCGAAAGGGATTTTATCGAAGTCATAACTAAATTCAATACTTTAAAAGGTTTTGAAAGCAGAGATATTAGATACATAGAAAAAACAATTAGGCATTTTATCATCATGGCTGGCGCCGGAACCGGAAAAAACGAACAAGAATACTTTTTCCAAGCTATATATAGAATATTCAATCCTAAAATAAGCAGAAGTACGTCAATAAATATAGGCCTTAATTATTTTAACTACCAATATTCTGCATTGAATCTTGAAATAGATCAATCGTTAATATCTGTACCGATACAGTTTCAACAAAATTTACTAAACAAAAATATCCGCCCATATTTATTTGCTGGACCAAATGTTAGCTACTTAAGGCGAAATAGCAGCGATAAAAGGTTTGATTTAGAAAAAGGGTTTCAAAAAGACTTCGGAATAAGCTTTTTATTTGGAGGAGGCATTGAAGCAGACCTTTATAAAGGCTTAATGCTAAAAAGTGAATATAGGCACGAAACTTTTTCGCACACCATACTTTTTGGAATTGGTTATAATTTTTCAAAATGATTAACCTTTATTCTAAAACATTATTTTCTCACCTAAATCAATATGACAAAAGCGTCTTCAGTTCATTACTTATAATATTCCTTTTTAGGGTTTAAATTCTTTTTTACTAAATTTATGATTACTGAAGAATGATGTTAGCTTACCGTTCTAAACAAAAACAATAAACTAAACTAAAAGGTATGCCCAAAAAACTAATCACATTTGGAGAAGTCATGATGCGCCTATCCCCACCTGGCTATTCAAAATTCGCCCAAGCAAATTCTCTGGAACTTGTTTATGGAGGTGGCGAAGCGAATGTAGCCATTTCATGTGCCTACCTCGGCATGAAAGCAGCCCATGTTACCCGCTTTCCCGAAAATGCACTTGGAAGAGCGGCCACTCAATTTTTACGCAAACATTGGTTAAGCACAGAACATGTGTTTTATGGCGACAAAATGATGGGGAAATATTTTCTCGAAAAAGGCGCTGTACATCGGCCAAGTGAGGTCATTTATGAAAGGGAAGGTTCCGCTTTCTCTTTAATTGAACCATCAATGATAGACTGGGAACACGTTCTTAAAGATGCTGACTGGTTCCATTGGACCGGAATCACCCCCGCCATTTCGGAAGGTGCTGCATTGTGTTGTTTAGAAGCCATTAAAACAGCCAACAAAATGGGCATAAAAGTTTCTGGGGATATTAATTCACGAAAGAATATGTGGAAATATGGAAAGACCATGCAAGAAGTAATGCCAGAGTTGGTGAAAAATTGTGATATTGTAATCACTAGCTCGCGTGGAATCAATGAGATGTTTGGGATTGGTGAAGTTGGTAGGAAATTCCAGGATTCAGCAGAAAAGCTCATGGATAAATTTCCAAAAATTGAAAAAGTAGTTAGAAAAACAAGGAAGTCCATAAGCGCTTCGCACCAGCAAATACAAGGAAAAATATGGAATGGCGAGGACTACATAAAGGCCGAATTATTGAACATCTCCCATGTGATTGACCGTGTTGGCACAGGCGACGCCTTTGCTTCTGGTCTAATCTATGGTCTTTTGCATTATGATGACGATCTACAGGCTTTGAATTTTGCAACAGCTTCTTGTGCTCTCAAGCATACCGTTCCTGGAGACGTAAATTTAGTATCATTAGAAAACGTAATAGACTTAATGGAAGGAGACACTTCGGGAGCAATAAAAAGATAACGCTTTTATTAATTTTGAACTGGAATCTTTTTGGAAGAAAGTGATTTAGAAAACTGACATATTCAGGGGCGTGGTAAACAAAATCTACGCCCCACAAATCTCACCCAAAACCCACAAATAATCGGCACGGATTTCCACAAAATCTCTATCGGAAATATCGATTATTTTTATGTTAAAGTCGGTTTGCGATTTCAAAAAATCCAAATAGCCTATGTTTATTTTTTCTAAATAATCATCGGCAATATTTTGCTCGTAATCACGACCCCGTTTTTTTATATTGATTTGTAAACGTTTGGTGTTTTGATATAAATAAACATATAAATCAGGCTTTTTTAAATCCTTGTACATCAAATTAAACAACTTTCTGTACAGCATAAACTCATCTTCATGCAAAGTGATTTTCGAGAAAATAATCGATTTAAACACATCGTAATCACTTACAATAAAATCTTTAAACAAATCGAGTTGCGCTAAATCATCACTTATTTGTTGGTAACGGTCGGCCAAAAACGACATTTCAAGAGCAAAGGCGTAACGGTTGGCATCCTCATAAAACTTAGGCAAAAAAGGATTATCGGCAAATCGTTCTAAAATCAATTTTGCATTAAAATCATTTGCTATTTTATTGGCTAAACTGGTTTTTCCTGCACCGATATTACCTTCAATGGCTATGTAGTTGTAGTCTGAAAAACCAAAAGTTTTACTGGGGTTTTTTAACCATATATTAACCGGCTCCAATTCCGATTGGTCCATACATTCCTCCAACAATATCGATACTTCTTTACCCAAAACTGGATGCTTTTCTTTTTGAGCTATATCGTTTAGCGGCAACAATACAAAGCGCCTATTTTGCATTTCGGGGTGTGGTAATTGTAGAGTTTCAGTATTGACAACATGGTCTTCAGCAAAAACGATGTCTAAATCAATAGTTCTAGCTTCGTAGCCCGCTCCTGCGCTTCGAACCCTTCCCAATTCTGTTTCAATTTCAAGCAGTTTATCTAGTACTTTTTGTGGCTGCAATCTACTACTTAAGGCCAAACAACAGTTTAAAAAATCGTCACCTTCAAAACCAAATGCCTGCGAATTATAAACTCTTGAAATCTTGGTAATATGACCAATGTCATTATAAATCGCATCAACCGCACTTTGCAGGTTTTTAAACTTATCTCCTTTATTGCTACCTAGTGCAATGTAAAATTTGGTTGACTTCATCATTCTGCAGCAAATTAATAAAAAGTAAATGGTTTACTTTATATTTACAGTACGTAATTTATTCACAACAACACCCAAAAAATTCATTGCCATGCCAGTAATAAAACCTGTAAACGGAAAATCTCCACAAATACCAAATGATTGTTTTATAGCCGAAAACGCAACCATTGTGGGTGATGTAACCATGGGCAAACAATGTAGTATATGGTTTAGCGCTGTGGTTCGAGGCGATGTAAATTTCATAAAAATGGGCAACAAAGTTAACGTGCAAGATGGTGCCGTAATACATTGCACTTACCAAAAAAACGCCACTACCATTGGAAACAACGTATCTATTGGACACAACGCCTTGGTGCATGGCTGTACTATAAAAGACAATGTTTTGGTAGGCATGGGAAGCATTATTATGGATGGCGCCATCGTTGAAAGTAACAGCATTATTGCGGCCGGTGCCGTAGTTACCCAAAACACCAAGGTAGAAGCCGGAAGCATTTACGCCGGTGTGCCCGCAAAAAAAGTAAAAGATGTTAGTAAGGAATTAATCTCGGGTGAAATTAACCGCATTGCCAACAATTACATAAAATACTCCAATTGGTTTAAAGAATAATTATGGCGTTACCCTTCCCGATAGCTATCGGGAGGGTCGGGCTTTTCTTTTCAATCTTTTTGCTCATACTTTACAAAAAGGATTTCCTCTGCAATCCCTAACGCACCCCATCCAAAAGCCAGTAATCCCAGCCAAGCATTTTTCCTATTTCAACCCAAAAACCTTAAAAAATAGTTAAATTTTATTAATTTTACGCTCTTTTTCAAAGAAAAATTCCGTTTTATTAGGATTTTCGATTAAATCGTTTATGTTGTATAAATATATAATAAAACTTACAAACAATATATGAGGCAATTAAAAATCACGAAACAAGTTACCAACCGCGAATCGAAATCCTTAGACAAATACCTTCAAGACATTAGCAAAATACCCTTAATTACCGCAGACGAGGAGGTAGAATTAGCCCAGCGTATCAAAAAAGGAGACCAAAAGGCATTGGATAAACTTACAACAGCGAATTTGCGCTTTGTAGTTTCTGTCTCAAAACAATATCAAAATCAAGGCTTAAAACTCCCCGACTTAATCAACGAAGGCAACGCTGGCTTGGTAAAAGCAGCTAAACGATTTGACGAAACCCGTGGCTTTAAATTTATTTCTTATGCCGTTTGGTGGATTCGTCAAGCAATTCTTCAAGCTTTAGCCGAACAATCTCGAATAGTTAGATTACCTTTGAACAAAATTGGATCAATAAATAAAATCAATAAGGCCTATTCGCATTTAGAGCAAACACACGAACGAGCACCAAGCGCCCATGAAATTGCCAATAGTTTGGAACTTACAGAAAACAATGTAAAGCAATCTCTGAAAATTTCGGGCAGACATGTATCGATGGATGCACCTTTAAAGGATGGTGAAGACTTTAGTTTGTACGATGTCGTTAAAACGGAAGAAATGCCGAGTCCGGATTCTGATTTAATTAAAGATTCGCTAAATGTAGAAGTTAACCGTGCGCTAGACACGCTATCTGAAAAAGAAGCCGAAGTGATTAGGCATTATTACGGCATTAGCAAAAAACACTCGATGAGCCTACAGGAAATAGGCGATGCTTTTGGATTAACAAGAGAGCGGGTAAGACAAATAAAGGAAAAAGGTATCCGTAGATTACGACATACCTCAAAAAGTAAAGTATTAAAAACGTATTTAGGATAATCCTAAATCATTAAATAGACAAAAATCGATATATGTTAAAAATTATTGTAAAAGATGGCGAAAACATAGAGCGTGCCTTAAAACGCTACAAACGTAAACACCGTAACATTAAAGTGATGCAAAACTTAAGGGAAAATCAATTTTTCACAAAACCTTCTGTTAAAAGACGTCGCGAAATTCAAAAAGCGGCTTACATTCAAAATTTAAGAGACCAAGAAGATATTTAATATAAAAAAACGTCTCGCCTTTTTATTAAAATATGGTGAGGCGTTTTTTATTCTTTGTTATAGTTAATAGGTCTGTCTTCATAGAAATTATCGAATGTTTTGTCTGTAGTATACTTATCTTTCAAAGCCTTGTACACCATTATCAAAACAATTAGCTGCCCAAAACACATAGTGTAAAACACAATACCGAAGGGCATATTCATACTTACCATGATGGTTAGCATCACGAGAATAAACGTGGCGAGAGCCACGTAAAACATAACTGGGATTTTCATTTTTTATTTATAATATAGTAAAAATCCAGCACTTAATCAACTTTTATCGTTGGCCCCCAGCTTATTGAATCCCTATTTGCACCACCAAACCTTCATTAGCACGTACATTAAAAACGGTATTATCTTCAAAAATGAGGTACTGTCCTTTTACACCAACTAATTTTCCAGTGTAGTGTTCTTCTTTTTTAATATTTAAACTCTTTGGCTTTTCAGGATATTTTAAAACTGGGAATTCTAAATTGGTTTCACTATTGCTTTCAATATAATATTCCCGTGCCTGATCAGGTATATAGTCTTTCAATTTTTCGCGCCACTCTACCAAATTTTCATCCTTAATTTCATTTTTAAGCATGGTACGCCAATTGGTTTTATCGCTCACATGTTCTTTTAACGCCACCTCTGTTATTCCTGCTAAATATCTATTGGGTACTTCCACTATCTCAATAGCCTCATGCGCCCCCTGGTCAATCCAACGCGTGGGTACTTGACTTTTTCTGGTCACCCCTACTTTTACATTGCTGGAATTAGCCAAATAAACAATATGTGGTTGGAGCTGAACTTTTTTCTCATATTCTAAATCCCGGTCTTCTTTATCTAAATGTGCAGTACTTAATTCTGGTCGCATTACCCAATCGGCGGCCTGAGGCACATCATAAAAACAACTTTTACAAAACCCTTGCCTGTAAATAGGCTTGTTTAAACCACAATTTAAACATTGGTATTTAACAAATTGCAAACCAATAGTTTTACCAAGTAATTGGTTCACATTTATAAAGTCGCTATCAAACACCAAATAATATTGAATGGGGCTTGAAAATTCTGTTTCCATTTTTGTTAAAACACCTTGGTAGGTCATAAAAAAAAGTATTATTTTTAAAAACTTAAAGATAAAGGAAATATGCCAATACCGATAGTAAATTCCATTGCTTCTTGGTTTCTAAAAAAACGGTTCCACCAAATCGAACTTTTTTTAAAATACCCCAACGAAGTACAAAACGAATTACTATTAAGCCTTATCAACACGGCCAAAAACACAGAGTTTGGTAAAACTTATGATTTCGCATCCATTAAAAATTACCAAACATTTGCAGAACGCGTTCCTATAAAAAACTACGATGACTGGCAAGACGATATCGAACGTAGTCGAAGAGGCGAAAACAATATCTTTTGGCCCACACCTATTAAATGGTTTGCCAAATCAAGTGGCACCACAAGGGCTAAAAGTAAATTTATTCCCGTAAGCTTAGAATCGCTTGAAGACTGCCATTATGCAGCTAGTAAAGATTTACTTTGCATGTACCTTAACAACAACGAAAACTCACAACTATTCACCGGAAAAAGCCTAAGGCTTGGTGGCAGCAAAGAGCTTTACAAAGAAAACGGAACTGTGTTTGGCGACTTATCCGCAATTTTGATTGACAATATGCCATTTTGGGCCGAATTTAGCAGCACACCAAGTAATAAGGTATCGCTAATGAGCGATTGGGAACACAAGATGCAAGCCATAGTAAATGAAACGATAAACGAAAAAGTTACCAGCCTCGCTGGTGTGCCATCATGGATGTTGGTATTGCTTAACAACGTTTTAGAAACCACTGGTAAAAATAGCATTCTCGATGTTTGGCCAAATCTGGAAGTTTACTTTCACGGTGGTGTTAGTTTTATTCCTTACAAAGACCAATACAAAAAAATATTACCAAGTAAATCTTTTAAATACTACGAAACCTACAACGCTTCAGAAGGTTTTTTCGCCATCCAGGACCGCAATAATTCTAGTGAGCTCTTACTGATGTTAGATTATGGTATTTTTTATGAATTTATACCCATGCACCTATATGGCACATCAAAAGAAAAAGCCATACCGTTGAGCGAAGTACAGCTTGGCAAAAATTACGCCGTCATTATCACTACCAATGCCGGATTATGGCGATATAAAATTGGAGATACTATAAAATTCACTTCCTTAAACCCGTACAGGATTAAAATTTCAGGACGCACCAAGCATCATATTAATGTTTTTGGAGAAGAACTCATTATCGAAAATGCCGAGAGCGCACTAAAAAAAGTGTGCAAACGTACCAAAGCAGAAATTGTTGATTTCACGGCCGCTCCCATATATATGCAAGGTAAAGAAAAGGGAGCCCACCAATGGTTAATAGAGTTTAAAACACTTCCAAAGGATATCGACTATTTTAATGAATTATTTGATAATGCCCTAAAGGCATTAAATTCAGATTATGAAGCCAAACGATATAACAACATCACCCTTAATAAGCCGAAAATTAGCTTAGCTCGTAAAAACCTTTTTTACGATTGGTTAAAACTGAACAACAAACTTGGCGGACAGCATAAAATACCTAGGCTTTCAAATACTAGAGAATACATGGAAGAACTTTTAAGATTGAACCTTTAAAGCCAATTGCTCAGCTTAAAATCTACAAGCCAACAGTGTCGAGTTGAAAAGTAATTTTAGACTAACTACAACCGAACATACCTTCTATAAAAAGAGAAATAACCGATTAAATGCAAGGTCAAAAGATTTTGAACGAGTATTTTGTCTAATAGTCTAAAACAAGTTTAAAAACTTTGTCCGTCATAAAATTAGCTTTATTTTTAAAATAAATAATAGGAATACTACAAATTTATATACTGCAAACCCATTATTAATTAATTTCCATAAATAAAAAACCACGCCAATTGGCGTGGTTTTTTGCCTTCATTTTAATCTGTTTACTAAGAAACAGCTTTTAGCTTCTTCAAAGTTGTTTTTGTCAATTTATCTTCAGCGTAAGCCTTATTTACGTTTAATTTTTTCTCGTCACTACTAGGCATTTCAAACATGGCATCTGTTAGAATCTCCTCGCATAATGAACGTAAACCTCTAGCTCCTAGTTTATATTCAATGGCCTTATTAACAATAAAACCAAGTGCACCATCAGTAATAGAGAAATCGATTTCATCCATTTCAAACAGCTTTTTATACTGTTTTATAATGGCGTTTTTCGGCTCTGTAAGTATGGCTCTTAAAGTTTCTGCATCCAAAGGATTCATATGTGTCAATACTGGTAAACGTCCAATAATTTCTGGAATCAAACCAAAGTCCTTTAAATCTTTGGGTATAATATATTGTAACAAATTTTCATGGTCTACGATATCATCAGACATAGAGGCACTGTAGCCAACGGCTTGCATATTCAATCGTTTCGAAATCACACGGTCAATCCCATCAAAAGCACCACCAGCTATAAACAGTATGTTTTCGGTATTAACCTCAATAAATTTTTGGTCTGGGTGTTTACGCCCACCTTTTGGCGGCACATTAACAACGGTACCTTCTAATAGTTTTAATAAAGCCTGTTGAACACCTTCACCAGAAACGTCTCTGGTAATCGATGGGTTATCACTTTTTCTGGCTATTTTGTCAATTTCATCAATAAACACAATACCCTTCTCTGCTTTTTCCAAATTATAATCGGCCGCCTGCAGCAAACGCGTTAAAATACTCTCTACATCTTCACCAACGTAACCAGCCTCTGTTAATACCGTGGCATCAACAATGGCCAATGGCACATTTAACATTTTAGCAATGGTTTTTGCCATTAAGGTTTTACCTGTACCTGTTTGCCCAACCATTATAATATTACTTTTTTGAATATCGATATCGTCTTGGGTATTTGGTTGCAATAATCTTTTATAATGATTGTATACGGCAACAGACATTACTTTCTTAGTAGTATCTTGACCAATAATGTACTCGTCTAGGAAAGACTTAATCTGTAGTGGTTTACGAAGCTTTAATTCTGCTGATAAATCGTCGCTATCATTTTGTTTAGATTCTTCCAATACAATACCATGTGCCTGCTCAATACACCTATCACATATATGAGCATCTAAGCCTGCTATTAATAAATTTGTTTCTGGTTTTTTACGACCACAAAACGAACATTCTAGTTCTTCTTTTGCCATTAATCTATTCTATTTTTTTCGGGAAAAACTTACTAAATCCCTCATTACATGAGTATTAAAATTACAAATTTTAATTTAATTGCGTGCCAAAATCTCGTCGATCATGCCATATTCTTTAGCTTTATCGGCTTTCATCCAATAATCTCTATCACTATCCTCGTAAACTTTGTCGTAATCTTGCCCAGAGTGCTTACTTATTATTTTGTAGAGTTCTTCTTTTAAAGTTATGATTTCTCTCGCGGTAATTTCAATATCACTCGCCTGACCCTGTGCACCACCTAATGGTTGGTGAATCATAACGCGAGAATGTGTCAAACCGCTTCGCTTACCTTTTTGTCCAGCACACAATAACACAGCCCCCATTGAAGCTGCCATCCCTGTACATATGGTTGCTACATCTGGTTTTATAAACTGCATGGTATCATAAATTCCCAAACCTGCATAAACGCTTCCTCCTGGTGAATTGATATAAATCTGGATGTCTTTAGAAGCATCAGTACTTTCTAAAAAAAGTAACTGGGCTTGAATAATGTTAGCTACTTGATCGTTAATACCAGTACCCATAAATATGATCCTGTCCATCATTAAACGCGAAAATACATCCATCGCTACGGCGTTCATTTGGCGCTCTTCAATAATGTTTGGCGTTAAGTTGGTGGGGTACATACTACTTAAAATCTTGTTGTAATATGTACTGCTGATACCTTGGTCTTTTATCGCGAATTTTTCAAATTCTTTACCGTAATCCATAGTTTAAATTATAATTTATTTGATTAACCCATTGATTAACATCTATATGAGCTAACTCCTTTTGTTATTGATGGTTTGTTTTGAATAAAAAGGCGCTTAAACCTTACTGGTTTAAGCGCCTAAATATAAGCATTTATTATTTACTTATTTATCTCCATAAACCTCTTTAACAAAGTTTTCATAGCTTAATTCCTTTACTTTGAGATTTGCTTTTTCTTTGTAAAGCGATAATAGTTTTTGACTAATTAATTGCTCTGAAATTCGGCGTGCCTCATCTTGGTTTGACAATACACGAGCAGCGATATCATCCAACTCTTTATCTGAAGGATTCATTTGACCGAATTGCGCCATTTGCCCCTTAATCATTTCTCTAGCGTGATTTTTAATATCATCCATAGTCACTTGGACATTGTGCTCTTCAATCAACTTACCTTCAATCAACTGGTAACGCAAGCTTTTTTCAGACTTCTCGTATTCCTCTCTAGCCTGATCAGTATCCAATTCTTTTTCGCCTGAAGTTTGCAACCACTTGGTTAAAAATTCAGCTGGCAAATCAAATTTGGTGTTTTCCACTAAATGCTCAGTTACATCATTTAGCAATTTTTGATCGGCTTGCTGAACAAATTGCTTTTCAGCATCTTCTTTTATTTTAGCCTTAAGTTCTGTTACCGAAGTTACGGCACCTTCTCCAAACAACTTATCGAACAATTCTTGATCTAAATCAGCCAATTCACGCTCGTTGATTTCAGTGATTTCAAAAGTGACTTCAATATCAAGACCGTGAACATCGTCATGACCTAATTTAAGAGCATGCATCAATTCGTGCTCATCATCATAAAGTCCTTTGGTCTTTAAAGTGATAACATCGCCAACTTTGGCTCCTATGAATTGCTTTTCGGTAGATTTTCCTTTGAATTTATCTAAAGTTAATGTTACCGTGTTTTCAATTTCCTTTTCTTCATTTTTGAAGGTTCCGGTAATTTCACTGTCTTTTTCAACCGTGTCTTGAGACACTAACTTCCCGTATTGTTTTTGGATACGCTCAATTTGTTCGTTAATCATTTTATCATCAGCAACAATATTGTATTGTGTAATGGCTTTTTTACTTTTTAAATCAACATCAAATTCTGGAGCTAACCCTAATTCAAATTCAAAAGAAAACTTTTCAGAATCCCAATCGATTTCATCTTGGGTTTTTGGAAGCGGTTGCCCTAAAACATCTAACTTTTCTTCAGTTAAATATTTGTTTAAAGCATCTTGCAATAACTTATTAACCTCATCAACCAAAACGGCTTTCCCGTATTGTTTTTTAACCATGCCCATTGGCACATGTCCTTTTCTAAAACCAGGAATGTTTGCTGTTTTTCTGTAATCTGATAAGATTTTTTCAACCTTATCGCTGTAGTCTTCTTTAGCGATATCTACTTTTACAACAGCATTTAATGCATCAACGTTTTCTCTTGTAATATTCATTTTAAAATGATCTAAAGCCTTGCTCGGCAATTAACAATATGGGTTTAGCTTAAACCCAAAAAATTATTTAACTAAAATTGGGTGGCAAAAGTACAATATTTTTACCACCCAACAAAGTTTTTAAATGCTTGATTAATAGGCTATTTTTTATCTTCTTTAAAGAGCGAATGCAGTATAGATTGCAGTATGGAAAGTAAGATACTAAAGAGTATCGCCGTCCATATACTGCTTACCGAAAACCCGTCAATTAATTTATCGGCCAAAAGTACCATTAAGGCATTTATAATTAACAAAAACAAGCCCAATGTAACAATAGTGATGGGCAGAGTTAAAATAACCAAAATGGGTTTTACCAACAGGTTTAGAACTGCTAGTACCAGAGCCACAATAATGGCCGTAACATAACCGTCAACACTTACACCAGATAAGCCATAGGCTAGAATAAATACGGCAGCGGCATTTAACAGAAGTCTTAAAATGAGGTTCATAAATTGAATATATTTTTATGAAATATACAAAATTTATCAAGATACAAACCGCTCCACAGCCTCAAAAAAGTCATTTGGGTTTTCGGCATGCAACCAATGCCCAGAGTTGGCGATGGTTACGATTTCAGAATTTGGAAAATGTCTTTTAATAATATTTTCATCGTCTATACCAATATATTCCGAGCGGTCTCCACGGAGAAAAAGTGTGTCTTTATCAAAAGTAGCATGCGCAGGTAAGGGGTCACCAATTTCGGCAACTTCGTTTTTCAAGACTTCTAAATTAATGCGAAGTGCTAGCTTGCCTTTTTCAACCCAATACAGGTTTTTTAAAAGGAATTGCCTTGTCCCCATATCAGATACATATTCGCTCAATACCTTATCGGCTTGGCCTCGACTTTTTATCTCATCAAAATTTAATTCGCTCAATCCATTTAAAATAGCATCGTGGTGCACCGGGTAAAAACGCGGTGAAATATCGGCAACCATTAATTTTGAAACCAATTCGGGATAAAGAGCTGAAAACAACATAGCCGTTTTACCTCCCATGGAATGCCCCAGCAAAATAATATCTTCCAGGTTGTTTACCTCGCAGTAATTCTTTAAATCTTCAGCCAAAAGCTCATAGCTAAAATCGTCGCTTTGGAAACTGCGCCCATGGTTTCGCTGATCTACCAAGTGCACCTCGAATCCCAACTCGCTAAACTGTCCGCCCAAGGTTTTCCAGTTATCGCTCATTCCTAAAAAACCATGTAGTATTACAAATGGTTTTCCTTCGCCTATTATATTTGAATGTAATATCATTTTACTCACTTAACCCCTCCAATGGAGGGAACTGTTACGTTTTTCCTTTTAGCTATACGCGTTTCACATACGCTTTCCTTAAAGCACTAACACATGAGCGTTTCCTTCCTTTTGGGAAGGATTAAGGATGGCCTCTTTATTTCAATTTACCCAAATACATCTGGATAACATTCTCGATACCCAAATACAAACTTTCTGCTATCAAAGCATGGCCTATAGACACTTCCAATAAATTAGGAATATGGTCTTTAAAAAAATTAATGTTATCCAATGACAAATCATGACCGGCATTAATACCTAAATCCAGTTCATTGGCCAATTGGGCGCTTTCAGAATAAGGCTTAACAGCATCAGGATTTCCCAAACCATACTGATGAGCAAAACCTTCTGTATATAATTCAATTCTATCCGTCCCGGTTTCTTTGGCGCCTTCAATTTGCTTTAAAACGGGATCAACGAAAATAGAAGTTCGGATACCGTTTTGCTGAAACTCCTTAATCACATCAACCAAAAAATCCTTATTCTTTAAAGTGTCCCAACCGGCATTGCTCGTTATAGCATCTTCAGCATCTGGCACCAACGTAACCTGCGTAGGCCTCACCTCTAAAACCAAATTCATAAACGATTTTATAGGGTTGCCTTCAATATTATACTCGGTATATACTTCAGATTTTAAATCGCGAGCATCTTGATAACGAATATGCCGCTCATCTGGTCTAGGGTGAATAGTAACCCCTTCGGCTCCAAAACGCTGCACGTCTTTAGCAAACTGAACCACATTTGGCACATCGCCACCCCTTGAATTCCGCAACGTAGCTATCTTGTTAATATTAACACTTAACTTGGTCATAAATCGGTTTTATTCAACAAAAATACAAAGTAGAAGACGCTTACATAGTATTTTTTTGATTAATTTGCATCATAATTAAAAAGATACCATGCGACTTTCGGAATACATAATAAATGATGTCAAACCCTTAAACATTAGCAGTAATGCTAGTGAGCTACAGCTCCTTTTTAATCAACTTACATTTTCTCACATTCCAGTTAAGGATGATAACAACAATTATTTAGGGTGTTTTTCTGAAACCGACGCCCATTGTTTTGACAGTGGCACACCGCTAAAGGAATATTTGTACGCCATTGAAGATTTTTTTGTGCGTGACACAACACTTTGGCTAGATGTATTAGAAGAGTTTGCCGTAAACTCCAATAACATCATGCCAGTTTTGGACGCCAATAACCGTTATTTAGGTTATTACGAATTGAACGATGTAATAAGCCTGTTTGGCGAATCGCCTTTTTTCTCTGAAGCTGGTGGCATATTAGTGATTGAAAAAGGCATCAACGATTATTCATTTAGTGAAATAAGCCAAATTGTAGAATCTAACGGCGGCCGGCTTTTAGGAGCATTTATCTCAAAAATGAACACCGACCTGATTCAAGTAACGCTAAAAATTAAGAACACTGGTTTTAACGAAATTATTCAAACTTTTAGAAGATACAGTTATAACATTATTTCGGGGCACGAAGACGACGGCTATATCGAAACCCTTAAAGAACGATCTAATTATTTAAAAAGATACCTAAGCATATGATGAAGGTTGCCATTTTTGGACGATTTTACAATAAAACAACATCGGCATCAGTCGAAACACTTTTTCAATATTTGCTTAAAAAAGATATTGACGCCTATATTGAAAGCCATTTTTTTGAAATAATAAGCGATAATTCGCCCAACATTAAAGATTTCAACACCTTTAAAACATTCGACACACTAGATAATTCTTTCGATTTACTGGTTAGTATGGGTGGCGATGGCACCATCTTAAGAGCCATTACTTTTGTTAAAGATATGAACATTCCCATTATTGGTGTAAATACTGGACGGCTTGGTTTTTTAGCCACCATTCAAGTTAACATGATCGAACGCGCCATGCAAAGCATTATTGATGGCAAATACAAAATTTCGGAACGCAGTTTACTTTCGGTGGAAACATCTCCCGAAAACTCTGATATCAAATCCCTAAATTTTGCATTGAACGAAATTGCGGTTAGCAGAAAAAACACTACTTCTATGATTACTGTTGAAACCTATTTGGATGGTGAATACCTCACATCTTATTGGAGCGACGGACTTATTGTTTCAACACCTACAGGTTCTACAGGCTATTCATTAAGTTGTGGAGGTCCCGTAATAACGCCCAGCACTAACAGTTTTGCCCTCACCCCTATTGCTCCGCACAACCTTAGCGCCCGCCCTTTAATTATTCCAGACTCCACCGAAATAGAACTTAGGGTAGATGGTCGCGAAGAACAGCATTTAGTATCATTAGATTCCAGAATTGCCACCCTAAACAATGGCACTTTAATCAAAATCAAAAAAGCCGATTTTAAAATTAAAATGATTGACCTTTTCGACGAAAGCTTTTTAGACACGCTTAGAAAAAAACTGCTTTGGGGCGAAGACAAACGCAACTAAAAACAATAATTCAAAAGAAATTCTGTTTTAAAACCAGACTATTTTGTTCAGATTATTTTGGACACATCTTATTTATTATATTTGCAAACTTTTGAATTTTTATGAGGCATTTAAGCATATTGATAATTAGTATTTTAAGTATTCAAATAAGCCATTCCCAAATTTTTGAAATCGGTGGTTTTTTCGGTGGCAGCAATTTGATTGGTGATGTAGGAGCAACAAATTACATAAACCCCAATGCCCCCACACTGGGCTTGATGTTTAAATGGAATAAAAGCAAAAGACATTCTTGGAGAGCATCTTTAATTTTCTCAGATTTGAAGGCAGATGACTCGAAATCAGATGACGCGAGAAGAATTCAAAGAGGATATAGTTTTGACTCAAATTTGGTGGAACTATCAGCAGGTATGGAATTTACTTTCATAGATTTTAACTTGCATTCTGGTGAAAAGTTAGGAACCCCCTATCTCTACTCTGGCATTAGTGTGGCGCACCACGACAACTATTATTATCTTAATGGCGTTCAAACTTCTGAAAACACGTCGAGTTGGGCCTATGGTATTCCAATGGCTTTAGGCTTCAAAACTAATATTTTGCGCAATTTTATTTTAGCAATTGAAGTTGGCGCACGTTATACATTTTCAGATGAGATTGATGGCAGCCTACCAGATGACCAATGGAGAGAGCAATACCGTTTTGGCAATATAAACAACAACGATTGGTATGTGTTTTCTGGTGTTACCCTTACTTATACCTTTGGAGAAAACCCATGCTATTGTTTAGAATAAAATGGATTTAAAAAGCAAAATACACGAAAAACGATTACCCAAGCACATTGCGATTATTATGGATGGCAACGGCCGATGGGCTAGGCAACAGGGTATGGCTCGTGCTTTTGGCCATGAAAACGGTACAAAGTCGGTTAGAGAAACCGTTGAGGCGTGTGCAGAACTTGGCGTAGAAAACCTAACACTTTATGCCTTTTCTACAGAAAACTGGAAACGCCCAAGACTTGAAGTACAAACCCTTATGAAACTTTTAGTGTCTTCATTAAAAAAGGAAATCAAAACACTTCAAGACAATGACATAAAGCTAAGTGCCATTGGTTCGCTAAACACATTACCAAAAAAAGTCCACAAAGAACTTTTTGAAGTCATTAAAAGTACTGAAAACAACACAAGAATGACTTTAACGCTGGCTTTAAGCTATGGTTCTAGGGAAGAATTAATAAACACGGTAAAAGAAATTAGCAATAAAGTTAAAAATAATATAATTTCGCCCGATAATATTGATGAATCAATTATAAATGAGCATCTTTACACGCAAAATTTACCAGACGTAGATTTGCTTATTAGAACTAGCGGAGAGCAACGTATAAGTAACTTTTTGCTATGGCAAATAGCTTATGCAGAATTATTTTTTACAAATGTATTGTGGCCTGATTTTAAAAAGCAACATTTGTATGAAGCTATTATTGAATATCAAAAAAGAGAACGAAGATTTGGGAAAACAAGCGAACAACTTACTTAAGTTACCTGCAATAACAGTTTTAAAGTACTTTTTTACAATAACATTTTTTGCGGGATGCTTTGCAGTTCAGGCACAAGATGTTAATTACGTTAAAGGCAAAAAATACACATTAGAAGATATTTCGGTTTTAGGCAATACCTCGTTTGGCGAACAAACCATTATAACCTATTCGGGACTTAGAAAAGGTACTGAAATTACCATTCCGGGCGAAGATATTGCCAACGCCATAAAAAAACTATGGAACTCCAAGCTTTTTAGCGATATTGAAGTTTATGTCACTAAAATAGAAGGTGATAAAGCTTTTTTACAAATTCAACTTTTAGATTTACCTCAGCTTAACGAACTCAAAATTAATGGTGTTAAAAAAGGGAAAATTGAAGGTATTATTACAGAAAACAAACTTAAAAAAGGCGTAAAGGTTACCGAAAACCTTATCACGACTACCAAAAACCACTTAGTTAAAAAGTACAAAAAAGATGGTTTCTACAACACCAAAGTTCATATAAATACTATTGAAGTTACAGACGATTCCCTTAAAACAGCTAGGGTAAATATGGTGCTGAACATTGATAAAGGCGAAAAAGTAAAAATAAAAGATATTGTTTTTGGTGGCAACGACGTTTTGAGCGACAAAAGGCTTAGAAAAGCCATGAAGAGTACCAAAAAAATCAATCGCTTACGTATTTTAAAGCGTTCAAAGTTTATTGATTCTGCTTATCAAGCCGATTTGGGGCACCTAGTAGATGCCTATAAAGAAAACGGTTATCGTGATGCCCGAGTGCTTTCAGACAGTTTAGTGGTTAACAACGATAAAACCATATCACTTTATATTGATGTAAACGAAGGCGAACAATACACTTTTGGGGACATTAAATTTATTGGTAATACGGTTTACTCAAATGAATTCCTAAGTCGTTTACTCCGCATTAGAAAAGGAGACACCTACAACGGTGTTTTACTACAAAAAAGAATTGCAGACCAATCAAAACCAGATGCTTTCGATATTACTAACCAATACCAAAATAATGGATATTTGTTTTCCAGTATCAACCCAGTTGAAGTAAGTGCCGATAACAATGTTATTGATCTGGAAATACGCATTTCTGAAGGAAAACCAGCCTACTTCAACAGTGTTTCGGTAGTAGGAAACGATAAAACGAACGACCACGTTATTTACCGTGAACTGCGCACACGACCAGGGCAACTTTACAGCAAAGCCAATGTAGTGCGTACGGTAAGGGAGCTGGGGCAATTGGGCTTTTTTGATGCTCAAGAAATATCGCCCAATTTTAATAATCCAAATCCAGCAGAAGGTACTATAGACATGGAATACTCTGTAAAAGAAACGGGTTCTAGCCAAATCGAATTGCAAGGTGGTTACGGTGGCGGTGGCTTTATTGGCACTTTAGGTTTATCGTTCAATAACTTTTCAATAAAAAATATATTAAAAAAAGAAGCCTATAAACCTATCCCCATGGGCGACGGGCAAAAATTGGCATTGCGTTTGCAGGCCAGTCGTTTTTATCAAACCTATAGTTTTTCATTCTCCGAACCTTGGTTAGGTGGCAAACGTCCGGTTCAGTTTTCAACATCTATATCGCATACCAAGCAGTTTTTATATAACTTTCAAACCAGAAACGCCGATAAAAGTAGAAGTTTCAACATTACAGGTATCACCTTTGGATTGGCAAAGCGTTTAACGGTCCCAGATGATTTCTTTACGCTTTCGCAGGCCATTAGTTATCAACGTTACGATCTAAACAATTACAACACTGGTTTATTCACTTTTGGTAACGGTTACTCAAACAACTTGTCTTATACTGCTGGTCTAAGCAGAAACAACACCAGTGTAGACCCTATTTTCCCAACGGGCGGATCTAAATTTTCGGTAACTGCAAAAATGTCTTTTCCTTACTCACTTTTTAACGGTGTGGATTACGAAGCCCTTTCAGAAGAATACGATGAGGCCTTAGAAAAAAGAGCGAACGCAGAAAGCACCGCAGATTTAGATTTCATTGAAGCCAACGACAAAATAACGGAAATTGACCAAGAACGCTACAAGTGGTTAGAATTCTATAAAGTCAATTTTAAAGGTGAGTGGTATACAGAACTAACCAAAAACCTGGTTTTAAGACCCCTTATAGAGTTTGGCTTTTTAGGTGCTTACAATCAAGATAGAGGTGTTATTCCTTTTGAGCGCTTTTTTGTTGGTGGCGACGGGTTGGGCACTTACAGTTTAGACGGTAGGGAAGCTATACAGCTTCGTGGTTATCCTAATCAGTCCTTATCAAACCAAGATGGTGGCACCATATACAATAAATATTCATTGGAGTTACGCTACCCCATAACCCTTAAAGCATCCGCAAAAATTTATGCCTTAGCTTTTTTAGAAGGTGGTGGTTCGTACAACAGTTTTAGAGATTTCAACCCGTTTAACATTAACCGTTCGGCAGGTTTAGGTCTTCGTATTTTCATGCCGGCGTTTGGTTTATTAGGTATCGATTTTGGTCACGGATTCGACCCAATACCAGGCGAAACAGGGAAACATGGTTGGGAAACTCACTTTATTATTGGACAACAATTTTAAGTATAAAATTTATTTTGGCACGATATTTTCTATTAACACTTTGATGATTTGCATGAGAATAAAATTTTTAAGATTAAAATTCGTTAATTTTGAAAACCTAATTCAAAAGCGCAGCAAAAATCATTTGTCGTTTTTAGAATTTGTAATCCATAAATTATAAAAAATTAAACCGATGCAAAACAACGTTCTTTTTTTACTGTCATTAGTTTTTATGCTAAGTTTTTCTTCTTTACACGCACAACGGGGAGTTAGAATTGCTTACATAGACACAGAATATATTTTAGAGAATGTTCCAGAATATCAAGAAGCCTCGCAGCAATTAAATGCGAAAGCACAAAAATGGAAAAACGAAATTCAAGAAAAATTGGCCACTGTTGAGCAAAAGCGTACCGCTCTTAACAACGAAAAAGCCCTTTTGACTACCGAGTTGATTGAAGAACGTAAAGAGGATATTGATTTTGAGGAAATTGAAATATTAGATTATCAGCAAAAACGTTTTGGACCAAATGGCGATTTGTTCATACAGAAAAAACAATTGATGCAGCCCATTCAGGATCAGATTTTTGCCGCCGTTCAAGATTTGGCAGAAGGCAGAAAGTATGATTTTATTTTTGATAAATCTTCAGACGCTACCATGCTGTTTTCTGCGAAACAGTTTGATTTAAGCGAGCAGGTTTTAAGAAGCATTACCAGAACTTCAAAACGTAAACAGGCGCAAAACAGGGCAGAACGAAAAGCTGCTGAACAAGAGGATTTAATTCCTGAGGTGAACGAAGAATTAGATGCTCGAGAAAAAGCTTTAGAAGAAAAGAAAGAAGCAAGAGCTGATGCGGTTGAAAAACGCCGACAAGAAATTCTGGCAGCGCGAGAAGCCAAGAAAAAAGAAGCTGATGAACGACGTCAAAAGATATTGGAAGAAAGAGAAAAAGCGAGACAAGCCAAGTTGGATGCCAGAAAGCAAACAACATCTTCATCCACAAAATCGGAAGAAAGCGTTAGCGATGAAAAAACCAATGAAGAGAACAAAACCGAAGATGGGACCAAGACAGAAAGTGAATCAAAAACACAAGCTGAGCTAATAGAAGAGAACAGACAAAAAAAATTAGCTGAAAGAGAGGCCAGACAAAAAGAATTGGAGGAAAAAAAACAAAGAATTTTAGAAGAACGCCAAAAACGAAGAGACAGCATTTTAAACGCTAGAAAAAATTAAACATAAAATAAATTTATAACACACTTAATACTATTTAAAAATGAAACAATTAAAAACTTTATTATTAGCAACTGCTCTATGTCTTGTAACAGTTAGTTTTGCCCAAGCACAAAAAGTTGCTCATATAAACACCCAAGAATTAATCGCAGCTATGCCTGCAGCTAAGTCGGCCCAGGCTGAAATTGAAGCTCTTGGAAAAACTTATCAAACGGATATTGAAGCGTCCATTACCGAGTACCAAAACACGGTAAAACAATACGAAGCTGAAGCTGCAACTAAAACTGATGAAGAAAACCAGAAAAGAGGTTTAGAGCTTCAAGAAAAACAACAACGTATCCAACAGTTTAGAGCCGATGCGCAAAAAGATTTAGCAAAAAAAGAAGCTGAGCTATTCAAACCAATACAGGAGGATGCTATGAAAGCGATTAACGAGGTAGCAAAAGAGCAAGGTTACCAGTATGTTTTAGATAGAGCTACCCTAATTGTTGCTGACGGAAAAGATATTTTAGAAGATGTTAAAAAGAAATTGGGCATCTAATAGAAAGTCTTGAATAAAAAAATGAAAAGCTGCCCTTTAAAAGGGCAGCTTTTTTACTTTTGTTAAACTATGAACAAACAACCTATCGGCATTTTTGATTCAGGTGTTGGGGGCACATCCATTTGGAAAGAAATCCATGCACTGTTGCCAAACGAAGACACCATTTATTTAGCCGATAGCATTAATGCCCCATACGGCCCAAAAGGCAAAAAGGTTATTACCGACTTCTGCATAAAAAATACCGAACTTTTACTGAATAAAGGTTGCAAACTAATAGTAGTGGCTTGCAATACCGCTACTACAAACGCTATTGATTTATTAAGAGACCTTTACGATGTCCCGTTCATAGGTATTGAGCCAGCTATTAAACCAGCAGCCTTACGAACAATAACAAGCGCAGTAGGCATTTTGGCTACTGAAGGCACTTTAAGCAGTGAATTGTTTCATAGAACCTCCAATTTATTTACCAAAAACATTCAAGTTGTAGAGCAGATTGGCGATGGCATTGTAGAGCTTATTGAAAGCGGTAAACTTCATTCAGAAGAAATGAAATCGCTCTTAAAAATCTATTTAAATCCCATGATTGCTGCCAATATCGATTATTTGGTTTTGGGCTGCACCCACTACCCTTATTTAATACCTATTTTAGTAGAACTTTTACCAAATCATGTGAAAATTATAGACTCTGGTGAAGCAGTTGCTAGGCAGACTAAAGCGGTTTTAGAAAAACAAGATTTACTGAACACCCAAGAATCAATAGTAAAATTGCAATTTTTTACTAACGGAAATCCCAATATCATGGAATCTTTATTGCCAAATAAACTTCAAATTGAATACCTGAGATTCTAAAAAACCAAAACCATTATTAAGCAAAAAAACCAGTAAAAATTTACTGGTTTTTTTGTCGGGATGACAGGATTTGAACCTGCGACCACACGGCCCCCAGCCGTGTACGCTAACCGGACTGCGCCACATCCCGCTTTCATAGGAGGGCAAAGAAAACAATTTTTAAAATCATTTGAAAATTTATATTTACAAAAGATTGAACCAACCTTTATTTTAACGTTTTTAGCTTCTCATTTCATATAAAAAAACAATTTTCATACTCAATGAAAATTGTTTCTTCTTGTTTAGCGTGCTAAACTTTAATGGTTTGTATAATTTCTTTATTCAACGGCATCTTCAACTTCGTCTGCTGCATCTTCGACTTCATCTGCTGCATCCTCTATACCGTCTCCTACCTCTTCAACGGCATCTTCTACCTTATTTTCTTTTTCTTCTCTACAACTAGTTAACAAAGCTGAAAACGTAAAAAGCACTATAAATATTTTTCCTATTATTCTCATAATGTTCATTTTTTTGGTTTGTAAATTTATTTCTTAACTAATCCTTTTAGCAATGAAAGTACAAATAGCACTAAGAATACAAAGAATAAAATCTTTGCTATTCCTGCTGAGGCCCCTGCTATTCCACCGAAACCTAAGATTCCTGCTATTATTGCAATGACTACAAATATTATTGTCCAACGTAACATAGTTATTATTTTAAAAATTAATTTGCTTGCCTCTCAAACAACTAAAAACAAGATAGTTAACAAATTTACCACACCTTAACTGTAATGGTTCTTATATTAACCCATACAAAGGCGTATAGCTTTTAAACCCATGCTAATACAATTCTTCAAAGGTTTTTATTGTTGAGAGACCTCTTTGTATTTTATTTTTCTGAGAGTTTAAAATGCTTTTAGTACGCAAAGGTAGTTGGGCTTTACGGATTAACCGAGTGTATTCATCTAAAGCTGCCCTTTCTCCATTTATAACTTCTTCTAAAATCAATTCCTCTTGGCTGTATAAAGCAATGGCATCAAAGTTAACCCAAGTTGGCTGCTTCGTATCTCTGCTACTATCGGTTTGATTTTTATTGAGGTTTTCGTTTAGCGCCTGTAATTCTGTTTCAAGCTCTTGCTCGAAATTGTTCCGTTCTTGAGCCTTTAATTTAAAATAAGATTTTAAAGAGGTATTTGATATTTGTTTGGCTGCTTTCCGAAACGCCTCTCCTGTATTTGAAGTTTTTTTTATTAAGCTTGTTAAGATGTATTCAATATCATTTTTCATAGCAATTAGTTTAAAAATACTTAGTACGCCATTTGGAAAGAAAAAGAGTTACATCGCCAGTGCTTTGTAAAAACTAAACATTGGTTTTCATATAGTCAATGTAATGTTTTGCAAGATTTTGCTTTTGAGTCTCAGAAAACACTTTACCTGCTAGCTGAAAAAAAGTATGTTCTTCGTCATCCAAATGATGTTCAACTTTATCCTTTAAATCTTTTGCTATTTTCAACCAGGCCGAACTATCATAATCAGTTTCTTCTAACTGCTCAATTAATTCATCAATTTCATGATGCTCTGCAATACCATGTCTGGCCTTTTCCTGCATCATTTCATTGCTTATTAGTGGTTTATAAAAATGCCTTTCTTCTGCATTAGCATGAACCTCCAATTCATTTTTTATAGCTTTAAAAATCTTATCTCTGTTTTTCGAGTCTCCCGTCGTATTTATTAACTTTTTCAGCAACTCTCTTTGAGTATCGTGGTCTTTTCTTATGGCTTCAAAAATATTCATCAATTTTAGTGTTAACTAAATCAAAGCTATTATTTAATTAGCTGATTGCTTAGTTCAAACCAATTAAGAATTAACTCAAATGGGTTTTTACAAATCAAATTATGGTTTTATGTAAAAAATAATATTACCTTTAGTTTCTTATGACAGGTAGTGTATATCTTTGCTTTGTTGTGGGTTTTTCTCAGTTAAAGGATATATTTACTTTTAGTTTTTTTACTGAATAAAATGAGTCCATTTTTCAAAAACGCAAATGGATATCTACAAAGAGAATAATTCGTTTTATGTTAAATAAATTCTCGATTATTCACCAAAGGCTATAAAAAAAGCATGATAGAAATTGAAATAATTGCAGACAATACTAAAGACGTTCTTCAAAGAATCCAAAAATTTATTGGTGGGATTATTGAAGAAAAATGGAACGAATGTACTTTAGTCGTTGATAATGATAAAGCTTGTGGCAGTATTCGGTTTATTCCATTTGATTGGGGCATTAATTTATTAGATTATAATATAAGGTTTAGCGATGATATTAATTTAGAAATATATGCATCCAAATTCAATCCTATTAGGTTTATCTATCCGCTTAGTGGAAGTTTTATCCATCAATTTGAAATTGATAGTGATGGTGAGGAAATTGAACAATTTCAATCTTTGATATTTACAAATAAGACGGGTGGCAAAAACTACTTGAAATTGCCAAAAGATGTCGATTTGAAAATTAATGTCATAGAAATTACAAGAAGGCATTTTTTAAAGAAACGTACCACCAATATATCAACATTAAATAAAAAGCTATACGAGGTTTTTGTTGATACCGATCATGAAAACCGTTTTAGGCACTTTGGGATTTTAAATTTAAAAATGGCCGATCAAGTAAAAAAGCTCTGGAAAATAAAATCGAAGGGTATGCTAAGAATTTTAAAAATAGAAGCGATACTTTATGAAATTTTAACCATGCACATCCAGCAGCATAATAAATTAGACCAAGGTATTCCATTGCCAACCTCTTTAATAAAAAGTGAACTTGTCGTTATAAGAAAGCTTGCAAACGGTATTATAAAAAACCCATCAAAAGATTACTCTTTAGGTTATTTAGCAACTGAATCTGGCCTATCTCAAGCAAAACTTCAAGACGGCTTTAAATTTTTATTTAAAAGAACCGTAACCGAGTATATTAGACACGTAAGACTGGAAGTTGCTAGAGATTTAATTACCACTACTGACCTCAATATCTCTCAAATTGTTTACACTATAGGTTTTACAAGCCGAAGTTATTTTTCGAAAATTTTCAAGGAAAAATATGGAATAACACCTAACGAATTTAAAAAGCAGCATGTGGTTGCAGTTGCTGTATAAATTACAATTTTAAGTCCCAATTGACTATTGAAACAAAAAGTCCGAAGCATTCGCTTCGGACTTTCAATATTTTATAACCTGTTATTTTTAGTTATATGTAGATGTCGACACCTCAAAACTAGAATCTTTGGCTGCCAAATAACGCTCTGCATCAAGTGCCGCCATACACCCAGTACCGGCTGCGGTAACTGCCTGACGGTAAACATGGTCGGCTGCATCACCAGAAACAAAAACCCCTTCAATATTGGTTTTTGAAGTTCCTGGTTTATTAATGATGTAACCAGTTTCGTCTAAATCCAAATAATCTTTAAAAATATCGGTATTAGGTTTATGCCCAATCGCCACAAAAAATCCGGTTGCGGGAATTTCATGTTTTTCATCGGTTTTGTTATTGAAAACACGAACACCAGTAACAACTTGCCCATCACCTAAAACCTCATCGGTTTCTGTGTTGAATAAAATTTCGATGTTCTCGGTATTTTTAACGCGCGATTCCATTATTTTTGATGCTCTAAACTCATCACGTCTAACCAACATAGTAACTTTTTTACAAAGTTTCGATAAGTAGTGCGCTTCTTCACAGGCCGAATCTCCTGCACCAACAATAACCACTTCCTGATTTCTGTAGAAAAACCCATCACAAACGGCACATGCCGAAACACCACCACCTAGTTTCAAGTACTTTTGCTCAGAATCCAATCCCAAGTATTTTGCTGAAGCTCCCGTTGAGATAATTATGGTATCGGCATGAATTTCCTTTAAACCATTAACCCAAACTTTATGGACTTCTCCTGAAAAATCAACTTTAGTTACCCATCCGTCACGCACATCCGTTTCAAAACGTTGTGCTTGGGTCTGCAGTTGCATCATCATTTCTGGTCCTGTAACACCATCGGGGTACCCCGGAAAATTCTCTACTTCGTTCGTAGTTGTTAATTGTCCTCCGGGCTGTGTACCTTGATACAGCACGGGGCTCATATTAGCTCTTGCCGCATAAATTGCTGCAGTATAACCCGCAGGTCCAGAACCAATAATTAAGCATTTTATTCTTTCAATATCTTCAGACATAATCATTTCATTTTAGAACAACAAAAGTAGAATTTTTGATGAAAACCTTACATAGAAGTTATTAACACTTTACTATAGCCCCATATTTAAAATTTATAGAGCATAATTATGTTATTTTTTTTTGTAAATTTAAGTACCACTAACAAAACAATTTCGTCATGAGAAAAAATTTATCTTTAATTCTGATTATGCTGCTTACCGTTATAAGCTGTAAAAACAACAATGAAACTGCTATGCCTGAAACTGATGAACAAGCAAATGAAACCCCGTCAATAGAGGGCGCTTGGGAATTAGTGAGTTTTTTAAATTATAGTGGAGATGGCACCGTGGATACCATACAAACATCAAATACATTTAAACAGATGAAAATGTTTTCCGAAACCAAAATTATGTGGAGCCGCCTGCGCACGGGCGACTCGTTAGACTGGTTTGGTGTGGGCGACTATACTTTTGAAGATGGTATTTTAACTGAAAATCTAGAATACGGCTCAAAAGCTATGAGAAGGCGCATAAAGGCAAATAAGATATTTGATTTTGAAATTGTTATAGATGAAACCTCTTTTACCCAAATTGAAAAAGACAGTTTAGGCCACCCCATTTACGCCGAAACTTACCATCGAGTACAATAAAAGACCAAACATATAAGTATTTGGTGCACACAACTCCTATCTTTTAAGCCAAACTTTTTTATGAATATAGTTGTACTAGATGGATACACCCTAAACCCTGGTGATTTAACTTGGGATGGCATAAAACAATTTGGAAACCTCAAAGTTTTTGACCGAACGGCATATAACGACGAGGCGATTATTGAAAATATTGGTGATGCCGAAATAATTTTCAGCAACAAAACTCCTATTAACCAATTTGTTATTAAAAATACGCCTAACTTAAAATACATAGGAGTATTGGCAACCGGCTTTAATGTTATTGACGTCGATTTCGCTAAAAACAAAGGTATTACAGTTACTAACGTACCAGATTACAGTTCAACTGCCGTAGCTCAATTTACATTGGCCTTGCTTTTAGAAATGTGCCATCGCATTGGTGCGCATAGCTCTGCTGTTAAAAAAGGCGAATGGATAGCAAGCAAAGATTTTTCATTTTGGAACTATCCTTTAATTGAACTATCAGGCAAAACAATGGGACTTGTTGGCTTTGGTAAAATCGGGAAAGCAACAGCCAAAATTGCTCAAGCTTTCGGATTAAAAATTAAAGTATACAACCGAACCATCTATACTGAATTTGAAAACGAAAACTTAAAATTCGTTTCGCTGGAAGAGCTACTTAGTAGTACGGACATTATTAGCCTTCACTGCCCATTAACTCCAGAAACCGAAAATATTATAAATGAAAATAATATTTCAAAAATGAAAGATGGCGCCATGCTCATAAACACTTCTCGCGGTCCGTTAATAAATGAAATAGACCTAACTACGGCTCTAAACAGTGGAAAACTTTCCGGAGCTGCTATTGACGTGATTTCAAGTGAACCCATGAAAGAAAACAACCCATTATTAAAAGCAAAAAATTGCATAATAACACCTCACATTGCTTGGGCTCCAAAAGAAGCACGAATGCGGCTAATGCAAACCACCATTGAAAACCTGAAAGCTTTTTTAAATGGCAACCCTAAAAATGTAGTAAACCGATAAAATGATTTAATTTCGAGAAATAGCGAGAGCCAAACCGCGTATTTCTGCCATACCCCTCAACCGCCCTATGGCCGTATAGCCCGCATAAGCATGGTTGTCTTCCAAATCGTTTAGCATTTGATGACCGTGATCAGGGCGCATAGGCAATTGTACACCACGTTGTTTTTCAACTTCTAGAACAGCCTTAACAATTTCACACATATCTGAAGAACCTTCTAAATGATTATCTTCATAAAAACTCCCGTCTTCCTCACGTCTTACATTACGTAAGTGCAAAAAGTGAATGCGATTGGCAAATTTTCTAATCATATTAGGTAAATCGTTATCAGCATTGGCTCCGAGAGACCCTGTGCAAAATGTTATTCCGTTGGATGGGCTATCAACAAAATTCACCAAATCATCCAAATCTTGTTCAGATTTTATTATTCTGGGTAATCCCATAATATCCATTGGTGGGTCGTCAGGATGAATGGCCATTACAATGCCATTTTCTTCACAAACGGGAATGACTTCATTAAGGAAATAAGATAGATTAGCTTTTAAATCAGCATGCGACAAACTATCGTATTGCGCTATCATGTCCTTAAAGACGGGAATGGTTAGATCGTCAACCGTTCCTGGAAGACCTTTCAAAACGTTATCTTCCAATTGTTGTTTTTCTTCATCAGTCATTTCTGAAAAACGAGATTCGGCCAATTCTAAAATTTCAGATGTATAGGCGTTTTCAACACCATCGCGTTTCATGATAAACTTTTCAAAAACGGCCATTTCAACCTTATCGAAACGAAGTGCTGTGCTTCCATCAGCCAATTTCCAAAATAATTGTGTACGCGTCCAATCTAAAACCGGCATGAAATTGTAGCACACATTTTTAATACCGCAAGTGGCCACATTTCTTAAACTTTGCTTATAGTTTTCTAAACGATCTAAATAATCACCTTTTCGCAACTTTATATTTTCATGAATAGGAATGCTTTCAATAAAGGCCCATTCCAAACCATGGGATTCAATTTCATCTTTCACTTTCTGAATTTCATTTACTTCCCATACTTCACCATTGGCTACATGGTGTAAAGCTGTAACAATTCCCTTTGCCCCCGCTTGTTTTATATATGATAATTTAACTGGATCTGTAACTCCAAACCATCTGAATGTTTCTTGCATATTTCTGTAATTTAATATTAAATGCCACTAAAGGCACTAAAACCACCATCAATAGGAATAACAATACCTGTTACAAATTTTGACGCGTCTGAGCATAAAAAATGTAATGCGCCATGTAGTTCATCCGCTTCACCAAATCGTTGCATTGGAGTGTTGCTTATAATGGTATTCCCTCTATCGGTGTAGCTTCCGTCTTCGTTGAGCAGTAAGGCCCGGTTTTGATTTCCTATGAAAAAACCTGGAGCAATAGCATTAACCCGCAATCCATCTCCATATTTTAATGCTAATTCTACCGAAAGCCATTTAGTATAATTATCTATAGCTGCTTTTGATGCTGAATATCCCGCTACCCTCGTTATGGCTCGGTCTGATGCCATAGACGAAATATTGACTATAATGCCATGCTTTTTCTTAGCCATTACTTTACCGAAAACCATAGTCGGGATTATACTTCCAAAGAGATTCAAATCGACTACTTTTTTAAAATCGTCCATTTTCATATCAAAAAATGATTGGTCTGGACCTACAGTAGCCCCAGGCATATTACCTCCTGCTGCATTTATTAATATATCTATTCGACCATATTTTTCCATAATAGCATCAGAGGTTTTCTGAACGCTCTCCTCCTCAACAACATTACAAACAAAACCATCTACATTATTACTAATAGCCGACATTCTTTGAACCGTTTCTGTAACCGTTTTTTCTTTATAATGGAGAATGATTACCTTGGCCTCGTTCTGCAATAGATACTCTGCCATACTACCACCAAGTACACCGCCTCCGCCAGTAACAAGTACAACTTTATCTTTTAAATCAAATAAATTCATTTTTGAATATTTTGGTTTGTTTTAATAATAAACAAATTTATATAAACTTTAATAATATGTTTTAACAGAAAACCACATATTACGAGAAAACTTGTTTGGGTTGGTATTTCAAATTACTTCAAAAAAAAAAACCTTTTGAACAAAGTTCAAAAGGTTTTAGTTGATTTTTTGTCGGGGTGGCAGGATTCGAACCTGCGACCTCCGCGTCCCAAACGCGGCGCGATAACCGGGCTACGCTACACCCCGAATTGATTATCTTAACGGGGTGCAAATATACTTTTTTTTATTTATCCTAAAGGATGTTTTTGAAAAAAAATAATTTCAAACACAATCGAATTATTTATTTGTTATACTTTTACTTTAATAAAAAAACTCAATACAAAACGTGCATTTTACCAAACTTCACCTCTCTTTTTTTATATATATTGGATGTAGCTCATTATCCCTTGGACAAATAAAACTAACGGGCAAGACTATCGACAGCCAGACCAAAGAACCTTTGGCCAATGTGATTGTCATAAACGTTAAAACCAATGACACAATAAATTCCAATCAACACGGATATTTTGAAGTTGCTGCTGAAGGAGTCTTTCTATTTAAAAAAGAAGGTTATTTAGAAAGCACATTAACTTTAAAATATAGAAAGGATTTAATTATTCATTTGCAAAAAAACCCCTCACAATTAAATGAAGTAGTAATAACCACCAGTACAACTTCTTCTATTTTAAAAAGGACGCCTGCGACTGTAAATATTGTTTCAAATAAAGATATTGAACGTGCAAACCATATTAATTTTACTCAAAGCCTAAACCGTGTTCCAGGAGTATTCATGCAAAGCGGTGCACTTAACACCAATAGAGTAACCATTCGCGGAATTGGGTCTAGAAACCTGTTTGGCACCTCAAAAATCAGGGCCTATTTTAAGGATATCCCCTTAACAAACGGCAGTGGCGAAACCAATATTGAAGACTTTGAACTAGCATCAATAGGCAAAATTGAAATAATTAAAGGTTCTATTTCTACCATTTATGGCGCCGGTTTGGGCGGCACGATTACCTTGGTTCCCAAACAGTCCGTAGTAAACCAATCGGCAATAAGTTCTGAACTCACTACCGGCTCTTTTGGCTTGTTAAAAAGTGTAACGACATTAAATTACGGACAGGATAAAAACAACTTATACCTAACACGCAGTACCACACAAAGTAATGGATTTAGAGAAAACAATCAATATAACAGGCAAACCGTAACACTAAACTCGAATCACAATATTAACTTAAAAAACGAAATATCGGTTTTAGCCAGTTATATTGATTTAAAGGCATTTATTCCGAGTTCAATAAACGAAACCACATATTTGAACGCTCCAGAAATGGCAGACACAAATTGGAAAAATGCAAAGGGTTTTGAAGACTCAAAAAGGGGTGTTTTTGGCGTTTCTTGGAACCATAATTTAAATGAAAATACAGACTTAATCTCTAGTGTTTTTCTATCCTTCAGAAACGCTTACGAACCCAGACCATTCAATATTTTGAAAGAGGAAACCCTAGCCTACGGACTGCGAAGTCGATTCGTGGGGCGTACAAAATTATTCAATAAAAAAGTAAATTATTCATTGGGTGGAGAACTTTTTAGGGATTCATACAACTATGAGACGTTTGAAAATTTATATAAAAATTTCCCTGAAGGAACAGGAAGCGTAGCTGGCAACCAACTATCAAACTTCAAAGAAAAGCGGTATAACTATAATGCGTTTGCCGAAGTTAATTTCCAGCTTTCTGAAAAAACCACATTATCAACTGGCATTAACCTCAACAAAACGGGATATCGATTATCTGATAATTTCCCGGTATCAGATACAAACGCAGACCAGTCAGGAAGATTTGAATTTAAAAATATTGTTTCGCCAAAATTTGGCGTTTCTTATATTATATCAAAAAACGCAAATATTTTCGGTAATATTAATCACGGCTTTTCTCCAATCTCACTGAACGAAACATTGCTTCCAGACGGCCAAATTAACCCCGATATAAAACCAGAAACAGGTTGGAACTTCGAAATAGGTTCGCGAGGCAGCGCATTAAACGAACGATTTCGTTACAGTCTATCTGTGTTTCGTTTAAACATTAAAAATCTTTTAGTTTCCAGAAGAACGAGTCAAGATCAGTTTATAGGCGTTAATGCCGGAAAAACACAGCACGACGGACTGGAAACATCCGCAGAATATTTAATTAAAGGCAGCAAACGTATTTCTATAAACATATTCTCTAATTTAACATGGAACCATTTTACTTTTAAAGATTTTATAGATGGTAATAACGATTTCTCTGGCAATGATTTAACTGGGGTTCCATCGCATGTATTTAACCTAGGGATTGATGTTAACTCTAAAATAGGCTTGTATGGAAACGTTAATTTTCAACAAGTTGGAAAAATGCCCATTACGGATGGCAACCTACTCTATTCCGACATGTACAGCTTAACCAATCTCAAATTGGGCTACAGTACAAATCTTAATAAAAACCTAAAGTTAAATGCCTTTTTCGGTTTAAACAATATATTTGATACGGTCTATGCGTCTCAAATTTTAATTAACGCATCAAGTTTTGGAGGTAATGCCCCTCGCTATTTTTATCCAGGTAATCCCTTAAATTTTTACGCTGGTTTTAATGTAAATTACTTATTTTAAGGAAATGTTAAAACAAACAAGATGAACATGAAGAATTTAAATTCCCTTTTTGTATTAATACTTATAGCGATTTCGGCCTGTGGGCAACAGAAAGAGTCAAGCGTTAAAGCAGAGGAACCACAAAATTTAGAGTACACCACCCAATTGATTGTTCCGGATTTGATGATTCCGTGGGGCATGACGTTTTTACCTGACGGAAGCATGCTCATTACCGAAAAAACAGGTGAAATCATCCTCTTTAAAGACGGAAACAAAACAAATATTGAAGGTGCTCCAGATGTTTATGTACGCGGACAAGGTGGCCTAATGGATATAAAAACCCATCCAGATTACGAAAATAACGGATGGATTTACATCACCTTTGGTTCAGCTAAAGGCGAAGGTGACGGCGGCAACACTGCTATTATGCGTGCCAAATTAAAGGACAACAAATTAATTGAAAAGCAGCTACTTTATAAAGCAGTACCTAACTCTAAAAAAGGACAACATTGGGGGTCGCGCATAGCATTTGACAATGATGGCTACCTCTACTTTTCAGTTGGAGATCGTGGAAACAGAGATGTAAACCCTCAGGATATAATGCGAGATTGCGGCAAAATATACAGATTGAATGACGACGGAAGCATTCCCAATGACAATCCCTATGTTAACACCCAAGGTGCTAAAAAGGCCATTTTTAGCTATGGGCACCGCAATCCTCAAGGCATGGTAAAAAATCCATTTACGGGACAAATTTGGGTAAACGAACATGGGCCCAGAGGTGGAGACGAAATCAATATTGTTGAAAAAGGAAAAAACTATGGCTGGCCAGTAATTTCATATGGTATTAATTACAGTGGCACAACCTTTACTGAAATTACCGAAAAAGAAGGCATGGAACAACCTTTGTTTTATTGGGTGCCATCTATCGCTCCTAGCGGAATGACCATTGTATCTTCTGAAAAATACCCTGAATGGAAAGGCAACGCGCTTGTGGGTGCTTTAAAGTTTGAATATTTAGAGCGTTTGGTAATAGAAAACAACAAAGTAACAAAACGCGAAAAACTATTTGAAGGCATTGGAAGGCTGAGAAACGTTGTTCAAGCACCAGATGGTTATATTTACATAGGCGTTGAAGGCCAAGGCATTTTTAAAATAATTCCTAAAAAATAAAACCTACAAAATGAAAATCATTATTATCTGTTTTGCAATTTTATCATTTATATCTAAAGTTGAGGATGAAAAAAATGCATATTGGCAAACCACCCCTTTAGAAGAAAGTATGGAGCGCGGAAGTGATATTTATCAAGATTTTTGCGTGAGTTGCCACCTTCCTTCAGGAGAAGGTGTTAGAAAAACCTATCCGCCTTTAGCAAAATCAGACTATTTAATGAACAACCGAACTGCCAGTATTAAAGGCATTAAATTTGGGCAGAAAGGCGAAATTGTGGTAAACGGCCAAAAGTATAACGGCTTTATGGCTCCCATGGGCTTAGGTAATGACGAAGTAGCTGACGTTATGAATTACATCACCAATAGTTGGGGCAATAAAAACGAAAAAATGGTTACTGAGGAGGAAGTTGCTAAAATCAAAAAATAAATCAGGTTTCAATCGTTATGATTTTTTCATTGAACTCATATTGACTTTTTATGTTTTACCGAAAATGAGATTAAATTTTTCCAGATGAGGCTCTTTTTGAAAGGCATAGCATGGCTACGGTTAAGAAAAGAAAAGAAATCTGGGTAAATTTAAGCCATTTTTTAGGAAATAGAAAAAGTCAATATGAGTTCATTTAACTAACTTTGTAAAAAGCAAAAATCATGCTCATTATTGGAATTGCAGGTGGCACGGGCTGTGGCAAAACCACGGTGGTCAATCAAATACTTAACGAACTTAAAGAAGGTGAAGTTGGTATTCTTTCGCAAGATTCCTATTATAAAGACACCACGCATTTAAGTTATGACGAGCGGGTGAAAATTAATTTTGACCACCCAAAATCAATAGATTTCGACCTGTTGGCGTCTCATTTAAAGGAGCTAAAAAAAAACAACCCTATAAACCAACCCGTATATTCGTTTGTTAAGCACAACAGAACTTACGACACTATTTTAACCCATCCCAGGAAAGTGATGATTGTTGAAGGCATTTTAATTCTTACCAATCCTGAATTGAGAGATATGTTCGACATTAAAATATTTGTGCATGCCGATAGCGACGAACGTTTAATTAGACGTTTAAAACGTGATATTTCGGAACGTGGCAGAGATTTAGACGAAGTTCTAACTCGTTACCAAACTACGCTAAAACCTATGCACGATGAATTTATTGAACCTATGAAAGAATATGCCGATATCATTATACCTAACAATAAATACAACAACGTGGCTATTGATATTGTTAGAACTATAATCACCCAAAAGCTATAATCATGAGCCTTAAAAACAATAAATATTTAAAACCGTTTAAAAATATTTTTCTGCTTATTTTAGTATTGTTTGCTGTTTGGATGTTCTTTTTTGATGCCAATTCATGGCTAATTCATCATGAACTCAACACCGAAATTGAAGACTTGGAAAATGAAAAAGAGTATTATAAAAAGGAAATAGAAAAAGATAAAGCCGACTTAGAAAAATTAAGCACGGAAGATGGCTTAGAAAAATTTGCTCGCGAAGAATACTACATGAAACGCGACAACGAAGAAATTTATATCATAGAATACGAAGACAGTTTAAAAACCGAGGATAATGAGTAAATCGCTATTTAGCGAGTTTAACAAAGTTTCTGCCAAACAGTGGAAGCAAAAAATACAGTACGATTTACAAGGAGCCAACTACAACGACACGCTCATTTGGAAATCGAATGAGGGCATTGATGTTAAGCCATTCTACCATGCAGATGATTTTGTTGCGCTTCCTGAAATTTCTAACACTAAAGCCTCAAAATGGAACATCTGTCAGTCTATTTATGTTGCCGATGTTGAAAAATCGAATTTAAACGCCATTCATTCTATTGAAGGCGGTGCTGAAAGTATTCTATTTATAATCCCTTCTGAAGATATTTCTGTAAAAAATGTTATTAAAAACATCGACTTAAACCATATTCAAATTCATTTTAAACCGCTTTTTCTATCGGAAGCCTTTATCAAAAAACTTCCAGAGAAAGCAAAAATCCATACCGACATTATCGGTAATTTGACCAAAACAGGCAACTTCTTCAAAAACTTAAACCATGATTTTCAAGAATTCGGGAACATTGTAAAAACCACAAAATCGTTTTCCGTCGACATGGCACTTTACCAAAATACCGGAGCCAACATGGTTCAGCAGTTAGCTTACGGATTGGCCCATGCCAATGAATATTTAAACCATTTTGAAAACCAAAACAAAAGTTCCGTCGAGAACATAAAAGCAACTTTTAATGTTTCCGTTGGTACCAATTATTTTTTCGAGATTGCGAAATTAAGAGCTTTACGTCTCCTTTGGGAAACTCTTGCTGCAGAATACAACACAAATCCCAACTGCCATATTTTTGTCTCGCCTTCAAAGCGTAACAAAACCCTTTACGATTACAATACCAACATGTTACGCACCACAACCGAATGTATGAGTGCTGTGCTTGGTGGGGCAAACACTATCTGTAATTTACCCTATGACGGTATTTACCATAAAACCAACAAATTTGGAGAGCGCATTTCGAGAAACCAATTGCTTATTTTAAAGCACGAAAGCTATTTTGATACGGTTAACAACCCTTCCGATGGGTCATATTACGTTGAAAGTTTAACGAGTCAACTTGCCGAAAAAGCACTGAATCTTTTTAAAGAAATTGAAGATCAAGGCGGTTTCTTAAAACAGTTAAAAAATGGCACCATCCAACGGAAAATAAAGGAAAGCGCCTCAAAAGAGCTAGAACAATTCAATAATGAAGAAGAAATTTTAGTAGGAACCAATAAATACGTGAATCCTAACGATCAAATGAAAGGCGAACTTGAGCTTTATCCTTTTTTAAAGACGAATCTTAGAAAAACACTTATTGAACCAATATTAGAAAAACGATTAACTGAAAATTTAGAACAAAAAAGATTAAAAAATGAAGATTAAAATGAACACAAAACTTCCACTTATTTTATTTTTATCACTATTCACTTTAGTTGGCTGTAAAAAAGACAAAACATTTACCAATTATAAATATGCCGACAAACCTGCTGTTATATCATGCGAAGGCGTGAACTCAAAATTGTACAACGAAGCCGTTTATTCATTTGAAAACGACATTTTAAATTTTTACGGCAAAGGCAACCAAAATACAACTTTAGCTAGATCTTATATACAAACCATAAGAACATCGGTTAATTCGCAATTAAAGTTTGACCAAATCGTCTCCAAACATACTTACGAAGTATTTGAAGCCCTAAAAAACGAAACCGCCCTTTGGGATGCTAACAACAACAAAAGCCATTTAAACTATGACGGCAAAACCATGGGGTGTATTTCAAATAACATTAAAGACCAAGCTTTAAAAACTACATTAGACGCTCTTTTATCAACAAAAACCATGAGCCCAAAATTATTTGGTGCACCATTAATTACTAAATATAATTCGGCCATGAACGACAAATATTTGGCACTTTACATTGCCTTAGATTTATTTTATGCCAAGATGTTTGATTTTGATTTCTCGAAAGTGAATTTCGATAAACCTGCTGAAGAAGAAAAAGTTGATTTTAATAAAACACCTAAGCCATAACCCTTAGACGCCCATACTTCAAACAACAACTAAAATTTGAGAAAAAATCTTCAACATATCGAATTAAAATCTGAAGCAAGAAGCACAGAACCAGAGAAAACAAACTTTCAAACTGCTGAAGGTATTGAGGTAAAATCTGTGTATTCCAAAGGAGATATTGAAGATGTATACCATTTAAACTTTGCCGCAGGTATTGCGCCATACCTTCGTGGGCCATATAGCACCATGTACGTTAAAAAGTCATGGACCATTAGGCAATATGCTGGGTTTTCAACAGCAGAAGAAAGCAATGCGTTTTACAGGCGTAACTTGGCTGCAGGCCAAAAAGGACTTTCGGTGGCTTTTGATTTACCTACACATCGCGGTTATGATAGCGACCACGATCGTGTTGTTGGCGACGTAGGCAAAGCAGGTGTGGCTATCGATTCGGTTGAAGACATGAAGGTACTATTCAATCAAATCCCATTGGAAAAAATGAGCGTATCTATGACCATGAATGGTGCTGTTTTACCAATCATGGCATTTTACATTGTTGCCGCCGAAGAACAAGGCGTAAAACCAGAACAATTAGCCGGTACCATTCAAAACGATATTTTAAAGGAATTCATGGTGCGCAACACTTATATTTACCCGCCTGCGCCTTCTATGAAAATCATATCGGATATTTTTGAATATACGAGTAGAAACATGCCCAAATTCAATAGTATCAGTATTTCTGGTTATCACATGCAAGAGGCCGGTGCAACGTGTGATATTGAGTTGGCATATACCCTCGCAGATGGTCTTGAATACATTAGAAAAGGCATTGAGGCCGGAATGGATATTGACACTTTCGCTCCACGGCTATCTTTTTTTTGGGGTATTGGGATGAATCATTTTATGGAAATCGCCAAAATGAGGGCTGGAAGGATGTTATGGGCTAAATTGGTAAAACAATTCAACCCTAAAAATGAAAAATCCTTGTCTTTGCGCACGCACTGTCAAACTAGTGGTTGGAGCTTAACCGAACAAGACCCATTCAATAATGTAGCACGCACCACTATTGAAGCTGCCGCTGCTGCATTTGGTGGCACCCAGAGTTTGCATACAAACGCTCTGGACGAAGCCATGGCATTACCAACCGATTTTTCAGCAAGAATAGCTAGAAACACTCAAATATTTTTACAGGAAGAAACCAAAATAACGAAAACTGTCGACCCCTGGGCGGGCAGCTACTATGTTGAAAAGCTAACGCACGATATCGCCCAAAAAGCCTGGGAACTTATTGAAGAGATTGAGGAACTTGGTGGTATGACAAAAGCTATCGAAGCTGGCATACCAAAACTTAGAATTGAAGAAGCCGCCGCTAAAAAACAAGCTCGAATTGATTCTGGAAAAGATATTATTGTTGGGGTTAATAAATATCAACTCCATGAAGAAGCCTCCATTTCTACGCTTGAGGTCGACAACCAAACCGTGAGAAACCAACAGATTGAAAGTCTAAAAAAAATTAAAGCCTCTAGAAATGCCGAAAACGCAAAAATTACTCTTGAAAAATTAACGGCAGCAGCCCAAAATGGTAAAGAAAATTTATTAGCTTTAGCTGTTGAAGCAGCTCGCCAACGTGCCACTTTAGGCGAAATAAGCAGTGCTCTAGAACTTGTTTTTGGCAGGTACAGAGCACAAATAAAATCATTTTCAGGTGTGTACAGTAAAGAAATAAAAAACAACGAAAGCTTTAAAAAAGCGCAAGAACTAGCCGATATTTTTGCAGAACAGGATGGCAGGCGTCCGCGCATTATGATTGCAAAATTGGGACAAGATGGGCATGACCGTGGTGCAAAAGTAGTTGCCACTGGCTATGCTGACGTAGGGTTTGACGTTGATATAGGCCCGTTGTTTCAAACACCCAAAGAAGTCGCCAAACAAGCCGTAGAAAACGATGTCCATATTTTAGGCATATCTTCCCAAGCCGCTGGGCATAAAACGCTCGTTCCTCAAGTTATTGAAGAATTAAAAAACTATGGTAGAGACGATATTTTAGTTATTGTTGGTGGTGTTATACCAAAACAAGATTATCAATTTTTGTTTGATGCCGGTACCGTAGCTGTTTTTGGCCCAGGAACAAAAATTAGTGATGCCGCCACTAAAGTTTTAAAGATTTTAATCGATTAAAGCCCTACTTAATTGATGTTTTTTATCTTATCGATTATATTAACTAGTTGGGTTTTTATTCCTAATAAATAATCGTATTTTTGCGCTTCATCAAACCTAATTAATTAATGGGTAAAATCATTGCTATTGCCAATCAAAAAGGTGGTGTAGGCAAAACTACTACTTCGGTAAATTTAGCAGCGTCACTTGGCGTTCTTGAGAAAAAAGTGTTACTAATAGATGCCGACCCTCAAGCAAATGCAACCTCTGGAATTGGCATTGACGTAGAATCTGTTGAAATTGGAACCTATCAGCTTTTAGAACATTCCAATATAGCCAAAGATGCTATCGTAAAGACAGAAACGCCAAATCTTGACATTATTCCGGCCCATATCGATTTAGTCGCTATTGAGATAGAATTGGTTGATAAGGATGAACGTGAGTATATGCTAAAAAAAGCACTAAAACCTATTAAAGATGATTACGACTACATTCTGATAGATTGTGCTCCATCATTAGGTTTATTAACGCTTAATGCCCTTACGGCATCAGATGCCGTTATTATTCCTATTCAATGTGAATATTTTGCGCTTGAAGGCTTGGGTAAATTATTAAATACCATAAAAAGTGTTCAAAAAATACATAATGCTGAATTGGATATTGAAGGCTTACTTCTTACCATGTATGATTCGCGTTTACGACTATCAAACCAAGTTGTGGAAGAGGTTCAAAAACATTTCAACGATATGGTTTTCCAAACCATTATTCAGCGTAATGTGCGTTTAAGCGAAGCACCCAGCTACGGCGAAAGTATTATAAATTACGATGCCAGTAGTAGAGGTGCCGACAATTACTTAAGTTTGGCAAAAGAAATTATCAATAAAAACTCCTAAATTATGGCTAAGGCAACTAAAAAACAGGCTTTGGGTAGAGGTTTGTCGGCGCTATTAAAAGACCCGAACAACGATATACAATCGGCACAAGATACCAATGCCGACAAAGTCATTGGGAATATAGTTGAGCTAGATTTAGATTTTATTGAAGTTAACCCCTTTCAGCCACGAACTAATTTCAGTGAAGAATCACTTCGTGAGTTGGCCTCTTCGGTTAAGGAATTGGGCATCATCCAACCTATAACCGTTAGAAAAGTTGGATTGAACAAATACCAATTGGTTTCTGGTGAACGTCGTTTTCGAGCTTCAAAATTATTAGGATTGGAAACCATTCCAGCCTATGTTAGAATTGCCAACGACCAAGAATCGTTGGAAATGGCCTTGGTTGAAAACATCCAACGCCAAGATTTAGACCCTATTGAAATCGCATTGTCGTACCAACGATTAATAGACGAGATTAACCTAACACAGGAACAAATGAGTGAACGTGTAGGTAAAAAGCGTTCTACAATAACCAATTATTTACGTTTGTTAAAGTTAGACCCAATTATACAAACTGGCATGCGTGATGGTTTTATTTCTATGGGGCATGGCCGTGCTTTAATAGCGGTAGAAGACCAATCTGCTCAACTTGATATCTACGAAAAAATACTTTCTAACAAACTTTCGGTTAGGGAAACTGAAAATTTGATTAGGACCTTCAATGGTTCAGAAGGCAATGAAATTCCTTCCAAAAAGCCAGAAAAAGACGATATTCCAAAATTTGTTAAAAAAGGTATTACGGCATTTTCTGAATACTTTGGGCACAAAATTGACGTTAAAGTCTCTAAAAACGGGAAAGGGAAAATAACCATACCTTTTCATTCAGAAGAAGATTTTAATCGTATTAAAAAATTAGTTAAAGGTGATTCCAAATAAATTGTTATGGGTTGCTGCATTCACGTTTTTGTGCAGTATGTCGCTTTTAGCCCAAGATAAAGACCCTGTAAAGGAAACACTCCCCGACCCCGTTATAGCTACCGATTCTATTTCAAAAGTACGAGAGCGCATCAACCCGCTTGCTCCGGCCAAAGCAGCATTTCTATCGGCTATTTTACCCGGTTTAGGGCAAGCTTACAATAAAAAGTACTGGAAAATCCCTATTGTTTACGGAGCTATTGGTACTGGTGTATATTTCTACATTAACAACAACAAAGAATATAACCGATACCGTGATGCTTATAAAAGTCGATTGGCTGGTTTTGAAACCGACGAGTTTTATTTTGATGGCAACGGCAACAAATTAACAACACCAAGAATCAGCACTAACAGGCTTGAAGATGCTCAAAAATTTTACAGGCGAAACAAAGAAATTTCGTTATTGGTTACATTTGGTCTATACGCACTAAATATTATCGACGCCAATGTTGATGCCCATTTAATGCAATATAATGTAGACGAAAACTTATCTTTGGCACCGCATTATAAATTTAACGAAATGGATGCCTCTAGTAATTTGGGACTAACCCTAAACTTTAAATTTTAGATTAGGCTGATAAAAAAACAAAAAAATAAAGATGAAAATAGCATTACTTGGATACGGGAAAATGGGAAAAACCATTGAGCAAATTGCCATAAAACGTGGGCACGATGTCGTTTTAACTATTGATAAAGATGACACCGACTACGACATCACAAAAGCCGATGTAGCGATAGATTTCAGCATCCCGAATGTGGCTTTCAACAACATCTCTAACTGTTTAAACCATGGTATTCCTGTAATTTCTGGAACTACCGGTTGGTTAGACAAATATGACGACGCCGTAGCCTTATGTAAAGAAAAAAATGGTGCATTTATCTATGCATCAAACTACAGCTTAGGTGTTAACATCTTTTTCGAGCTTAACAAAACCTTGGCCAAAATGATGAGCGCCTTAGAGCAGTATAACATTTCAATGGAAGAAATCCATCATACCCAAAAATTAGATGCACCCAGTGGAACAGCAATTTCTTTAGCGAACGACATTATTGAAAATCACGGCAGCTACAAAAATTGGAAACTGGACGAAAGTGCTGACAACACCATCCCTATTGTTGCTAAACGTATTGTAGATGTTCCGGGAACCCACACCGTAACTTATAAAAGTGAGGTAGATACCATTACTATTGAACACGAGGCCCACAATAGACAAGGGTTCGCTTTGGGTGCAGTAATTGCTGCCGAATGGATTTCTGGAAAAACAGGTGTTTTCACCATGAACGATGTGTTAAATATTGGTTAACACATAAAAAACGTGTAACAAAAAAGACTTGTGTTACTACAAACAAACAATAAAATTTTAAGATTATGACGTGGACACAGTGGTTTATTTTCATTTTAATCATTCAGGTTATTCATGGGCTAGGCACATGGAAATTGTACGTTAAGGCTGGCCGACAAGCCTGGGAAGCTTTTGCTCCAATTTACAATGCAGCTGTTTTAATGAAAATTATCAACAGGCCTTGGTGGTGGACCATTCTGTTATTTTTGCCCATCGTCAACCTCATCATGTTTCCTGTAATTTGGGTAGAGACCGCCAGAAGTTTTGGCAAAAATACCACTCTAGACACCTTTTTGGCAGTCATCACTTTAGGTTTTTACAATTACTATTTAAATTATGCAGCCGATGTAAAATACATTGAAGACCGTAGTTTACAACCTAAATCGGGTTCTGGTGAATGGACAAGTTCCATACTTTTTGCTATCGTAGCTGCAACCATTGTTCACACGTATTTTATTCAACCGTTTACCATTCCGTCGTCTTCATTAGAAAAATCACTTTTAGTTGGTGATTTCCTTTTTGTTAGTAAATTCCATTATGGCGCAAGAGTTCCAATGACTACGGTTGCTGCTCCTATGGTACACGACACCATTCCTAAATTGGGCACAAAGTCGTATTTGTTTGACGACCATAAAGGCAGTAATTCATGGAAAAACAAATTACAACTCCCCTATTTAAGAATTCCGGGATTTGAAGATATAGAACGTAACGACATTGTAGTTTTCAACCAACCAGCCGATACCCTTCTGGACATGAATGATTTTCATCCAGACCGAAACTACTACAAACCCATCGACAAAAAAACCAATCTGGTAAAACGTTGCGTTGGTATTGCTGGGGATACTTTAGAAGTACGTGATGGCTTTGTTTTTATCAATGGCGAGAAAAACGAATTACCCGACAGGGCACATTTACAGTTTAGTTACTACGTGCAACCAAAAACCAATCGGTTTAATCCTAATTTTGTAAAAGAACGTTATGATATCACTGATGGCTTCGGAATTATCAATAACCAAAATACATATTATTTTTCAGCGATTTCAAATGAAGCTTTGGCCAAATTCAAAAATCATCCCAATGTTGTTAGTATAACCCCTAACATTAAAGAGAAAGGTGTTCGCGACCCCAATATATTTCCGCATCACCCAGATTACAATTGGAATGTCGATCAGTTTGGTCCACTGTATATCCCTGAAGAAGGAAAAACCATTAACATAAACCTAAAAAACTTACCGCTTTACAAACGTGTTATTACCGAGTACGAGGGTAACACATTACAAGTAAAAGGCAACCAAATATTAATAAACGGTGAAACTACCAATCAATATACATTTAAACAAAATTACTATTGGATGATGGGTGATAACCGCCATAATTCTATAGATGCTCGTGCATGGGGTTTTGTACCATTTGACCACGTTGTTGGAAAACCCGTATTTATTTGGATGAGTTGGGATGGTGCTAGTCCGCGTTGGGAGCGCTTCTTCACTACCGTTAGCGGAGAAGGCAAGGCTACCTCATATTTCATTCCGTTTTTAGTATTACTATTCGGATGGATAGGTTTTAGCAAATGGAGGAAACATAAGAAGGCAAACAATTAATTTTGTCATTCCTGCGAAGGCAGGAATCTATCAAACTAAATTAACTAAGTTGGATTCCTGCCTTCGCAGGAATGACAAGTATATGAACATTTTAATCCATCCCACATACTTTCCAAACATCGCCCAATTTGTGGCTATGGTAAATGCTTCGGAAGTTGTTCTTGAAATGGAGGATAATTTTGTGAAGCAAACCTACCGTAACCGTGCTTACGTTTATGGAGCTAATGGCAAATTAGCTTTGAATATTCCGGTAGTGCATTCGCAAAAAAACAGGCAAAAGTATCGCGACGTAAAGATTTTTAATGAAGAAAACTGGCAAAGTCAGCATTGGAAATCATTACTTTCAGCCTACAGAACATCACCTTTTTTTGAATTTTATGAAGACGAACTTCACCCTTTATTCACTGAAAAAGTAGAGTTTATCTTAGATTTTAATCTAAAATGTTTTGAAACTATTGGCGATTGTTTGCAACTGGATTTAAACACATCAAAAACCAAAACTTTTCAAAAGAAAACAGATTACCAAACAGATTGCCGGTTTTTAGTCCATGCCAAAAAAGAAGTGCCTCAGAACTTCGAGACCTACACACAAGTGTTCAGCAATAAGCATGGTTTTATCTCTAACCTCAGTATTTTGGATTTACTTTTTAATGAAGGCCCTAACGCACTGAATTACTTAGAATCCCAAAACCTAAACCTTCCCTGATGCTTCAAACATTTGCACATTACGGATGTCATATTTTGCTTCCTTTGGTTGTGGCTTTAATTTGGTTTAAATCACAATGGAAAATAGCATTTTTAATTATGTTCGCTGGGATACTAATTGATTTAGACCACTTGTTGGCCAATCCCATTTTTGACCCCAATCGCTGTAGTATCCATTTTCATCCGCTGCACACCTATTACGCCATGATTGTTTATTTAGCTTTATTGGTTCCAAAGAAAACGCGTTTAATTGGATTGGGGTTGGCTATCCATATCATAGCAGATAGTGTGGACTGTTCTTTTATGTAAAAGGTTAGTTTTATTCACCCAAACACAACGTAGTCATAATCGGGTAATGGTCAGAATAATGTTGATCATAAGTCTTAAAACCATTAACCTCAAAAGCCTCATCCGAAAGGATAAAATCAATTCTTACTGGGAAAAATTTAAAATCGTAGGTCCGTCCAAAACCATTTCCAGCTTCTTTGAAAGTATCGTTTAAATCACCTTTTATTTTTTGATATACATATGAAAAAGCGGTATTATTAAAATCACCACATACAATCATTTTATAGTGACATTGTTTTTTATGCTCTAAAAACAGCTCCGTTTGAAATTGCTGCATTCTAAAGGAATTACTAACGCGCTTTAAAAGTCGCTCAGAATCTTCTTTTTGCAAACTTTCAGGTTTGGTATTTATTCGCAATGATTCCAAATGAATATTATAAACCCGTATGGTATCAACGCCTTTTACAACATCGGCATAAATAGCATTGTTAGCCGTATTGGGAAATTCAATAGAGCCAGAATTAATTATTGGGTATTCTGAAAAAATGGCTTGTCCGTATTTAGCCTTTTTTCCAGATAACTTTTCGAACTTATAACTGAAGAACGATAAATCTATATTTTTATGTGGATGGTATTCTTGAAGGCATAAAATATCTGGTGCCTCTTCCTTTATAAAATCTTTTATTTTTGTTTCAACACCTTTTTCAGGTATCCACTCGTAAAGGTTAAACAACCGAACATTGTAGTTCATAACCTTTATATTATTTGCATTTTCAATTTTTTTCGAAGATGAAAACTTGTAGAGTGACCCAAAAGAAAAATAACCAATAACGAGTACTACCAGTGATAAGGTCAAATGTTTTTTAACCTTGACCAACCAATAGAAAAAGAACAGCACATTAAGAATTATTAAAAACGACACCCCCAAGTTCACAACGGCTAAAACAGCAAACGTTTTGGGCGGTAAAAAAGGAAAAACAAAAGACAACAAAAGTAGAACCGCAGCAACCACATTTGTTAAATAAATAATTTTGTTTATTAAGCCTAAGTTTTTCATGGTACTACTTACCTGATCTAAACAAAAATTCCTTTTCTTCGGCAGTTAAACTATCGTAGCCACTTTTACTAATTTTATCAAGAATAACATCAATTTTCTTCTGATTATTAAACTCCTTAAAATCTGTTTTAGTATACCCGCCCATTTTACCCTTGTTCTTATGCACGGTCTTTAACGGCCCTTTTTTGGATGGCTTAAACCAACCCGCCACTGTATCCATAACGCGCTCAAAACCTTTACCGATATCATTACCTTTAAATAATTGTTTTGCATAAAAATACCCCAGTATAGCACCGCCTAAATGTGCCAAATTTCCACCAGAATTAGCTCCGAACAATCCCAAAACATCTATAACCACAATGGCTGCCCCAACGTACCACAATTTTAAATTAAAGGTGAAAAAACGGATTTCTTGATTGGGCATATAGGCGCATAGAAAAATCAATAATGCCCGCACAGCTGCCGAAGCTCCTACCAAATTAGAATACCCGCCAAAAAAACTGGGCAAAATGGTATAACCTAACATAAATATGAATCCTCCACATATCGCTCCTAAAAAATAAACATTCAATGCCATTTTCGGGCTGAACAAGTTTAAAAACATTCGTCCTAAAAAGTACAGCCAAAGCATATTGAACAACAGATGCCAGAGGTCAAAATGCAAAAAAGCATAAGTGATAATACTCCAGGGTTTTAATATAAAATCGCCAAAATCACTGGGCAACTTAAACCAAATCATATAAGGTTTTAACAACAAACCCAATACAAAAACCACTATGTTTATAACGATAATTTTTTCTAGTACATTAAGTCTAGAAAGTTTATATTTTATGTCTTGAGAGAGCGAACTCATTTAATACCAACGGTTTTGATTAAACTGATTTCTTTTCCAGTACCACATAATGATGAAGCCCGTTAATGCTCCACCGACGTGGGCGAAATGGGCAATATTACCAAAGCCAAAAATTGATTGACCTCTAATACCTGATATCAAATCCAAAAGTATAAGACCAGGAATAAAATATTTAGCTTTTATAGGAATAGGTAAAAATATCAGCATCAATTCAGCATTGGGATTCATCATACCAAAGGCGGCAAGAATACCCATCAAACAACCAGATGCCCCAACCATTCTAGTATAAAAAGTATCCTCAAGATTATTAAAATTTTCATTACCAATGATTGATTTTACCAAATCCTCATTTAAGCCGCTACTGTTCATTGCAGAAATAATGTCTGTAAGAGAATATCCTTTTTCAATCAAAGGTGATGTCAAATCATAAAAAACAAAAAAATTGTACCCTAACTGTAGCAATACTGCACCGAGTCCTGCTGAAAAATAAATAAACAAAAAACGCTTACGTCCAAGCACCTGTTCAACTGGCGTACCAAACATCCAAAGTCCAAACATATTAAAAAACAAATGCATTAAACCACCATGCATAAACATGTGTGTTAAGATTTGCCAAGGTTTAAACCAATCATTTTGTGGAAAAAACAAAGAAAACCATTTATTAAACAGTAACCCATCACCAATGGCAATTGTTCCAACAAACATAATCACATTTATAATGATTAAGTGCTTAACGGTTTCTGAAATTCGCATCATAGTTTATATAAATTTTTTATCCAATTCGTCAACGCTCATGGTAACAAAAGCGGTTCGGTTTGTAGGAGACACATTAGGTTCTTTGCAAGCAAAAAGCTGGTTTACCAAATGTTCCTGTTCATCTTTTTTTAATGACTGCCCGGCTTTAATGGCCAGGCTTTTAGCCATAGATTTTGCCAGCAAATCGGTGGCACTAAAATTACTCTCGGGCACTTCATTCTCAACATCACTTATAAGTTGCTCTAAAATGATAGACACTTCACTTTCTGGAACACCAACGGGCACACCTGTTATTTCAATTTGATTGTCTTCAACACTTGAAAATACAAATCCGGTATACTCTAAATCTTCTTTAAGCTGCTTTACAATAAGAATGTCTTGGGATGAAAAGTGTAATTGCAACGGAAACAGAAGCTGTTGACTTATAGCTTCTTTAATGGTTATGTTTTGAAGAAATTCTTCGTACAAAATACGTTGATGCGCACGGTGCTGGTCGATTACCAACATTCCCGATTTTATGGTGCTTACAATATATTTATTATGAAGCTGATAGGTAGTGTTTGCTGAACTGACTTCGTTTTCACCTTCAAACATACTGGCAGTATGCTCCTCACTCTCAAAATGCACTTCGCTAAAATCGTTTTGTGCTTCATTTTCTTTTGATTCTAAGCCCACATACAGACTATCCCAATTATTTGGTGTTGGCTTAAATGATTCGGACTGCTTCCCAGAGCCTGAAAATTTCGTTTCATTTTTAAAAGGGTTGAAGCTTTTATCAACCTCAATTTTTGGAGTTTCAGCTTTATTGCTTTTATAACTGTATGGTGTATCTAGATTGGGGTCGCGATCAAAATCGAGAACCGGAGCGATATTAAACTGTCCTAAGCTATGTTTAACAGCCGAACGCAACAAGGCGTAAAGCGTATGTTCGTCATCAAACTTAATTTCGGTTTTTGTGGGGTGGATGTTTATGTCTATTGTTTGCGGATTAACTTCTAGATTTAAAAAGTAACTGGAGTGTGTTCCACTTTTCAGTAAACCCTCAAAGGCAGATCCAATGGCATGATTTAAATAAGCGCTTTTTATGAATCGGTTATTGACAAAAAAATACTGTTCCCCTCGTGTTTTTTTGGCAAATTCAGGTTTACCTACGAAGCCTGAAATTTTCAACACCTCGGTATCTTCTTCAACGGGCACCAGTTTTTCATTGGTTTTATTTCCGAAGATATTAACAATGCGCTGCCTAAAATTGCTCACCGGCAAATTAAAAGTCTCACTGCCATTATTGTACATGGCAAATGCGATATTGGGATGAGCCAAAGCCACACGATGAAACTCATCGGTAACGTGCCTTAGTTCAACGGCGTCTGATTTTAAAAAATTTCGACGGGCTGGAATATTAAAAAACAGGTTCTTTACAGAAACCGATGTTCCGGTTGGCGTGACCACCACCTCTTGCGACGCAACATTACTTCCTTCAATCACCAAACAATTTCCCACATCGTCCTCGGCCTGTTTGGTTTTTAATTCTACATGGGCAATGGCTGCAATACTAGCTAAAGCCTCCCCGCGAAAACCTTTAGTATGTAACTGAAACAAATCTTCTGCATTTCTAATTTTTGAGGTAGCATGACGTTCAAAACTCAACCTTGCATCAGTATGGCTCATGCCCTTGCCGTTATCAATAACCTGAACGAGCGTTTTTCCAGCGTCCTTTATTATAAGTTTTATTGTGTCGGCACCAGCATCAATGGCATTTTCTAAAAGCTCTTTAACTACGGAAGCCGGACGTTGTACAACTTCTCCAGCAGCGATTTGGTTCGCAACATGGTCAGGTAAAAGCTGAATGATGTCTGCCATAAATTTATTTGGGTAAGAAAATAGATAAATCGAAATCAATGATGAACAAAAACACCAAAATTAAGATAGCAACAATAATTAAAATACGTTTATTTGCCTTCTTATCTGGGTTTTTATAATCGTCCCATGCATCATTGAACCTAGATTTAATACCTTTATTAGATCCAACGGTTTTTCGATATTCATCAAATTTGTGCTTTATTTCATAAGGGTTGCCTTCGCCTTTATCGTCATAATAACGTGGCGTATAGCTAAATTTTTTATTTTTCCTTAATTTTAAAAGTCCCATAATTACTCCGTTTTTGTATTACATGTATTTTTTGTCCAACACATACATACAAATCAATAATAGTACCAAAACTAAAATTAGAATTTTAATCGATATGGCACCTCTTACTTTGGTTTTGGCGCTATTGGTACTGCGCCATTTCGAAACAAATTCCTTGGTGCCTGAATCACTATCAGACGAACTAGAATTTGTTTCACCTTCTTTAGAAAAACGAGGCTGATAATTAAAGGTTCTATGTTTACGTTGTTTAAACAAAATCTAGCGCTGCTTGTCTTTCAAAAGTACTTAAAAATAGGGAGAAAGTTAGGATTGGATTGCTAAAAAATGTTAACAACTATAATTGATTTGTCATTGCGGGGGAGGTGCGACTGTGGCAATCTTTCTCTTATACAGACTGCCACGTTTTACAAAAAAGTAAAACTCGCAGTGACGTAAAATCCATTAGAAAAAAACTAACTGTTTTTACGAAGGTCGGCCATTTTTATAGCTGCAATAGCGGCTTCTGTACCTTTATTACCGTGCTTACCGCCCGAACGCTCAATAGCTTGCTGCATCGTATTGTCTGTAAGAACACAAAAAACAACAGGAACATCACTTAACACGTTTAGGTCTTTTATGCCTTGGGTTACGCCCTCACACACAAAATCAAAATGTTTGGTTTCACCTTGAATAACACTACCAATGGCTATAACGGCGTCAACATATTGCTCTTGCATTTTTTTACACCCGTAAACGAGCTCGAAACTGCCCGGTACATCCCACCGAATAATATCATCGGCAGGCACACCATTCTCTATCAATGCACCGTAAGCCCCTTGAAACAAACCCTCGGTAATTGTATCGTTCCACTCTGAAACAACAATCCCAAACCGAAAATCTTTCGCGCTTGGGATTGTGTTTTTATCGTATTCGGATAAATTTTTATTTGCCGTAGCCATATTATTTATTTGCCAATACTTGGGCTTTTCCTATAAACACTTCTACTTTTGATGCTTCAGCCGAATTTGAATAATCGTCTTTTATTCTTTTAAAATACTTTAAAGCTTTATCGGCCTCTCCTAAATCTAGAGCAATAGCACCCGCTTTAAATAAATACATGGGTGTCGTGTATTCATTATCACGCATTTTAGCAGCTTGTTCATAGTACCCCAAAGCATCTTCCGGTTGGTTTAACTGTACAAAAGCATCTCCAATATTTCCTTTAGCCAATGGCGCTAAAATTTCATCGTCACTTTTAAAATTGCTTAAGTATTCTACAGCATTTTTGTAATCTTTCAATCTTAAATAAGCCGTACCTGCATAATAAGTGGCCAAGTTTGCAGATGGTGTTCCACTATATTCCTCAATAATATCTAACATACCAAATTTACCTTCACCGCCATTCAATGCTAAATTGTAAAGAGAATCTTTTGCAGTACCCGTAACGGCTTGATCAAAGTATTTTTGTGCTTGGAACATATCGTTCATCGCATTGGTTTGCTTTGGTTTAGCAATAAACTCTTTATAACCAAGAGAACCTAAAACGACTAGTGCTACAACACCTATAATAATGAAAATATATTTCTGATTTTTAGCTACAAAATCTTCTGTTTTTGATGCGGTTTCGTCAAGCGTATTAAAAACTTCAGCAGTAGTTGATCCTTCTTCAATATTTTGCTCTTTCTCTACTTTTGTTTTTGGTTTGTAACCTTTCTTCTTGTAAGTTGCCATTTATTCAGTATAAATTAATGTGGCGCAAAAATATAATTTTTCTTCATAACTAAAAGGGTATTTATTTGATATTTTTCAATAATTTGCAGTTCTTTTTAGGCATTAACCGCCTAAACGCCCTATAAGTTGCTTTTTGTATGATTTTGAAATCACTTTCTTTATTAAACTATAAAAATTTCGACAGTAAATCGTTCGTTTTCAATGATAAAATAAATTGCATTGTAGGCAATAACGGTATTGGAAAAACCAACGTGCTTGATGCCATTTACCATTTATCGTTTGGAAAAAGTTACTTTAATCCTATAGCGCTACAAAACATTAAACACGACGAAGAATTTTTTGTAGTTAATGGCGAATATGAAAAGGAAGAGAAAACGGAAAAAGTAGCCATCAGTCTTAAACGCGGACAAAAGAAGGTCATTAAACGCAATGGAAAAGCCTACGAAAAATTCAGCGAGCACATTGGTTTTTTACCTTTGGTCATTATATCGCCAGCCGATAGCGATTTAATTATTGAAGGTAGTAGTACGCGCCGGAAATTTATTGATAGCGTGATTTCGCAAAGCGACAAAAACTACCTGAGCCATCTGATAAACTATAACAAAATACTAGCTCAGAGAAATGCCCTATTAAAATATTTTGCTTTAAACCACACGTTTAACAAAGACACCTTAGATGTTTACAACAGCCAATTGACCGAATATGGCTCCATTATTTTTGAAAAGCGCAATGGATTTTTAAAAGAATTCATTCCTATTTTTAAATCGCGTTACGAAGCCATTAGTAACGGCAACGAAGCGGTTGATTTAGTGTACCACAGCCCTCTTTTTGAAGATGATTTGAATATGTTACTGCAACGCACTATCAACAAAGACAAGGCTTTACAGTATACTAGTGTGGGTATTCATAAAGACGACTTACATTTTAACATTGAAGACCACCCAATTAAAAAATTTGGCAGTCAAGGACAACAAAAATCATTTTTAATTGCCTTGAAATTAGCGCAATTCGACTTTATTAAAGCACAAAGTGGGGTTAATCCTATTTTGTTATTAGACGATATTTTTGATAAACTGGATGAAAACCGTGTAGCACAAATCATTAAACTAGTGGACGATGAAAATTTTGGACAGCTTTTTATAAGTGACACGCACGCCGAACGTACCGAAAATGCAGTAAAACAGGTGCATCAAAGTTATGAGGTTTTTAAGCTATAGTGCTTAAATTTTGATAATTTTACGCCCTAATTCTATTGTGAATTAAAGGTAATACTTTATCGTTTAAACAAAACGCATCAAACCAACAGATTATAATAAAATGGCCAAACGCAACAACGAACACATCAATATAAGCGATGCACTTAAAGAATTTATAGAAACCAATAAGTTAGAGAAAGGCTTGGACAAGGTAAATGTGGCTGATGCTTGGGCCAAACTTATGGGAAACGGCGTTAATAATTACACCACTTCGGTAAACCTAGAGCGAGAGACCCTGTACGTACAATTAAGTTCGAGTGTTTTAAGGGAAGAGTTAAGTTACGGCAAACAAAAAATCATCACTATGCTGAACGACGAATTGGGAAAGAAAATAATTAAAAAACTGGTTTTAAGATGATTAAATGTTAAATTTTAACAGAAATAATTACCCAAAATCCAACAAGCGATCATTATTTATATTACCTTTGGCACTTTAATTTATATAATACAAATACAATGAGTAAAGGTACCGTAAAATTCTTCAACGATTCAAAAGGTTTTGGATTCATTATTGAAGAGGACAACAACAAAGAACATTTCGTACACATTTCAGGACTAATCGATGAAATTCGTGAAGGTGATGTTGTAGAATTCGATCTACAAGAAGGTAGAAAAGGATTAAACGCCGTAAACGTAAAAGTAGTCTAACGATATACTATTTAACAATTACAATTAAAGCCTATCATTTTTTGATAGGCTTTTTTTATGACCATCTATGATCATAAAATATTGATTCATAAACATAATGAGATGCTGAAACAAGGTCAGCATGACAAAAACAAAATAGTATAACATAAGACGGACAATCAAATTTTCACATAAAAAATCCCGCCAATAAGCAGGATTCTAATTCAGTTTTTTCAATATGTCTTAAAATGTATCGCGACCAGAAAAATGGAAAGCACCTTCAATGGCAGCATTTGCATCACTATCACTGCCATGTACTGCATTTTCACTTATAGAATCTGCATATAATTTTCTAATAGTTCCTTCAGCAGCGTCTTCTGGGTTTGTAGCGCCAATTAAAGTTCTAAAATCATCAACGGCATTATCTTTTTCTAAAATAGCAGCAACAATAGGCCCACGAGTCATATACTCAACCAATTCACCAAAAAACGGACGTTCTTTATGGATACCGTAAAACTCCTCGGCATCAGCTTTTGTCATTTGCGTTAATTTCATCGCTACTATTTTAAAGCCAGAAGCCGAAATTTTTTCTAATATCGCACCAATGTGTCCTTTTTCAACCGCATCAGGCTTAAGCATGGTAAATGTTCTATTTGTTGCCATTTTATAATTTTATTTGTGTGCAAAAGTAATGTATTTCTAATGAAATGCAAGTTATCTAATTTTAAAAATATCGTATCTTCGTCACCTATGAAAAAACAAGATATCTCAGGCATTAAAGCGTTATTGGCTACAAAAAAAAAGATTGTCATTGTACCTCATAAAAACCCAGACGGCGATGCTATTGGTTCCTCATTGGGGCTTTGCCAGTTTCTTTTAAAAGGCAACCACAAAGTGCATGTTATAACACCAAATGATTTTCCTTCGTTTTTAAAATGGATTCCAGGAAGCGATGCTATTTTAAAGTACGATTCACAATCTAGAATTTGCGACGCTCTGATTAATGATGCCGATATTGTTTTTACTTTAGATTTTAATGCCTTCCATAGAACGGGCGATATGGAATCCGTTTTAGAAGAAAGTAAGGCCACTAAAATTATGATTGATCACCATCAATCGCCTGACGATTATGCGCTTTATACTTATAGCGACGTAAGCATGAGTTCTACTTGCGAAATGGTGTATCATTTTATCGATATGTTAGGTGACACCAATTTAATAGACAAAGATATCGCCACCTGTTTATATGTAGGTATTATGACCGATACGGGGTCGTTTCGATTTGCGTCTACTTCAAGTACCACGCACCATGTAGTTGCCAATTTGATTGAAAGAGGTGCTAACAACTCTGAAATACACAACCATATTTTTGATTCCAATAGTTATGAAAGCCTACAACTGTTAGGCCGTGCGCTCAGTAATTTAAAGGTCATACCAGAATCTAGAACAGCTTACATTACGCTTTCCCAAGAAGAACTCAACCAATTCAATTACAAAAAGGGTGACACTGAAGGTGTTGTGAATTATGGCCTTTCGTTGGACGGTATTATTTTAGCTGTCATTTTTATTGAAGACAAACAAGAAGGCATCATAAAAATATCTCTGCGGTCAAAAGGCAACTTTTCGGTTAATGAAATGTCTAGAGCACACTTTAACGGTGGAGGGCACATTAACGCTGCGGGAGGCAGGAGCCATTTATCACTACACGAAACCGTTGAAAAATTTATTAGTATATTGCCTAGTTATAATAAAGCCCTGAATAATGAATAAATTACTAAAACTCGCTTTTGTTTTATTGCTTTTTAGCTGTAAAACACCCGAAGCACGACGCCCCATTTCTGTGAAATCTGGGTCGTTTATTGATGCATCGATTGAACGCAACAAAAAATTGAATGCCAAAGAACAGGCTTCCATAGAGAAAATATTAAAAAAGCAACAACAGGAGTATCTCACTTCAGAAACTGGTTTCTGGTACTACTACAATACTAAAATTGAAAACGATACCTTAAAAACCCCTGCTTTTGGTGATATTGTCAACTTTAACTATGATATAAAATCGTTAAACGGAAGTGTTATATATTCTGCCGAAGATTTAAAAACGCAGAGCTATGCCATGGACAGAGAAGAGATTTTTACTGGCCTTCGCGAAGGTTTAAAACTTATGAAATCTGGTGAAACCGTTACTTTTTTATTCCCATCGCAAAAAGCATACGGCTATTACGGCGATGAAAACAGAATAGGCAGCAACACACCTTTAGTTTGTGAAGTAACCGTAAATTCAATTACCTCCAATCAAACCAATTAAAATGGCACCACTCAAATTAGCTTGTAAAGTTTTATTGCTCATATTTATTGTCCAATTTTCATCTTGCAAAGCACCTTACCCTGAGCTTGAAGACGGCATGTATGCTGAATTTACTACCAACAAAGGCATTATGGTAGCTAAGCTCGAACAAGAAAAAACGCCTACTACCGTAGCTAATTTTATATCGTTGGCGGAAGGCACCAATACCTTGGTGAACGATTCGTTAAAAAAGAAAAATTTTTATAACGGATTAATATTCCACCGTGTTATTCCAGATTTTATGATTCAAGGCGGCGACCCCAATGGCGATGGGTCTGGCAACCCAGGTTACCGATTTAACGACGAGTTCGACCCTAGTTTAAAACACGACAAAAAAGGTGTTTTGGCCATGGCGAATTCTGGTTTTGGCACTAATGGCAGTCAGTTTTACATCACTCACAAAGCTACGCCTTGGTTGGATGCTTTTGACGAAGACGGTCATCCAAAAAACTGTGAAAACCGTCGTGTAAGTTGCCATACGGTTTTTGGTGAAATCGTTTTAGGACTAGAGGTGGTCGACTCGATTGAGCAAGGTGATACTATTCAGGAAGTGAAAATTATCAGAAAAGGAAAATTAGCCAAGAGATTTGATGCTCCTGAAATTTTTAAAAATCATTTTATTGAAGCTGAACATCTAGAGAGAGAAAAAAAGGCTAAAGCTGAAGCTATTTTAAAAGCATCAAAAGAGAAATTTGAAAACCAAAAAGCACAAGCTTCCTCATTGGAATCGGGATTACAATATTACATTTCTGAAAAAGGCACTGGGAAAAAACTGCCTGAAGATGCCGAGGTTTTAACCCATTATGCCGTTTATTTTGAAAACGGAAAATTATTGGAAACCAGTAAACTTGAAATTGCAGAAGCTTTAGATGCGGTTAATCCACTACGAAAAGCTTCAGATAGATACCAACCTATCGCAGCCAACATTGGTCCAGACGCCAGTATGATTCCCGGGTTTAAAGAGGGACTACAACAACTAAGCGTGGGCGATAAAGCCACCTTATTTATTCCGTATCATTTGGCTTATGGCGAATCGGGCACACGTGGTATTCCTGAAAAATCAAACCTTATTTTTGAAGTTGAAATTATAGAACTTCTTAAATAAACTTTAACACAAAACACTTTGCAATACGTTATATTTACGGCGAAAAACAACATATATGCAACTCTTAAAATTCGACTGGAACCCAATTACGGGCATTGATATTGCTGGAAATTTTAAACTTCACTTTTATAGCCTCATGTGGGTAGTGGCCTTTATTTTAGGTTGGTATATCATGAAACGTATTTTCACCAAAGAAAAAGTGTCTTTAGATTATCTAGACCCACTTTTTATTTACACCGTTTTGGCTACTATGTTAGGCGCTAGATTGGGACATGTGCTATTTTATCAATCCGAATTGATATCAGAAGACTTTTTTAGCATATTCCTGCCTTTTAAGTTTAAAGGCGGCTTTGAGTTTACCGGATTTCAAGGATTGGCTAGTCACGGTGCAGCCATCGGTATTATTATTGGCATGTATCTATACCGAAGAAAATACAAGTACAAATCGTTGCTATGGATTTTAGATCGCGTGGTTATTTCAGTAGCATCGGGTGCTATTTTTATTAGAATTGGAAATTTCATCAATTCGGAAATTATTGGAAAAGAATCGGGCGATTTCCCGTTGGGCGTACGCTTTATTCAAGATTTTTATAATAAGTATGAAGCCATGCGCATTGCTGGCACCAAGAACGTGCAAAAAGCATACGATGCCATTGCCGGTAATCCAGAATTATTGGAGCAAGTGCCATACCGCCATCCCGCGCAACTTTACGAATCGTTTTGCTATATTTTTGTGTTCTTCATTTTATGGTATTTCTATTCAAAAACCGAAAAGAAGAACCAAAACGGATTTTTATTTGGACTGTTTTTAATCCTGCTTTGGACCGTCCGCTTTTTTGTGGAGTTTGTTAAAGAACCCCAAGGCGACGAATACATTAATTGGTTCGGGCTAAATACTGGGCAATGGCTCAGTATCCCATTTATACTTATTGGCCTGTACTTTATGTTTGTTTACAAACCTAAAAATGCTACAACGTAATATGCACTCCATTCGGTATTTTTTTGGTGTTTTATTAATGTTTTTATTGGCTTTTGGTGCTTGTAAAAATGATAAAAAAGAAATAAAACAAACCGAAGTTTCTTTTAAAAAGGAAGGCGAACTCAATATTTATAAAAGGACCGATTCTACCTTAGTAACTTTAGATATCGAAATTGCCGATACCGAGTTTGACCGTGAAACTGGGCTCATGTACCGCAGCAGTATGAAAAACACACAAGGCATGTTGTTTGTTTTTGATGACGAACGCCTACGGTATTTTTACATGAAAAACACGCAAATACCATTAGACCTCATTTATATTGGAACAAACAAAAAGATTGTGAGCTTTCAAAAAAACGCCAAGCCTTTTGATGAGTCAGCATTACCATCAAACCAACCCGCACAATATGTATTGGAAGTTAATGCAGGACTTGCAGACACCTGGAATCTTCAAGTTGGAGATAGTTTGAGTTTTTAAAAACCACAGAACTTGACCTTCTAAAAAACTTCATAAATCTTCCTTTAACGACGAAGGCATGCAATTAAAAAATGCATATATTTAAGTTTTATATCCTTTACTCAGGCACTAAAAGCTCATAGCAACGGGTAACTTTAAAAGTAATCTTATGAAAGCATTTATTCTAAGTATTTCAGCAAGTTTCATATTTAACTTCTTTTTATTCAGTCAAGATAGAGTGACAGGTGCATCTTTTGCTACCAGATCTGAAGTATTATCACGAAACGGAATGGTTGCAACAAGCCATCCACTGGCGACCCAAATAGGTCTGGACATACTTAAAAATGGTGGAAATGCCATTGATGCAGCTATTGGAGCTAATGCGGCATTAGGACTAATGGAACCTACAGGATGTGGTATTGGAGGCGATTTGTTCGCCATTGTTTGGGATGCAAAAACTAAAAAGCTTTATGGACTTAATGCCAGCGGAAGATCTCCTATAGGGTTAACATTAGGGTATTTTAAGGAAAAAGGTATGGAAAAAATACCTGCTTTTGGACCGCTTCCTGTTAGTGTTCCTGGCACTGTAGATGGTTGGTTTGAACTACATAAAAAATTTGGCTCCATAAAAATGGAGAACATTATGGCTCCAGCCATATCTTATGCAGAGACCGGTTTCCCCCTAACCCAACTTATTGCTTGGTATATGCAAAGATCTATCCCTTATTATATGAATATGGGCTATCCAAATATTGAAGACACTTATATTAAACAAAACAAGGGTAACTTGGTAGACGAAGGGGAAATATACAAAAACCCTTATCTGGCTAACACTTATAAAAAAATTACCAAAGAAGGGCGAGATGCTTTTTACAAAGGTGACATCGCAAAAACAATAGCAAATTTTATACAAGACCAAGGTGGCTTCTTGTCAGAAAAAGATTTAGCTGAGCATCATTCTGAATGGGTAGAGCCAGTTTCGGTAAACTATAGAGGATATGATGTTTGGGAACTTCCTCCAAATGGACAAGGAATAGCCGCACTACAAATGCTTCAAATATTAGAAGGTTACAACTTTTCTAATATTGAATTTGGAAGCACAGAGCACCTTCACCTATTCACAGAGGCTAAAAAGTTAGCTTTTGAAGACAGAGCAAAATACTATGCTGACATGGATTTTGCTAAAGTGCCTGTTACAAGATTACTATCGGATAGTTATGCTGATGAAAGAAGGAAACTAATTAAAGACAGCGCTTCAAAGTATACGGCTGGTGAAATAAGTGCTGGTGAAACTATTTACATGACGGTTGCTGACAAAGATGGAAATATGGTTTCATTAATTCAAAGTAATTATCGAGGTATGGGCTCAGGAATGGTTCCTCCTAAACTAGGCTTTATGCTTCAAAATCGTGGCGAGCTGTTCAGTTTAAAAAGTGGGCAAGTCAACACTTATGAACCCAACAAAAGGCCTTTTCACACCATTATTCCTGCTTTTATCACAAAAGATTCAGAACCATTTGTAAGCTTTGGTGTTATGGGGGGTGACTTTCAACCACAAGGTCATACCCAAATAGTAATGAACCTCATTGACTTTGGAATGAATTTACAGGAAGCCGGGGACGCACCTCGTTGGGACCACTCAGGTTCTTCTACTCCAACAGGGGATCCTCAGGAAGGAACAGGAGAAGTCAGGGTAGAATCTGGCATTTCATATCAAACAGTAAGAGGTCTTATAGGCAAAAGGCATAAGGTGGGTTTTGGCCGAGGTAGATATGGCGGATACCAAGCTATTTTATGGGACAAAGAAAACCAAGTGTACCATGGCGCTTCGGAAAGTAGAAAAGACGGGCAAGCAGCTGGTTATTAATTAATGCCGGTCTAAGCAATACTATCTTTTAAATTTAAAAGACTAAAATCAGTGGCGCCTTCCGCCACTATATTCCATGGCCTCACCTTTTCCAAAACCATAACTAAAACCTAGGGTTACGAAACGACCACGAGTACTTCTAGAAAAGTTTGTAAATGTATTTTGAGTGGTAAAACTTTCAAAGTATCGCGAAGCGAACACATCACGAACACCTACATTTAAAACACCTTTACCATCTAGTATTTTTTTCCTTAGGCCTAAGTCAAGGAAAGCAATATCACTGTTATTACCTTGTACCGTTTTATATTCTGATTGGTAATTACCTGTTGCTTCAAAATCGATATTTGCGGGTAATTTGAGTTTTGCCATAAGTTTAGAACTCCACTGGTCACCTTTAAAATCGAATACCTGAGATTCAAAAATCCCCTCCCTATTAAAACTATTGTAGTTAAAATCAACATTAAAAGTTAACCAATCAATAGGCGAATATTTTGTATTAAACTCAATACCCAAAGTGCTGTTGGTTCCAACGTTTTCTGGCCTTGTTCTGTTTACATTATCTTGAGAGGTGGTAATGCGTTCTATCATATCGGTAGTGTAGCGATGATATACTCCAAAATTTAACGATGTTTTCCCAATATCTAAAATGGTGGTTACCTCATACGAATCTGTAAATTCGGGCATCAATTCTGGGTTTCCTTGCCGGATGCTAAAACTGTTCCGGATATTGAAAAACGGGTTTAAATCCCAAAGACGTGGCCTGTAAATCCGTTTAGAATATCCTGCCTGCATCGACAAAACTTCAGAAAACCTATAAGATGTATGCACACTTGGGAATAAATTGGTGTAATTCTGATTATTGCTTTTGTCTGTGTTTTCCAAAAGGGTTTTTAAATCGGTTTGCTCTAAACGCATACCACCTTTTAAACCCCACTTCTCACCTTCGTAAGCAGCCGAAAAATAGGCACCCAATACTTTTTGGTCATAATTAAAAATGTTGGTAAGCCCCATATCCGTTTCAAAATTTCCATTTACTAAATTTTCAACTTCGTAATCATTACTTACATCATTTATGTTGTATTGCGCCCCCGTTTCAATGCTCCATTGTTCTGAAAAAGGTTTGGTATAATCTAACTTAAAGGTGAAATTATCTTCGGCAAAATCGGTTCTTGTTTTTTGTGAACCATCTTTATACTTACCAGAAATGGTTTTATCGATAAAGAGCGATGTTAAATCTTTTGCAAACGATCGTCCTGTGGCACTGAACAACAAATCGTGGTCTTCGTGGTCTTCAAAATCTTTTTTATAAATCAGTTCATATTGCCATTTGGGGTTGGTGGCTTCTGTACTTTCAGAACGCTTCCATTCAGACTGCAAAGCCTCATTTTCATCAAAAAGGCTAAAATTATAAGACGATGGTTGGTCCTCAATTTCATAGGCAAAATTTCCCGAAAGGGTCAACACGTTGGTGGGGGTTATATAATAATCTGTACCCAAAGTAATGTTATAGAATTTTTCATTTCTATAATCTATTCCGTTGCTATAAAGAGTGCTGTCGTTTATTAAATCAGCATTAATGTTTTCGCTGTCGCGGGGATAACTTCTACGTCCCAAACCAAGTTGGGTAAACAGATTAAACTTTTCTGAACGCCGGTTTAAACTTATACCAATACTATGATTATCTGGAACACCCGTATTTAAACTTACAGACCCATTCAACCCTTTACGCTCCTCTTTTTTTATAATAATATTGATAATGCCAGAAGTGCCCTCGGCATCATATTTTGCTGATGGATTGGTGATGATTTCAATGCTCTCAATCATATCGGCAGTGATGCTTCCTAATGCACCACCATCATCGGTTAAAATGGAAGGCTTACCATTTATAAGCACTTGTACGCCGGTGTTTCCGCGAAGACTGATTGCACCTTCGATATTTACATTTACGGAAGGAACATTGTTAAGCACTTCCAAAGCGCTGGCACCGGTGCTAGCTATGTCTTTACCCACATTAAAAACACGCTTATCTAATTTGAATTCCGTTCGGGACACTTCGGCCTGCACCAAAACTTGGTCAAGCTGTTCGGCATCTTCAGAAAGGTAGGTGGTTCCCAAATCTATGGTGTCATTGCTAATCTGGAAATCTCGTATGGTCTTTGTAAAAAAACCAATAAAACTCACTTTTATATAAAATTTGGTCGCTTCCGTTTTTAAAACAAAAGAACCTTCCTCGGTAGTGGTTGTGCCCGAAATAGGCTCATTGGTATCTCTATCGACCAACATGACCGTAGCATAGGCCAAAGGCTGATTACTGGTTTGTTCTAAAATGGTTCCTTGAATTTTTACAGTCTGCGCCATACCCACAAAACCAATGAGCAGGAACACCTTAAATAAAATATAATTATAAGTTTGCTTTAAAATCATGGAAAAAAATAAGCTTAAAGATCATAATTTTATTTTTGAGAACAATATAACAAAAAGTTAATTTTAATCGATTCATATGTTTATATGGAGCCTAGTAATAAAAAAAGCCTACCAACAAAAGTTGATAGGCTTTAAGAAGAAATTTCGAGTTAGTCTTAGTTCTTCTTATTATCTTCTAATTTATTTACTGAATCGTACATGATTGGTGTTGCAATAAATAATGATGAGTACGTACCCACAATTACACCAACAATTAAAGCAAACATAAACCCTCTAATAGAATCGCCACCAAAAATAAAGATAGCCAACAATACTACAAGTGTAGTTAACGAAGTATTTAACGTTCTACTTAAAGTACTGCTTAATGAAGCATTCACCACACGATTAAATGGCCAGCTGGTATGCTCGTTAAAGAACTCGCGAATTCTATCGAACACAACCACGGTATCGTTTAACGAGTAACCTATTACCGTAAGAATGGCAGCAATAAACGCTTGATTGATTTCCATGTTGAATGGCATGAATTTGTAAGTAATTGAGAATACACCCAAAACAATCAACACATCGTGGAATACGGCAGCAACCGCACCCAATGAATATTGCCATTTTTTAAAGCGGAATAAGATATACAAGAATACCACAATCAACGAGCCTAAAATAGCCCAAATAGAGGCTTGCTTAATATCATCAGCAATAGTTGGAGTTACTTTGTACGATTCCAATAAGCCAACTTGTTTATTTTCATCGTTAAGATCCATAAACTGTTCGTACGACACACCTTCCAAATAAGGTACTAAAGCATTGTAAAGTGTTTTTCTTATTTCTTCATCAACCTCAGCCCCCGATTCGTTAACCTTATATTTTGTAGTGATTTTTAATTGGTTGGCATCTCCAAAAGTTTTAGCATCGGCACTCGCAAAAACATCTGGCTGAGATAATACGTTGGTAATTTCCTCTGCACTGATATCGTTGGCAAAACGAACTTGGTACGTTCTACCTCCAACAAAATCGACACCTTGATCTAACCCATTTGTTAATAACGACCCTAAACTTAAAACGATAAGCACTCCTGAGATAATGTAAGCGGTTTTACGTTTTTTCAAGAATTCGATGCTTATGTTTCTGAATAGGTTTTTAGTTATTCCTGTAGAGAAATCTAATTTACCACCTCTATCTACGTACCAATCAATTAACAATCGAGTAATAAAAATAGCGGTAAAAAGAGATGTCAAAATACCTATAAGTAAGGTCGTAGCAAATCCTTTAATTGGTCCTGTACCGAACACAAATAAAATTAATGCCGTTAAACCTGTTGTGATATTAGCATCTAAAATAGATGACAAGGCATTGCTAAAACCATCTTTAACAGACTCAATTTGTCCTTTTCCTTTGGCCAATTCTTCTCGAATACGCTCAAAAATAAGTACGTTCGCATCAACCGACATACCAATGGTAAGTACGATACCTGCAATACCAGGAAGTGTCAACACGGCTCCCAAACCAGACAATACGCCGAAAATTAAAACAATATTCAATATCATAGCGGTATCGGCAAATGCACCTGCTTTTCCGTAGTAGAAAATCATCCAAAGCAATACTAACGCCAATGCAATTAAGAACGATGTTGTACCGCTGTCAATAGCCTCTTGACCTAAAGAAGGTCCAACAACTTCACTTTGAATAATATCTGCCGAAGCCGGTAATTTACCTGCTCTTAATACATTTGCTAAATCAATCGCTTCGTTAAGTGTGAAATCTCCAGAAATAGAAGAACTCCCTCCAGCAATTGGTCCAGAAGTTACACCCGGTGCAGAATAAACCACATCATCTAAAACAATAGCAATTTGGCTACCTTGCTGATAGGCATTACCTGTCATTTCTTCCCAAATTTTAGCACCTTTTGAGTTCATTTGCATAGACACCTCAGATTTACCCGTTGGGCCAAACTGGTTTCTAGCATCGGTAACTACAGCCCCACTTAATTGTGGCACATTTTCACGATTACCAATTAACCCGTACAAATCAACCAACTCACTATTCTGTTCAGGTTTTCCGAAAACGAATTTCGTATAACGCATTTCTGCTGGAAGCAATGCTCTTACTTCAGGTCTGTTAAGATAGTCTAAAACTGTTGCTTTATCTTTAATTTCGAACTTGGCAATAATAGGACCACCTTGGTAACCCACACCTTTAATTAATTTCCCTAATGGGTTGATATTGTTATCTACCGCTGTTGAATCGGTTTCACTATCACCTAATAAATCATCAATTTGTGAATCTTGCGCATCTTCCTCATCTTGGCTTTCTACCTCAACGGTTTGCGTATCATCTTCAACAATATCCTTTAAAACGGCATCGGCTTGAGATATAAATTGGTAGAACTGCTCACCTTTATAAGCATCCCAAAACTCTAACTGCGCAGTACTTTGTAAAAGAGATTTTGCTCTTTCTACATCTTTAACACCTGGCAACTCCACTAAAATACGTCCTGAAGTTCCTAAACGTTGAATATTTGGCGAGGTTACACCAAACTCGTCAATACGTTTACGCAATACTTCGAATGCAGAAACAATCGACTCATCAATTTTGGTTTCAATAATATCCTTAACCTCATCATCACTCATGCTTCCGTCAATTTCACCATCTAAAGCTTTGGTGTAAAAAATGTCTGGTGAGGCTAATTTGGTCTCGCCTTTTATTTTGTCAAAAGCAGTGAAAAAATCTTGTAGATACGTATTTTGACTGTTCTTTTGAAGCTCTGAAGCATCTTCTAAAGCTTTGTTAAAAACAGGGTCTGTGGTATTGTTGGCCAAGCCTTTCAAAATGTCTTTTACAGACACCTGAAGGATTACGTTTATACCTCCTTTTAAATCCAAGCCAAGATTCATGGCCTTTTGCTTCACCTCGTTATAAGTGAATTTTGCTATTCCTATATTGTAAACTGTATCGGTAGCAATAGATTGAAGATAATTGGCTTCTTCTTGGCTGCGCTTGCCACGGTAATCATCTTCTGATTCTGAAATTTTGTTGATGGCTATTTCTTCAGCCTCACTTTCAATAGAATTGGCTTTGAATGTAAAGGACAGCTGATAAAGACTGACCAAACCAAACAAAATCGCGAATAATTTTACTAATCCTTTGTTTTGCATTGTTATATTGTTTAATGTCAAATTATAAAACGGGAAAATAAATCATTTACCTTATGATTTGACAATTTTTATTTGTTTATTGAATTTATAGCCGTACAACTTATGTTACAACGACTCTCGGGTAATTTAATGTAGGTGCGGAAATTACAAACTTCCTAGTAAAATGTTGGTCCGGCACGACCTTCGGGAATTTTATGAGGTGTATCTTTTATTGCAACGGCAATATTTCTTCGAATGGCATAAGCTAGTTCTACAGACTCATTTTCATTTCTTGAGCCAATTTGATTGCAAAACAGATGGAAATTGGGTTCTAAAAAACGATCGCTTTTAGTCTCTACTTCAAGAACGAGGTTTCCATTTAAATTTCTACCATGACCATCATCATTTTGAATTTCAAAAACATCGAAATTGTAATGTGCGACATCATTGTTCTCTGAAGGTACAGATGGCTTTTCGGATTTAGAATTTGCTGTACAGTTGAGCGCTAAATAACTGCCGTTAGAAAGTGTTTTTTTAATGCTTGCTGTGTCAGATGAACTGTAATAAGCAATGTTTACATGCCCTTCCTCGGTATTGACTTGGATATTTTCGGCACCAAGTTCTTGTAATTGCTTTTTAATCGCATCAATAGTGCCTTGTGCATGTTCTGCAGATAAATCAATATCTGTAAACTCCAATACAATCTCTTGGTTTGGTAGAGCCACTTGCTGTTGACTCACCACTCCAAACAATGTAAGGGTAAAAATAAAAATGCTAATGCACCATCTTGCCACCATGCGCCAAATATAAAAAAATAATTGCCATTTTATAGACTTTGTTTCTATTAACAGAAGTTAAACCATTTCTAGTTGACAACCAATAGACCAATTTTTCACGTATATAATATAATTGAATAATTTAACGTCAGATAAAACTGATGCATTAAACTTAATTAACCTTAAAAATTAAAATTTATGAAACAATTACTCTTTCTATTTTTAAGCATGTTATTTTTTATATCATGCGTAGATAACAAGAAAAAAGAACAGGAGTTGGTAGAAAAGGCTATCAAAAAAATAGATTCCATTGAAGTCAACATCAACCAAGGCATTGAAAGCTTGGAAGAAACGACCAATGAAGTTGAAGAACAATTAAAAGAATTAGATAGTATTTAATAAAAATAAAAGATGAAAAATTTAAAACTTATATTTTCAATAGCTATAATTTTTGCATTCATAGGGTTCCAAAACGTATCAGCTCAAGAAAAAGGCAAAAGCTTAGAACACAAAAAAGAAAACATTAAACAAAAGGGAAATTCTGAAGCAAAGGAATTAAAGAAAAAAGGCCAAGAAAAGGCAAAAGGCCAAAAAGATGATATTGAAGACCATTCTAAAAAGGAAGTAACAGCGCTCAAAGAAAAGATTAAAAAGAATGAACCTGCCAATGATCGTGACGTTCTATTGAAAGAGAAAACAAAAGAAAACCAAGGAAACGCCTACGGAAAAAACAAAGGCAATTTGACTGGTAAAGAATTTGGTCGTTATCGCTCTGAAGAGGCTCAAGACAAAGTTGAAGAGAAAGAATACAAAATCGCCTCGAGTGAAGATGTATTGGTTAAAGGTCGTGAAAAAGTAAAAAAAGCGAAAGAACGTCTGGAAGAAGCCAAACAAAACAAAGAAGTTGAGGCTGAAGAAATTGAGAAAAAAGAAGACGCTATTAAAAAAGCTAACGAAAAACTTAACGAATTAGAAGAAAAAATTAAAACTCAAAAAGAAAAAGCTATTAAAGAAAAAGAAGAATTAAAAAAGATTATTTTTACTGAAAAAGAAGAATAGTAATCAATAAAAAAGCCATCAAAATTTTGATGGCTTTTTTGTTATTCGAAAATTTGTTTGTTATACGTCCAACAGTCCGTTGGTCTTTTTAACACCTTCCGCACTCGATTTCATGTGTTCTTTTTCTGCATCGCTTAGAGGAATGTCAACGATTTTTTCAATACCACCTTTTCCTAAAACCACCGGTACACCAATGCAGATGTCATTTAAACCGTATTCGCCTTCTAAAAACGTAGAACAAGGGTATATTTTCTTCTGGTCGCATGCAATAGCTTGAACCAATCCGCTAACGGCAGCACCTGGCGCATACCAAGCAGAAGTACCTAATAATTTTGTTAAAGTCGCCCCACCAACTTTAGTATCAGCAGCAACCTGCTCTAAACGATCTTCACTTAAAAACTCAGAAACCTTAATACTGTTTCTAGTAGCGTGAGACGTTAAAGGAACCATTCCCGTATCACTGTGTCCACCAACTACCATACCGTCAACATCGCTAATAGGCGCTCCTAAAGCCTCTGCCAATCTGTATTTAAAGCGAGCTGAATCTAATGCACCTCCCATGCCTATAATTCTGTTCTTTGGAATACCAAGCGACTTATGCGCCAAGTAGGTCATAGTGTCCATTGGATTACTTACCACAATAAGAATCATGTTTGGAGAATGTTCAAGTAAACTTGTAGATACAGATTTTACAATACCGGCATTAATACCAATTAATTCTTCGCGGGTCATTCCTGGCTTACGCGGAATTCCCGAAGTAATAACACAAATATCACTATTCGCAGTTTTACTGTAATCGTTGGTTACACCTGTAATTTTTGTATCAAATCCGTTTAATGAGGCACATTGCATTAAATCCATAGCCTTCCCTTCTGCATAGCCTTCTTTAATATCAAGCAATACAACTTCTGAAGCGAAATTTTTAATAGCAATATACTCTGCACAACTTGCACCAACTGCTCCTGCACCTACTACTGTTACTTTCATTTTTACTTATTTTTTAGTTACGTGTTAAATAATTTTTAAATATGTCAAATATCTGGCCTAAACACCAGCTAATTTATGATTTAAGTCATGCGAAATTACGAATTAAAACGCTCTTAATAAAAAAGTGCAGGACTAAATCCCGCACTTTTAAACAAAAATTAAATATAACTAACTAAAACTAAATAAATTATTTTTTTACTGGTGTTTCATTATCTAAACCCAAAGTTTATACCTAATGAAAAGGCATTGAATTCTGAAATATGGTATTCAGCGTTAAGCCTAAAAAATCCTAACTTTAATTTAAGTCCGGCAGTTCCTCTTACTGAGGATAATTCACTGGACACTGAAAAAGGGTCAACAATTGGCTCTGATGTAATAAAACCATTAGTAACCCTATAAGTTCCCAATAGGTCAGATTCAGATTTTCCTTTTATCATTCCTAAACCGCCATAAAAATTAATAACGGGCATTTTTGTTGAAGCAATAAGTTGGAACAACCAGGTATTGGTGCTGTTTTCTATCCGTTGATTTTCACCATCAATTATTGAAGAATCTGTTAAATCGTAAGATCCATCCAAATGAGTATACGCAACTAAACCAGAAATGGCGACTGGCCATAATTTATCAGCGGGCAACCATTTAGTCATTTCAAATTGTAAGCCTGCTCCGTACATACTTAAAGCTACATCATCTGTATCTATTTTTGGAACAAATCTCGCTTTAACCTCTATACCCTTACTAAGGCCCAAAGCACCCTGAATAAAGGCCGTTGGCAATAAATTAGCACTACTAGATCCTATACCATTTGGTAATTCAATGGTCTCTGTTTGGCTTCCAAAAATAGGATCCTCATATTCTACTTCAACAAAAATGGCTGGGTCATTTTCCCCTAATACCGTCGATACCATTTTTGAAGGTGAACTATCAGGAAAAGCTATATTATTATAATTGGCCGTGTTTAAATTGAACATTTTGTTTTCATCCTTCACAGACGAAGCATTAACAACAACTGAAATTTCAAAACCACCTAAAGGTTTAGCATCAGCGGTATTAAACCAGCTGGCATTCATACTGTGCATTAAACCATTGGTTCCTGGCATTAAATAATCGTTTGCAAAACGCTGTGCATCATCAACACCAGCGGCTAAAAGTGCATCAATGTCACTTTGGGCTTTGGATATAAATGCCGATAAACTCAATAGAACAAGTAGAGATATCTTTTTCATTACTTTTAATTTTGTTTTACAAACATAGAAAAAAAACCACAAAAAACAACATTTTATCGTCTAAAAATGCTTTTTATCGATTTTTATATTTTAAAACTGTACACGAAAACTTAAGTTTGGAGTTAAGCCAATTGAATTATTATCTATTAAAACAGCAGAATTAGAGTCGTTAGAATCCACTTCGTAATAACGATTAACACTGTTCCTTCTGTTTAAAAAATTAATAACGCCGGCTCGTAATGTTGCCAGGGTATTATTAGAAATATTAAAATTATAGTTCATTGAGGCATCCAATCTCATAAAATCATCTAAGTTTTCATTATTTGGCGCATCATAATTAACTACAACCTGATTGCCATCTTGAATAGTTTCGCTGACATAAACTACCCTATTACGGCTAGTTTAAACGGACAAAGCAACAGCGTAGTTGAAATTAGCAGCGACATGGATTTACAAAATAAAATCGACGAGGAAGAAGAAGCCAAAGAAAACGCTAAAAATTTAGAAACCATTTTAATTGAAGGTTCATTTAAAGTACAGTCGTTTATCTCAGCCGGTGTAGATAAAGCAAACGAATTTGCCGAATTCACCATCGATTTTGCTGATAACTTAAACTGTACGGCTACCAATATAGTTAACAGTACAATCAGTAATATTGAAGGCACTTACGAAGTAGCCTCAGAAACAAATATTTACCTAAGCTTTTATTTTACTGGAAACGCCACTTTCGAATTACTTAACAGCAAATGGAAAGTAACCAGTTACACTGAGAATTCTATCCAATTACAAAGCACAACAAATGCAGCCATAACTCTTGTTTTAGCCCAAATATAAAACTAGATTTGTATTTGCTACGTATGTGTTGGTTAAAACAGCTGCCCTTTTTCGGACAGCTGTTTTCAAAATAATAAGCCTGTAATGGACGTTAAAAAAAGTTCGGAAATATGAAAGTTAAAATCTCAATGCTGTTATTAATCGTTTTCGGTTTACTTCAAGGTTGCTCAAAAGACACGAATTCTGAGAATCAGGAAGACACCATAAATGTTAATGCAAACAAACAAGCTACGGGTAGTTCATCCAACGATTTACTTTCCGACGACACATTTACTAGGATGGAAATTGAACTGGCTTATGTTGAAGGTTTTGAACCTACCCAACAGGCTATTAATAATTTTGTCTCCTTTTTGGAAGCCAGGACTTACAAGCCCGATGGTATTGTTGTTGAGAAAAAAGCCATTCCATCATCAGGAAAAACCACCTTCACTATTGATGAGATTGCAGATATTGAAAACACCCATCGCACCAATTACAACAACGGTAATACGATTGCTGTTTGGGCACTTTTCGTGGACGGCGAGTCTGATAAAAATGATGATGACAACGTAGTTTTAGGGTCAGCATATTGGAATACGTCCTTTGTTATTTACGAAGAAACTATCAGAGAATTCAGCAATAGTCCAACAGAACCCAATCGGTCTGTTTTAGAAACCACAGTAATAACCCACGAATTTGGCCATATTTTAGGATTGACCAATCTAGGGGCTGCACTTCAAAGTGACCATGAAGACGAAGAACACCCCAAACACTGCAATGTTGAAAATTGTTTAATGTATTGGGAAGCCGAATCTGGTTCAGCCATTGGCAATGTGGTCAATTCCGGAAGCGCTCCACAATTGGATGCACAATGCATAGCCGATTTGCAAGCCAACGGCGGAAAATAAAAAACTATAAGAACCCAAAATCTTTATAATTATGAAAACCTATTTTTTAACAATCTTATCGATTTTAGCAATTTTAATGAACGTAACAGCCCAAGACGGCAAAAGCGGCACATCAAATACAGGATTAAAATTCGGATACAATTTAGCTGCTGTTAGTTTTGATGGCGAAACAGAAACCGGTCAACGTCACGGATTTCATATCGGGCTTTATGGCGAATCGTTTATAGCAGAATCAGCGGCTCTGCAAGTAGAGTTACTTTATTCGCAACAAGGGTACGAACTAAAAGACGGTAGTGGCACATTTACGCAAAAGCTTGATTATTTAAATCTTCCATTATCATTAAAGATTTATCCTGCATCAACCTTCTATTTAGAAACGGGACCACAAATTGGCTTGGCCATTTCACATAAAGAGGAGTTTGACAGTAATTTTGGTCTTTTTGACACTTCGCAAGAGTTTGATCCGAATAATTTCGATTGGGGCTTTAACTTTGGTGGTGGTTTTAAAACCAAATCTGGAGTAACTTTAGGGGTGCGGTACCATTTGGGAATGGGTGATATTTATGACGAGGGCAGCCCTCAAAACAGAGTTTGGCAATTTTCACTTGGCTTCGATTTTTAAAAAAACAGAAAATAAAATAAAGTTTAAAGGTTGGTTTATGTATTTAAACCAACCTTTTTTTTACAAAAATTATTGATAGGTAGGGTAAATCGATTTTTAGTTGTCTTATTAATAGAAAGGCCACAAAGGCAAAACATTAATAAAACAAAAAGTCATGAGGATATTTAAAACAAGTGTATTCATTTTAGCTATTTTATTATCATTTAACCCTCAAGCCCAAGAACAAGAGTTAAAAAGTGAAACTAAAATTGACAAGAAAACATACTATGAAAAAAGAGCTGAGGAAGATGCCAAATTTGAACAACAATTTACTGCCAAAACTGAAGCGGAAGAAGAGAAATTCTGGAAAGAACAAAAAACCTATGAGAAAAATTTAAAGAAAAAAGATAGAGCTGCCTACACGGCATATATGCAAGGTAAAAGAGATGCTTATTCCGCACATTATGAACACTGTAGTAATCACTGTCACCATAGTGACCATTATTACCATCATGCCTCATTCTACTATTACAGATATGATGGGTATTATTACCGACACCCCCAACAAAGAAGTGGCATAAACACTAGAGTAGGCATTAGCACACCAAATGTTCGGTTAGGGCTGTTTTAAGCGCAGGTTTTTAATATAAAATAGGCTATCCAAATTTGGATAGCCTATTTTTATTTACGCTTTTTATTTCTGCCTACGCATCAATATTCGCATAAATAGCATTCTTTTCGATAAACTCTCTACGTGGTGGCACTTCATCACCCATTAACATAGAGAAAATTCTATCGGCTTCTGTACCATTATCTATTTGCACTAAACGCATCGTTCTAAACTCAGGATTCATTGTGGTATCCCAAAGTTGCTCGGCGTTCATCTCTCCAAGACCTTTATAACGTTGGATTTTTGAACTTTCTCCAAACTCAGCAACAATTTCATCACGCTCTTTATCAGACCAAGCATATTGCTTTTTAGCACCTTTTTTAACTAAATATAATGGTGGTGTTGCAATATAAATATGTCCGTTTTCAATCAACTCCTTCATATATCTAAAGAAGAAAGTTAAAATTAAAGTGGCAATGTGGCTACCGTCAATATCGGCATCACACATAATGACAACTTTATGATAACGTAATTTCGAAAGGTTTAAGGCTTTACTGTCTTCTTCAGTACCAATAGTAACACCAAGTGCTGTAAAAATATTTTTTATTTCTTCGTTTTCAAAAACCTTGTGTGTCATGGCTTTTTCAACATTCAATATTTTACCGCGAAGTGGAAGGATAGCTTGAAACGCTCTATCACGACCTTGTTTTGCCGTTCCACCTGCCGAATCACCCTCAACCAAGAACACTTCACATTTTGATGGGTCTTGCTCGGAACAATCGGATAATTTTCCAGGTAAGCCACCAATACTCATGGCCGTTTTACGCTGTACCATTTCGCGAGCCTTTTGCGCTGCGTGGCGCGCTTGTGCGGCCAAAATCACCTTTTGAACTATGATTTTGGCATCGTCTGGATGCTCTTCCAAATAATCGGTAAGCATTTCAGAAACCGCTTGACTTACAGACGCAGAAACTTCTCTGTTACCCAATTTAGTTTTGGTTTGCCCTTCAAATTGAGGTTCTTGAACTTTTACAGATACAATAGCTGTTAATCCTTCACGGAAATCATCACCTGCAATATCAAACTTCAATTTATCAAGCATGCCGGATTCATCGGCATATTTCTTTAAAGTATGTGTTAAACCACGACGAAATCCTGATAAGTGTGTACCACCCTCATGCGTATTGATATTATTTACATACGAATGTAAATTTTCTGCATACGAAGTATTGTAAACCATAGCTACTTCAACAGGTACACCGTTTTTTTCACCTTCAAAGGCAATAACATCGCGCATTAATGGCTCACGGGTAGCATCCAAGTATTTTATAAATTCTTTTAGACCTTCTTCAGAATGAAAAGTTTCACCTTCAAAAGACCCATCTTCTTTTTTGCTTCTCTTATCCACTAAATGTACCGTGATGCCTTTATTTAAATAAGCCAACTCTCGCAAACGGCTAGCTAAAGTATCGTAGCTATACTCTAATGTTTGGGTAAAAATGGTTGAATCTGGTTTAAAGGTTACAATAGTCCCTCTTTTATCCGTTTCACCAATGGCTTTTACAGGATATAACGCTTTTCCACGCTCATATTCTTGTTCCCAAATTTGTCCATTTCTATATACTGTAGCTCTTAAATGCTCAGACAATGCATTAACACAACTTACACCAACACCGTGCAAACCACCTGAAACCTTATAAGAATCTTTATCGAACTTACCTCCGGCCCCAATCTTAGTCATTACTACCTCCAGTGCAGAAACACCTTCTTTTTTATGTAAATCTACTGGAATACCACGTCCGTCATCTTCGGTTGTAATTGAATTATCTTCATTAATGGTAACCGTAATATTGTTACAATGCCCAGCCAGCGCCTCGTCAATAGAGTTATCTACTACCTCATAAACCAAATGGTGCAAACCGCGTACACCTACATCACCAATATACATGGATGGACGCATACGCACATGCTCCATACCTTCAAGCGCCTGAATACTATCGGCCGAATAGCCGTGCTTATTAAATTCTTCTTTTGCTTCGCTCATATCCTCTTTTAATCTTAATTTAAGTTTAGGTGTTTTTCACAAAAAAAGATGCCTAGAAGCATCCTTTTGAACACGAACAAATATACGAAATTTTAACCCCTTTAAAAAGAAATTCATCGACTCAATTAGAAAATTATCAACATTTGTTGATTACTTGAAAGTCTCTTAAATCGCTTAAAAAGTGTCTTAAAATGGATTTAACATGGTTTTACACCTGTAACATTAAGTCACCGCAACAAAAAATCCGCACAAAAGCTTATATAAAGTTCCGTTACACATAACATTCATTGTTTTTTCAAATAAAAACGTTGGAAAACTGAGAAATTTTGATGTTCTACAAAAAAGAAATTTTATCAATAAATATGATGCATGTCACTTTTTAGTATGATAGTTCAACCTAATTTTGCACAGAACTTTTAGAAACAAATTTGATATGATACTTAACAAAAGAACCTTAATTTGGATGTTCTCTATAGCTCTATTTTGTCCGTCGTTATTAGTAGGTCAAAATGAAAAATTCAAACCTACTTTTAATTGGAACCTGACCTCGCAGTTCTGGTTAAGGTATTCCGATTTAAACGAGGGTTCCATAATTCACGGTGAACCTACACCAGAGTTTTTTGATATTTCCATTAGGAGGTTGCGTATTCCCATCTCTGCACAAATATCACCCAAAGTATATGCCTATGCCATTTTTGGGGGCAACAACTATAATTTTAAAGGTGAAGATTTTCCACTTGAAGTGCTGGATTTATATGTTGAATACTCGTTTGCCAAATACTTTGAAATTGGTATAGGTAAATCTGGATGGCAGGGTTTAAACCGCTGGAACATTCGTTCTAGCAAAACCCTCATGGGACTGGATTCGCCTCTATTTACTTTAAATTCGGTTCAGATTAATGATGACATTGGACGTTTATTTGGGTTTTGGCTAAAAGGACAAGCCGGTAAGTTTGATTATCGAATGGCCTTTAACAGACCTTTCTACGTAAAAACCGTTCCCGCTGGCGCAGTAAATTTCGCCAACAACAAGCCCAGGGTAAAAACCTCGGCATACGTAAAATACCAGTTTTTTGAGCATGAATCCAATAAGTCAGCTTACCAAACCGGTACATACATGCAAAAGAAAAAAGTATTTAATATTGGTGCCGGGTTTCAATTTCAGCCCGAAGCTATGAGTGATGGTGACGCCAGTCTACCAGATACTAATATTTATGATATATCGCATTTTTCGGCTGACTCGTTCTTAAACCTTCCACTTGTTAACGGCAATGCTATAACCGCATATTTAGGGTTTTATGATTATGATTTCGGCAAAGATTATATCCGTAACGTGGGCGCCAACAATCCCACAACTGGCGGCGGAACGGACTTTAATGGTTCGGGAGTGGCCTTCCCGATGATTGGCACGGGCACCACATGGTACGGGCAATTTGGTTACGCGTTTAAGGAAACAAAAATTTTCGACCACATGGCAGTTATCCAACCAAATATTGCCGTGCAACATTCTGATTGGGATGTATTGAACGACAGTATGATTGTTTATGATTTTACCGTAAACTTTTTTGTAAACGGCTCCCATGACGACAAAATAAGCCTAGGCTACCAACATCGCCCCATCTTTGATGCCGTTACTTTACAGCAAAAAAATTACAAAGGAATGGCAGTTGTACAGTACCAAATTTCATTGAATTGAATTAATCTGTTTTCAAACACTGTTCAAGACAGCAAAACTGTTTACGCTCACAAGTAAAACTAACGACTTTTAACTTTACTTAAAAAACTGATAAATAATAATATGGTTTTTTAAAAATTCGACAATATCAAGGAGGTTATCAATAAAAATAGTGTTTAGTACATTATTTCTACATATATTTGAGCCGCAAAACCAATTATGAACAATAATAATAATAATAATAATTTCAATAATCCTAATTTTTAGGATCAGGAAGGTTATTGTTATAAAAATATATAAAGCCTTCCGATTACGGAAGGCTTTTTTTTAGATACTGTTTTTGAAATATCTCAACCTAAAAAAATTAAGACATGAGTAAAATTATGACAGTCGATGTATTGTCGAGCATTAAAGGAGCGAAGCCTAGTGAGGCCGTAAACAAATTGTTTGAGGTGATTAAAAACGCCAACGCATCAAACAACCATGCTTCTCACCCTCATAATAGCGTGTCGTTAGATGATTTAAGGGACGATGTGGTGATAGATAGTCCAGATACTGAAAAGCAAATCATCATTGAAAACTTCCCCAAAGAAAAGAACGGCTATTTAGTAGTTTCTAAAGTTATAGAAGAATAATTATGGACTCTCAGATACGTAAAATCCATCAGCAATTGGTGAGCAAAGAGATAACTTGCACCGCTTTGGTTCAAGAAAAACTAGATGCTTTAACCCAAAACACCCACAAAACCGTAAACAGTCTCTTAATTGATACCGCCCTAAAATTGGCTAAAAAAGTAGACGATAAAATTGCTAATGGCGAAGACATCGGGCTTTTGGAAGGTATTCCATTCGGTATTAAAGATGTTTACATGGTGCAAGGAACGGTAACGACTGCTAGTTCCAAACTTTTAAAAGATTACAAATCGGCATACACAGCAACGGCCATTCAAAAATTATTGGATGCAGGTGCCATTCCCATCGTAAAAGAAAACTGCGATAGTTTTGGCCACGGCTCATCGAGTGAGAACACCATTTTTGGCGCTGTAAAAAACGCGATTAACCCCGAGTTGGTTGGTGGTGGTTCCAGTGGTGGTTCGGCGGTAAACGTCGCTTTAGATTATACCGTATTTTCCATTGGTGGTGATACCGGAGGCTCGGTGCGTCAGCCGGCAGGTTACAACCATGTTTATGGATTAAAACCCACTTATGGACGCATTTCACGTTACGGATTGATGGCTTACGCCTCCTCTACGGACTGTGTTGGCCCTATAGCCAAGTCGGTTGAAGATATTCGTATTGTATTAAACGCCTTGAGTGGAAAAGACGGAAAAGACCAAACCACTTATGCTTCTGAAGCTATTTCAGAGGAAAGTCTTTCCAATTCCGAAAGCATCAAAACCGTAGGTTACTTTAAAAACTTTATTGAAAGTGAAGCCATCGACGAAAAGGTGAAAGCCGATTTTCTAGAAGCTATCGAAAAGATTAAAGCCAAAGGCATTGAAGTAAAAGCGTTGGATTTCTTTGAATCGAACACTTTAGTTTCAACATACTACACCTTGGCTATGGCCGAAACAGCTTCTAACCTTTCAAGATTAGACGGCACGAATTACGGCAACCGCATTGAAGCCGAAAATTTAAAAGAAACTTACGCTGTAACGCGCTCAGAAAATTTTTCAGAAGAAACCAAACGCCGTATTGTTGGTGGGAATCAGGTATTGTCCCAAGGGTTTTCAGATGAAATCTATTTAAAAGGATTGGCTCTTCGTGATGCCATTTCCAATAATTTCGAAGAAGATTTTAAAGCGGTTGATGTTATCATTTCCCCAGTAACACCAAGCACGCCTCCAAAAATTGGAGACAGCTTAAAAGATCCACTGGCTATGTATTTGAGTGATGCTTACACGGTTGGTTTCAGTTTGGGACAACTGCCCACATTAACCGTTCCGCAAGGCACAGAAATGGGATTACAAATTACGGCCGCAAAAAATAACGACGAACTTGTTTTGAAGTTTGCTAACTTCTTAAAAGACACAATATAATGGACCTGGAGCAATTAAACGAGCTACTAAAACAACACGAACTGGAGTTAGTCATCGGACTGGAAACCCACGTTCGTTTGAATACGAAAACCAAACTTTTCTGTTCTTGCGCTAACGAAGAAACAGAAACTCCAAACCAAAACATCTGCTCTGTTTGTACTGGGCAAATGGGCGTTTTACCTGCCATTAATAAAGAGGCTATTAAAAAGGCTGTTTTCTTTGGTAAGGCGGTAAAGTCGACTTTTGAAAACGAGGTCATTTCTTGGGACAGAAAACATTACGAATACCCAGACAACCCCAAAAACATACAGATTACGCAGTTTCACAACCCAGTGATTCCTGACGGCCAAGTATCGTGTTTCCGTAACGACGGTTCGCAATTTACCGTTAATTTAACGCAAGTCCATATCGAGGAAGATGCCGCAAAATTGATGCACGAAAAGAAAATTTCGTTGGTCGATTTCAACAAAGCTGGTGTGCCGCTAATTGAAATTGTAACCGAACCATGTATCCGTCATATTGAAGATGCTTCAACCTACGCACAGTACATTCAGCGTATTGTTCAAAACTTAAAAATAAGCGAAGCCAACCTTGAAAAAGGGGAATTTAAATCGGATGTTTCGGTGTCGCTTCGTAAAAAACACACTTACAATTTAAATCCGCGTACCGAAATCAAAAACTTAAACTCATTCAAGTTTATGGTGGACGCTTTAAAGGAAGAAGTTGAAAAGCAACTCAGCTATTATTTAGAGCATAAAGAGTTTAGACCTGACCAAACCACTGTGCTTTTTGATGCCGATTTAAAGCAAACCAAAACCATGCGTAAAAAGGAATTTGAGGCCGATTACCGTTTTATTTCGGAACCAGATTTACCTTTTGTAAACATAAAGAACGTTGTAGAAACGATTGACGTCGACATTAGCTCGCTACCCTTTGCCGTTGAATCTATTTTGATTAAAGGTGGTGTTTTACCACAAGATGCTAAGTTTTTTACGGCAGATTCGTTGCGCTCTAAAACATTTATGCAAATAAATGACGTGATAAAAGACCCATCTTTTGTGGCTAAAACTTTGGTTAACAACATTGGTGCTGATGACTATGGCGACATCCATAGAATAGAACATTTAATTGAAATCTTCCAGCTTTTTAAAGCGGAAAAAATCACCTCGGTTTTAGTACAAAATGGGATAACCAATTATTTAAAAGACCGTCATTTTGACTACAATCAATATTTTGACGACAATACCATTTCTGAGGAAAAAATAGAAGCGGTTATCACCAAAGTGATTTCAGAAAACGAAACCATTGCCAACGATATAAAAGCTGGAAACCAAGGTAAAGCAGGCATTTTGGTTGGAAAAGTGATTGGAATAATTGGCAAAGGCGCTTCTGGAAAAGTGATTCGCGAAGGTATTTTAAGTCAGCTTGCTGAGGATGTTGATGCTGGAAGCTCGAAGACGGAAGGCAGAAGTGGAGAAAAGTCAAAATCTAAAGGTCAAAAAACTGAAGCCAAAGACGAAGAGGTCCTCCCGCAAATACCCATCGTTATAAAAGACGAATACCGTACACATATTATTCCTGATATTTCTGAAGCGAGCATCAACGAAAAAGTAACCTTTTCAGGGTGGGTATCGAGTGTGCGTGACCATGGCGAACTTATTTTTATCGATTTACGCGATTCGAGTACCGAAAAATTCCAAGTGCGATTAAGTCGTGAATCGTTTCCTAATTTAGATGAACTGGTACGCTTAAAACCAGAGTCTGTTATTACCGTTTCGGGAACCATCGTTCAAAGAAAAGAAGACGACTACAACCCGAGTTTAAGAACTGGAACCATTGAATTGGAAGCCACCGAACTGGATATTTTAAACCTATCGAAGACACTTCCGTTCGAAATTAAACGCGCTACTAAAACCAACGAAAACACCCGTTTTCAGTATAAATATTTAGACCATAGAAATGACGATGTGCGTCGCGTTATCGTAAATCGACACAAAGTCATTAAGTTGATGCGCGATATCTTGGACGACCAAGATTTCTTGGAAATTGAAACACCTATTTTGAGTGCCGGAACCGATGAAGGTGCTCGTGAATTTATCGTGCCATCGCGTAAGCAGGCCGGGGCGTTTTATACACTTCCGCAAGCACCGCAACAGTTTAAGCAAATGTTGATGGTAAGTGGCTACGAAAAGTATTTTCAATTGGCCCGTTGCTTTAGGGATGAAGATTCGCGAGGCGACCGCCAACCGGAATTTACGCAGTTGGATATCGAAATGGCATACGCCAGCATGCAGCAAATTATTGATTTGAACACCAATATGTTCAATGACATCGTTAAAAAAATATATGGCAAAAAATGGATTTTACATCCGTTTGAAGTGCTGACGTACAAGGAAGCCATGGATTATTATGGCTGCGACCGACCCGATTTACGTTTCGGTTTAAAACTCCAAGACATTACCGAAATTGTAAAAGACACCACCTTCCAGGTATTTAGCAAACCTATCGAAGAAGGCGGCATTGTAAAATGCATTAGGGTATCGGCAGAAGAACAGGGTAAAAAACGTCTATCAAAAGGACAAATTGAAAAACTAACAGGCATTGCCCAACAGCACGGCTTGGGTGGTTTGGCCTATATTATTGTAAATGAAAACGATTTACAATCGCCTATTATCAAATTTTTAGGTGAAGATATCGCCGCCGGAATTATTAAAACTACCAATGCTCAGGTGGGTGATATTGTGTTTTTCTCGGCTGCCGATTATGCTACGGCCAACAAAGCATTGGATGCCGTTCGCCAGGAGTTAGGCCACATGTTGCGATTGATTAACCCTAAGGAATTACGTCCAGCATGGGTTATTGATTTCCCTATGTTTGAAAAAACCGACGAAGGCCGCTGGACATTTACCCACAACCCTTTCTCGATGCCCGCAATTTATGATATTGAAAAACACATGAATGGCAAGGAAGAAAATATTGGAAGCATTATTGCCCAACAATACGACCTTATTTTAAATGGCTACGAAATTGGCGGTGGCTCAGTGCGTGCCCACAAACCCGAAATTTTAGAAGCCACGTACAAAAACATGGGCTACAACAAAGAGGAAATGATGAAAAGCGTAGGCACTATGTATAAAGCTTTCCATTATGGTGCGCCACCGCACGGTGGTATTGCATGGGGTGTTGACCGATTGATGATGATTTTAGAGAAAAAAGCATCCATTAGAGAAGTGATGGCCTTCCCAAAAACGGGAACTAGTGATGATTTACTGTTTGGTGCGCCATCCATGTTATCCGATAAAAAGGTAGAAGAAATGAATGTTAAGGTGATTAAGAAATAATTCCTATATTGATGATGCATCACTATTTATGAACAAACTAGAACCATAGCTTATCTAATGAAATTTTTGTTATTTGTTTTTCTAGTTTTTTATTTAAATGTAAGTGCTCAGGCTACTTGGCAACCCGTTACAAACATTTTTTCAAACACAAATAACCAACGTTTTGATGATATATTCTTTATTGATAAAAATATTGGTTGGGCTGCAAACGGGTATTATGCTGCCGTTTATAAAACCACAGATGGAGGTAAAAATTGGATCGAACAGTTAAACGAAGTTACACTTGAAGGCAACTATTATTTTAGAACCATTGAATTTTTAAATGAAGACATTGGTTTTCTTGGCACATTAAATGACAAATTTTTCAAAACTACAGATGGCGGAGATAATTGGACAGCAGTAACAAATATATCTCCAAATCCGCCTGCTATTTGTGGTTTGAATACTGTTGGCACTTCAACAATATATGGTTGTGGCGCTTATTTTACACCGGCACACATTATTAAATCTACTGATAGTGGAAATACGTGGCAATTTATAGACATGTCTGCCTATGCAAATGCATTGGTAGAAATTTATTTTTTAACCGAAGACATAGGTTTCGTTTCAGGCAGAAATGATAATGGTGCAACCATACTCAAAACAACAGATGGAGGTTTAACTTGGAGCGAACTTTATAATTCAAATATTACTGGGGAATATTTTTGGAAAATGCAAATATTAGAAAGCAACCCAAATGTAATTTTTGGCTCTATATCAGCTGTAAATCCAAACCTTGGGAAGTTAGCTAAATCAACTGACGGAGGGGCGACATGGAATACTTATGATGCCCCTGAGACCGATATTCAAGCCGTTGGCTTTATAAGTGAGAACAAAGGATGGATGGGTGGACATACAACTGGTTTTTATGAAACCGAAAATGGCGGACAAACTTGGACCAACTTAAACATTGGCAGCAATTTAAATAGAATTTTTATTATCAGTACTACTTTGGCTTTTGCAAGCGGAACATCGTTATATAAATTCACCGAAGAAACTCTAAACACTAAACAATTCTTAGAAAGGAATAAAACAACTCTAAACATCAAATTAAAAAACAATCCTACAGAATCGTTCGTTGAATTTGATATTAAATTTGATTCTAGCGATAATTTATTAATCGAGCTATATGATTTAAATGCCAAATTTATAAGACAATTGGGTAGAGATATCATTTTAAATAAAACAACAAAAAAATATAAATTTTCTATTGAAGACCTTTCCTCGGGCATGTATCTAATTAATTTTCATAATAACAGCGGTAGAGAATCATTAAAATTTATTAAGAACTAGTTTTTTTATTCTGCAAATTTTTTTAAGACCTTTAAGTGAAACAATCCAACCAAGAACCTTGCCATACCTCCTTAAAATAAAAGCTTAAGCAAATGACCCGTCCTGAATAAAGTCTGCAAATTTTTATAATTGTGTACAAATAATGACATACTAATCAGGCGAGACAGTATTAAGCATTTTTTAAATTGAAATCTTTAAACAAACTTACCACAGGCAAACTTTAACATAAACATGTCACTTTTATAAAAACTTTATGAGTTTTTCGGCTTAACTTTAAAACTTTAAAATTTTAAAAATCACTAAAAAACTTAAAATGAAAAAACTAACGCTTGTAACTTCCATAGTTTGTGCATTTATTATGCTTTTATCAACTGACGCTATGGCTCAAAAATTTTCTGGATTAGATAAAAGTCCGTTAGACATTAGCTACTACAAAACCAGCAGAAATGCACCACCCATGGTTAAGGTTATTTACAGCAGACCGCAACTAAAAGGGCGTGATTTAAACCAATTAGCGCCCAATGACAAAGTCTGGAGAACCGGAGCCAATGAAGCTACCGAAATTAAATTTTACCAAGACACCCAATTTGGTGGTAAAATTGTAAAAGCTGGTACTTACTCGTTGTACACCATTCCAGACGACACTGAATGGACTATTATTTTAAGCAACGACACCGATGTTTGGGGCGCTTACAATTACAAGGAAAGCAATGATGCTTTACGGGTAAAAGCCCCTGTAGCTAGTGGCGATTCCATAGAAGCATTTTCTATTACCTTTCATGACGGCGCCATGGTTTTAGCATGGGATACGGTTAGGGTTTCTGTTCCTGTGAGTATTTAACATTTTTATTAAAGCATAAAGGGTCTGTCTAAAAAGCCCAAAACGTTTTATTCTGAATTTATTTCAGAATCTCAAAAGGTTGTTTATCTAAATCCATGAGAACCTGAAACGAGTTCAGGTTGACAAAAAACGGTGATTTTAGACAGGCTTTCTATTTATCATCGTTATCACCATTGGCTTCAGTCATGTAGTATAGCCGCTTTAAACTCTTTTTAAGTAGCGTAAACCGGTACACACCTATTACAAAAAATATAATACTGAACACCAAAGAGGCCAGTGCCAAATATTCAAAATTTGGATAATTCTTTATCTGAAAAAGAGCAATACTCCCTAAAAGTAAATATAACGACGAACGGATATACGATAGCAAGGTACGCTCGTTAGCCAAACGAGTACGCTCTATGGCCAAATAATCGCGGAGAATAACTTCTTGGTCGGGCTTAAAATCGCGCCCAAAGCGTAGAAGTTTCATTTTTTTCAACTTTACAGGTGCTTTCATAAGAGAAGTCTCTTTTATTTATACACCTAAAAATAAGCAATTTTTTAAGGAATATTCAAATACTTGTGGGTTTGTAGAGAGACTTTCCACTTGGGGTGTTTCATCACATAATCTACAATCTCGGGAATCATCTTATCGCGTTTGCTCCATTCGGGCTGCAAATACAGTATACAGTTGCTGTTTACTTTAGCCGCTTGTTCTTCCGCAAAACGAAAGTCGTCTTTGTTGTAGATAATCACTTTTAACTCGTGGGCCTTGGCGTAAACCTCATCTGTAGGCAGTTTCATTTTTTTAGGCGAAAGGCAAATCCAATCCCATTGCCCGGTTAACTCATAAGCACCAGAAGTTTCAATATGTACCTGCAAACCTTCAGCTTTCAATTTTGAAGTCAGCAGAGTCATATCCCAAGTTAAAGGTTCGCCACCAGTAACTACAATGGTATCGCTATATTTTTTGGCGTTTTCAACAATTTTAGTGGTTTGGGTGGGTGGGTGCAACTGGGCATTCCAACTCTCCTTTACATCGCACCAATGGCATCCTACATCGCAACCTCCAATGCGTACAAAATAGGCCGCAGTACCTTTATGGAAACCTTCACCTTGTATGGTATAAAATTCTTCCATAAGTGGTAACATTTCGCCTTTGTTTACTAACTCTTGTACCTTTAAATCCATAAGGGCGCAAAGATACACAATACCTTATAAATCTTTATTATTAATAAAGTTCTATTGTTTATTTAATTATTATTATTGATTGTCCGCTTTTAGCCATAACACCTTGTTTTTGTCATGCTGAACTTGATTCAGCATTTCATATTATTTTTAAATCTCTGTTTTATGATGAGCCCCTGAAACAAGTTCAGGGTGACAAACAAATTTATGATTGATAACAGATATTCGTTTATTATTTCTTGATTATAGAATTCATATCACCTATTATTTATTTAAATATAATGTATAAATTTTATTAAAAACCACATTTTTTTCTTCTTTTTATTTCCTGTATTTTTATGCAAAATTTTAGCATGGCAACTAAGGAAACTTTTTTTGATTTTATAACTGAAAGCTACACTACCAAAGGCGAATACATTCCTATAGGAGCGGCCATGCTGGGTGGCGAAACCGTTACTGGAGCACATGTTAAAATCCCTTTAAAAACCATGAACAGACATGGACTTATTGCGGGTGCCACAGGTACAGGGAAAACAAAATCGCTTCAGGTACTGGCAGAAAATTTAAGCGAAAAAGGAGTTCCTGTATTACTCATGGATATTAAAGGCGATTTAAGTGGTTTGGCAAAACCAAGCCCTGGCCACCCGAAAATTGATGAACGCCACGAAAAAATAGGTTTACCGTTTGAGGCCAAATCGTTTCCTGTTGAAGTTTTAACCCTTTCAGAGCAAGATGGGGTCAGACTACGTGCTACCATTAGTGAATTTGGTCCGGTATTATTATCTCGAATTTTAGATTTATCCGAAACCCAATCGGGAATTGTCGCAGTTATCTTTCAATACTGCGACGACAATAAATTACCCTTATTGGATTTGAAGGATTTCAAAAAAATCCTTCAATATGCTACCCAAGAAGGAAAAGCAGAATTTACAGAAGCTTACGGACGCATTTCAACAGCATCAACAGGCGCTATCCTTAGAAAAATTGTAGAGCTTGAACAACAAGGTGCCGATTTGTTTTTTGGTGAAACCTCCTTTGATGTGCAAGATTTGTTAAGAGTTGATGATGACGGACGTGGTTATATTAACATAATCAGACTTACCGATATTCAAGATAGACCAAAATTATTCTCAACGTTTATGTTGAGTTTGTTAGCGGAGATATATTCTACGTTTCCAGAACAAGGCGATAGCGGTAGGCCAGAACTCATCATGTTTATTGATGAAGCACATTTAATTTTTGATGAAGCTTCAAAAGCGCTTTTAAATCAAATTGAAAGCATAGTAAAACTGATAAGAAGTAAAGGGGTTGGATTGTATTTCGTAACTCAAAACCCAACCGATGTTCCAGAAGAAGTCTTGGGGCAATTGGGTTTAAAAGTACAGCATGCCTTGAGGGCTTTCACTGCAAAAGATAGAAAAGCCATAAAATTAACGGCTCAAAATTATCCAGACTCTGAGTATTACGATACCACCGAGGTATTAACATCACTAGGAATTGGTGAAGCCTTGGTTTCTGCTTTAGACGAAAAAGGACGCCCAACGCCATTGGCAGCTACCATGATGCGTGCGCCAATGAGTCGAATGGATATTTTATCAGACACCGAACTTAGCCAACTACTTGCGCAATCTAAATTGGCTAAAAAATATAATGATACTGTAGATAGGGAAAGTGCATACGAAATGCTTAACCATAAAATAGCTCAGGCTGAGGCCGAAGAGGCCAAGGAAAAAGCTAGAAAAGAAAAAGAAGCACTTAAAAAAGTAGAATCTAAAAAAAGAACGTCAACTACTAGAAGAAGAAGTACCAGAATGAATCCTATCGTAAAAGTTTTAACCAGCGCTACGTTTATACGAAGTGTTTTTGGTATCTTAACCAAACTGATGAAAAAATAAGTCGGCAATCGACATATACTAATTTAAACTCAAATTCAATTTATGCGTTTCCCAATTTTAGGCTTTATTGCCCTAATGTTTTTAGTAATAAGCTGCAACAACGAACCAAAGCCTTTTGAAGTCTCAAAACAGCATATCGGTAAGTTAACCGATTCTACTCAAGTTAAAGATTTAGAAACCATTTATGCTAAAGATTCTATTGTAAAATCTATTAGTGGCGATGAGTTTTCAGGAAACCCGAATCATATAGAAATTTATGAAAAAGGCGGAAAAAAACTTTTGAGGCTCACGCCTAGTCAACCACTGGATTCTACATCAACCATAACAAGCATACGCATTTTTGATGAACGTTATAAAACTGAAAAAGGAGTAAGTACTTTAAGCACTTTTAAAGAGATTCAGAACAATTACAAAATTTCAAGAATTAGTAACCTAATCAACTCCATTGTGGTGGCTGTAGATGAAATTCACGGTGATTTCACCATCGACAAAAAAGAACTGCCTGCCAATTTGAGATTTGATATGGATTTAAAATTTGAAGCCACACACATACCAGATAACGCAAAAATCAAATACTTTTTCATAAATTGGAACAAGTACTAACTATATGAATCCATTTTTAGCCAAACTATTAGTTGACGCCGCCCGTAAAAAGCTTAAAAAAAAGCGAGACGGCAAGACTGTAAGCAAAAAGGAAATAGTGCCTTTGGTTAGAAAATTTCAGGTGGAGCTATCGCACGCCATTAAAGAATTTATTTTCATAATCATCGGTGTTTTTTCTGCAGGATTTGGACTAAAAGGATTCTTATTACCCAATAAATTTATTGATGGCGGCGCCACGGGTATTTCTCTGTTGTTGGAAAACGTTACCTCCTTACAACTTGGCCTGCTATTGATTTTAGTCAACTTGCCATTTTTAATCTTAGCCAACCGAACCATCGGTAAAAAGTTTGCTCTAAAAAGTATTGCAGCCATTACCTTTTTGGCTATTGTGGTTCATTTTGTAGATTATCCAATTATTACAGAAGACAAACTACTTATAGCTGTTTTTGGCGGTTTCTTTTTAGGTCTAGGCATTGGCATGTCCATGCGAGGCGGTAGTGTTATTGACGGCACCGAGGTATTGGCCATTTTTTTAAGCCGAAAACTATCCCTTACTATAGGTGATGTCCTATTGATTATCAATATCATTATTTTCTCTGCGGGCGCTTATATTTTATCTGTTGAAACTGCACTTTATGCCATATTAACTTATTTATCAGCGGCCAAAACGGTCGATTTTGTTGTTGACGGTGTTGAAGAATATATTGGAGTAACCATTATATCAAATCAGCATGAAGAATTACGACTCATGATAACCAAAAAACTACATCGGGCCTGCACTATTTATGCGGGTAAAGGGGGTTATGGTAGTAGTGGAGATAGTTACGACAAAGACATTATCTATACGGTTGTAACGAGGCTTGAGCTAGCCAAACTACAAACTGAGATTGATAAAATAGACAAAAAGGCCTTTATCATTATGGGCATGGTAAAAGATTTAAAAGGTGGTATGATAAAAAGAAAACCCATGAAAGACCATTGATGATTGATGATTGATGATTGAAAGAAAAAAATAATTTTGTGAAAAAAAAATACACCATACAAAATAAACCTTTTGTAGTACCAACTACAGACGGCAAAGTTATAAAAGAACACTTCGGACAGACTTCCACCGGAACAACAAATATTAGTATCGCCCACATGAAAGCACCCGCAGGTTGGAGCGAACCGTTTCAAACACCAGAATTTGATGAATACACGTTTATCATTAAAGGCAAAAAACAATTTATTATTGAAGGTGAAACCGTGGTTTTAGAAGCCGGTCAATCCATTAAAATTGAAAAAAACACCAGAGTCCAATATTCCAATCCGTTTACCGAAGTTTGCGAATATATTGCTATTTGTATACCCGCATTTTCTATGGATTCCGTAAACAGAGAAGATTAAATGAACACCATAAAAATAGTAGGAAGGTCCATAAACCTAATCAGCTACCTGTCCCCTAGCTTAGCGGCCAAACTTGCGGTTAAAGTATTTTCAACCCCGCGAGAGGCAAAACTAAGCGAAGAAGCCATTCAATATTTAGATTCTACAGAACAAACAGAATTAAACTACGACGATTTTAAAATTAGAACATACCGCTGGAAAGGAAAAAACAAAACAATCCTTTTGGCTCATGGCTGGGACAGTAATTCCTTTAGATGGAAAGATCTTATTGAACTTTTAAAACAGAAAAACCATAACATTATAGCTATTGATGCCCCAGCTCATGGAGCTTCTGGGAATAAAATATTTAATGCCCCGTTATATTCTGAGTGCATCAAAATAGCCGTTGAAACTTTTAATCCATATTGTGTTATAGGACATTCTATTGGCGGTACAGCAAGCGTCATTGCTCAAGAAAACCACAATCTTTCTTCCATTGAAAAAATAGTTTTATTGGGCGCTCCATCAAACTTAGCTATTTCAGTTGGTAACTATGTAAACATAATGGGATACAACAAAACTGTTGAAAAAGCCATAGACCGCTACTACCTTAAACGTTTCAACCATCTACCTGAATACTATAACGTAGAAAACTTCTTTTCAAACATAAAAGCCCAGGGACTTATCATTCACGACAGAAAAGACCGAATAATTTCCTACAAAGAAGCCTTAGACATTCACCGCGCATACAAAAATTCTACATTGGTTAAAACTATTGGTTTGGGACACCGACTTAAATCTGAAAATGTATACCAACACATTTTAAACTTTTTAGAAGACTAGGTTTATTGTATTTTTGAATTATGGCAAAAACAGAACTAAAACGCATCAATAAATTTTTAAGTGAGGCTGGGTATTGTTCAAGGCGTGAAGCAGACAAGCTTATAGAAGCAGGGCGAGTAACCATAAATGGTGTTGTACCCGAAATGGGAACCAAAATTGCACCAAACGATGTGGTAGCCGTTGACGGAAACTTAATAGAAAACACCAAGGAGTCCTTTGTTTATCTCGCGTTTAACAAACCTGTTGGCATTGTATGCACTACCGATACTTCGGTTGAAAAGGATAACATTATCGATTTTATAAATTACCCTAAACGTATTTTCCCGATTGGAAGACTCGATAAACCCAGCGAAGGTTTAATTCTACTCACTGATGATGGTGATATTGTAAATAAGATTTTGCGTGCTAGCAATAACCATGAGAAAGAATATGTTGTTACTGTTGACAAACCCATTTCCCAAACCTTTATTGAACGTATGGCAGGAGGAATCCATATTGCCGATTTAAACAAAACCACAAAAAAATGTCAGGTTAAAAAGCTAGGCTCTTATAAATTCAAAATTATATTGACCCAAGGTTTAAACCGACAAATTCGCCGCATGTGCGAGTATTTAAATTACGAAGTGCAAACATTAAAACGGGTAAGAATAATGAATATAAAATTGGATATGCCCGTTGGTGAATATCGCGAATTGACTAAGAATGAGTTTACCGATCTCAATGAGCTTTTAAAGGATTCTACCAAAACATTTAAAAGCAAGTCTCGAGGAAAACAAAAAAGGGTTTAAACACTTAAGCTAAAACCCTTTTGCAATTTATAAAATCTAATATTTTTCTATCCGTGTCTTTCTCTAGCCAAAAGCGTATTTTTCAGTAGCATGGCAATCGTCATTGGTCCCACACCTCCAGGAACAGGAGTTATATAACTTGCTTTTTGGCTTACACTTGAAAATTCTACATCACCTGCCAATCTATAACCATTTTTCTTGGTGGCATCTGGTACACGGGTAATACCTACATCTATAACTACAACATCTTCCTTAACCATATCGCCAGTTAAAAATTCTGAAATACCAATAGCTGCAACAATAATATCTGCCTTTTTGGTTATTTCCGGCAAATTTTTAGTTCGGCTGTGTACAACTGTAACTGTGGCATCTCCAGCCGTTCTTTTTTGACTCATTAAAATGCTCATGGGTCGACCAACAATATGGCTTCTTCCCATAACCACAACATTTTTACCTGAGGTTTCCACTTGGTAGCGTTCCAAAAGTTCCATTATACCGTATGGTGTTGCTGGTAAAAACGTTGGTAAATCCAAAGCCATTCTACCTACGTTTACAGGGTGGAACCCATCTACATCCTTATCGGGGTCTATGGCCATTAGTACCTTTTGCTCATCAATTTGTTCAGGTAACGGTAACTGCACGATAAACCCATCAATCTCATCATTGATATTTAATTCGTTGATTTTTTCAAGTAATTTTTCTTCTGAAGTATACTCGGGCAATTCAATAAGTGTGGATTTAAACCCGATACGTTCACAAGCTTTTACTTTGGCATTAACGTAAGTCATACTTGCACCATCTGAACCTACCAAAACCGCAGCGAGATGAGGCACTTTTTCGCCTTTTGCCACCATGGCTTTTACATGATCAGCAATTTCTTCTTTTATATCGTTGCTTACTTTTTTACCGTCTAAGATTGTCATCCTTTTATTTTTTGCTCGCCACGCACGAATTCACAAACAGTATTTCGTAAAGTCGCCAAGGCGCAAAGTTTTTGTTTTATTTATTATATAATGAGATGCTTCGACTGCGCTAAGCATGACACTTTTAACTTTTAACTTTTAACTTTTAACTTTTAACTTTTAACTTTTAACAAGATTAACGCATATTCTTCATCATTTGCATCATTTTTTTGCCGCCACCACCTTGCATCATTTTCATCATTTTGCTCATTTGGTTAAACTGCTTTAAAAGTTGATTAACTTCCTGGACAGATGTACCAGACCCTTTAGCCACACGTTTTTTTCTACTGGCATTTAAAACAGAGGGATTGGTACGTTCTTTTGGTGTCATAGAATGAATAATAGCCTCAATACCTTTAAATGCATCATCATCAATATCAACATCTTTCAGCATTTTTCCAGCGCCAGGAATCATACCCATAAGATCTTTCATATTCCCCATTTTCTTGATTTGCTGGATTTGCTTCAAGAAATCGTCAAAACCAAACTGATTTTTGGCAATTTTCTTTTGAAGTTTTCTAGCTTCCTCTTCATCAAATTGTTCTTGGGCACGCTCTACTAAAGACACCACATCCCCCATACCCAATATACGATCGGCCATACGCGATGGATAGAACACATCGATAGCTTCCATTTTCTCGCCCGTACCAATAAACTTGATAGGTTTGTTTACTACCGATTTAATTGAAATGGCTGCACCACCTCGAGTATCACCATCTAATTTGGTTAAGATAACCCCATCAAAGTTCAATACATCGTTAAAGGCTTTTGCTGTATTTACGGCATCTTGCCCCGTCATGGAATCTACTACAAATAAGGTTTCCTGTGGTTGAATAGCTTTATGGATGTTCGATATTTCGGTCATCATAGCTTCATCAACAGCCAAACGACCAGCGGTATCAATAATGACTACATTGTGCCCATTAGATTTTGCATGGGCAATAGCCGCTTGCGAAATAGCTACAGGATCATTGTTTCCTTTATCGCTAAAAACCTCAATACCAATTTGATCTCCAACAACATGCAATTGGTCTATCGCTGCAGGACGGTAAACGTCACAGGCTACCAATAATGGTTTTTTAGTTTTTTTAGTTTTTAGATAATTGGCCAGCTTACCGGAAAAGGTGGTTTTACCAGACCCTTGTAAACCCGACATTAAAATCACGCTCGGGTTACCAGATAAATCTATTCCTTCGGCATCACCCCCCATTAACTGGGTAAGTTCGTCTTTAACAATTTTCACCATCAATTGCCCTGGCTGAAGTGTAGTCAAAACATTCTGCCCAAGCGCCTTTTCTTTAACCTTATTGGTAAACTCCTTAGCTATTTTAAAGTTAACATCGGCATCCAATAGCGCACGTCTTACTTCTTTTAGAGTTTCTGCAACGTTTACTTCGGTAATGCTTCCGTGACCTTTTAAAACGTGTAAGGCCTTATCTAGTTTATCACTTAAATTGTTAAACATAATTCTTCTAAATTTTTAGAGATGCAAATTTAATGATTTGAAGCGTATTATGACAAGAAACATTATATAATGTGCATAAAAAAGGCTGCCAATATAATTTGACAGCCTTAATAAGGAAACCCTAACAATTAACCTAACCAACCGAAAATTTGGATTTCCATTTCACCAAAACATAATTATGCTTTCTTTTCAAGAACCAATATGCGTTCTATAACACCATTGGCATTTAGATCTTTCAACTCAATTCTTTTGGGGGCAATTTCTTTTATTTTCCATCTATGGTTCAATTGGGCGAATGGTTCGTTAATTCCAAAATATAAGCCTAAGTTTAGGCCTTCTTTTCTGTAAGACAACCAAGCACCACTAAAAACACCGTTATTAGGGTCTGTTACCACAACTCTTCCTGTTATCCTAAAATCTAAAGTGTACATGTAGTAAGGCTCTGGTTTGTTTACATTTCCAACGTGGTATGCCGCAACTTCCCATAAACCATTTGTTAACACATCGTCAAGGTAATTTAAATCACCATCAACATCTGGGCAGTGTCTTTCAAGAATCATTTTATTGTTGGCATTTTCTAGTTTAATTAAGCCTTCTTCCAAAAATGTGATTAGCCATTCTAATTTTAAATTTGGTCTGCCTTCAATCATAATTTGCAAGGTAAACCCAACATTTCTAAATCCTATTTGGTAAGTTCCTTCAACCAACTCGCCGTTTACTCTTAGTTTAACAACATTGTTTTCGTAAAATTTTAGAGGTGTACCTATATAATCTTTTTCATTATCAGCGCCATCAATACTTAAGCGCGCCACTCGCCATAAACATTTTTGTAAATAGTTTTCTATGCGTTCTTTAGTAATATCGATAACCACATCACAATTTATCTTCATGATAATTCTGTTACCACCTTCTTGATATAGTTTAATCTTGCCTTCTTCAATATCGTAAACAAACCATTCCAATGTAAAGTCGGCTAAATTTTCAAACTCCATTTTTAAAAGTGCTCCTCTATCGGTAACACGAGTACTCCAGCTTCCGGTTAAAATATCGCCACCTCTGGCACGCATAACCACAACACCATCTTCTTTAAAGTTTAAGGCAAACTCTTTAAAATCCTCAGTACTATCTATACTGTTTCTTTGGTATTCATAAACTACCCAAGGGCATGTTACTAAATATTTATCTAAACGCTCTTTTGTAAAATCGTCGTCCCCATAATCGTTATCGTCATCTTCATCGCAAGCATCCTTGGCTTCTTTAATGGTACGTGCCAATTCAATATTATTGCTTACCACAATTTCAGTGCCATCGGCCAACACCATGGTTACCGGAAAATTAAGGCTTGCAAATACTTCGTTATTTTTTACACGTGTAATGAAACGGTATAATTGTCTGTCACTTTCAATGTTTATAACATCAATAATTTGGAAATCAGTATCGTAAACTGAAAAGGAAATAGGGTATTGGAAATCGATACACTCAATATCGTCATCAGGTTCGTTTTCACCACGACATTCTGCAATCAACTCGTTTAAAGCGACGCGGCTTTCAATCACAATTTCTTCGTGGTTTGCCATAATAATAGCAATTGGAAAAACGATGTCTAATCGGTCTTCATCATCATCAAATTCTTTAAAAATGGCTTCAATAATCTTAAAATCTTCTTTAGAGTCGATAATGATTTCCAGCCCATTTACTTTAACTGTAATGGGTAGCTCGACGGCCAAACAACTGGCACCATCAATAATGTTATCAGCAGATCCGTCCATGGTAGAAGTGGAGAGCATTAAGCTGGTTAATTCTGATTCGGGTGCAAGGGCTTCACTCTCGTCAACAGGTGTGATTTCAACAGCCTCCTCCTGACAAGAAGTGAACAATAAAAGGGCAAAAAAAGGGATCAATAATAACGTCTTCATGTTAGTTTTCATAGTAAGTGATTTTGGGTTAAACATAGCTTTTTATTTATAAAACAGGATAACTTTAAAAATTCCTACCCTGTATCTGCATTTTTTTTATTTTAGTGGCACCAACTACCAATAATAATGGGAAAACAATTGCATGACCATATTTGTGAGGAACATATTTTTTCTTCCATTTTCAAAAAACACTCAAAAGACCTACACAACTTTCTATACTATAAGTTTGGCGAATTACTAAACCCAAAAGACAAAGTTCAAGAGGCTTTTATCAAATTATGGGAAAACTGTGCAAAAATTTCTCCCGATAAAGCAAAGAGCTTTTTGTTTACTACTGCCAATAATTTAATGCTCAACGAAGCCGCCCACCAAAAAGTGGTTTTAAAATACCAACAGACCAAACCTAAAACGAGCACGAATGAAAGCCCTGAGTTTTTGATGCAGGAAAGTGAATATAACGTTAAACTGCAAAAAGCCTTGGCTAATTTAACTGAAGCCCAGCGAGAAGCGTTTATGATGAATCGTGTTGAAGGCAAACGTTTTAAGGAAATAGCTGAAATTTTAGATATTTCGACCAAGGCCGTTGAAAAACGTATTTATGGTGCATTAGAAAAATTACGCAAGGATATTAAGGAACTTTGAGCTTTAGATTTCAAATTTCAGGCCTGCCCATTACCAACTTGAAACCCGAAAACTAAAATTTTAAACTTTTTTTTTAAAACAGGGTAGGGAAAAATAAAACTGAACTGTTATATTATTGAATAGAACATGATGAACAGAGAAGAACTCATATCAAAATGGCTGGATAACGACCTAAATCAGCAAGAACTTGAAGCTTTTAAAAAGCTTCAAGATTATAACGATTTAGTTAAGTTAAATACTAGTTTGCAGGCTTTTAAAGCAGATGATTACGATACCTCTATAGAACTGAATAACGTTTTATCTGCTATTAAAAGCTCAAAAAAGCCAGCAACAAATTGGCTGAAACCAATTTTGCGCATTGCCGCCATATTAGCGATTTGCTTTGGCATGTACTATTACACCACCACTTTAGATACTACTGTAGCTACCAAATACGCTCAAAAAACAACCATAGAACTGCCAGATGATTCCAGTGTTTCGCTAAACGCCAAATCGCATTTAGCATTCAATAAAAAAGATTGGAAAAATGAGCGTGAAGTAGAACTTGCAGGCGAAGCCTTTTTTAAGGTCGCCAAAGGGTCGTCGTTTACAGTAAAAACAATAGCGGGTACCGTTACCGTTTACGGCACTCAATTTAACGTAAAACAACGGAACAATTATTTTGAAGTTATTTGCTACGAAGGGCTTGTTGGGGTAACCCACAATTCTCAAGAAACGAAATTAAAACCTGGTGACAGCTTTTTAATTGTAGATGGGAAAAGTATTGCTAAAGAAAAAGAAAACCGCAGCGAGCCTTCGTGGTTAAATAATACCAGTTCCTTTAAAAGCATGCCGTACAAAATGGTTATTGCTGAATTTGAAAGACAATACAATGTCGATATTACTTTGTTGAATATAGATTCCTCACAATTATTCACAGGTAGTTTTACCCACGATAGTTTAGATGTCGCCCTAAAATCAATTACCTTACCTTTACATGTAACCTATAGTAAAACCAACCATACTATTACATTAAAGCGTGAATAGAAACCTCTTTATTTCTATTGTTTTTTCTTTGCTTTTTTTGAATGTTGTAACGCTTAAGGCTCAAAACATTCAAAAAGAAAAGCAGCCACTTATTATAATTTTAAATACCCTTTCGGAACAATTTGGCGTTAGTTTTTCATATGTTGATGATACTATCAAGAACAAAAAAGTGAGTACTCCTCGTATGGATTTATCCTTGGAAGAGGCAATAAAATTCCTTGCAATGGAAACCGATTTGGATTTTGAGCTATTGGACAACAAATTTATCGTCATTAAAACTCCAAAACTCTCAGAAACCAAATTTATCACCCAAAAGTTGAACGAGGTTTTTGTTGCCAATTATTTAACCACGGGAATCACCAAACTCAACGATGGCTCTTTAAGCATAAAACCACAGGTATTCGGTATTTTGCCAGGATTGATTGAACCAGATGTTCTACAAACCATTCAAGCAGTTCCAGGGGTTTTAAGCGCCGATGAAACCGTTTCGAACATTAATGTTCGTGGTGGTACACACGACCAAAACCTTTTACTTTGGGATGGGATAAAAATGTATCAATCAGGGCATTTTTTCGGGCTCATTTCAGCCTTTAATCCGCATACCACAAAAAAAGTTTCGATTTTTAAAAATGGAACGCGCGCCAAATATGGCGATGGTATTTCGAGTATTATCGACATGCAATTGCCCGACGAAATCGATAACGAATTTAATGCCGGAATGGGTATAAACTTTATTAATGCCGATGGTTTTGCTAAAATTCCACTTTCAAAAAACACCGAATTACAACTTTCTGCACGGCGTTCAATAACAGACCTTATTAATACCTCAACTTACGAGCAGTATTTTAAACGCATTTTTCAAGATTCCGATTTTAACGACGCCAAGCAGAACGACAATTTCATCTCACAAAACGAAAATTTTTATTTTTATGATATCACAGCCAAATTCCTTTATGATGTCACCAATAAAGACAAACTCCGTTTTCACTTTCTAAATGTAAATAACCATTTTAATTACGACGAGCAATCTGTAATTAATGATGAAAGCGAAGCACTAAACAGCAACTTAATACAAAACAATTTAGCTTTTGGCGTGACTTACACCCGTGACTGGAACAAGAAACTATCAACTAGCACCCAGGTTTACGTAACTAATTATGATTTGGATGCTACTAATTTTGATACCCTAAATAACCAACGCCTTATTCAAGAAAATGAAGTGTACGACGGCGGCGCAAAACTGGATATTAATTACACCCATAACCTCAACTTTAATATAAATGGCGGTTACCAGTTTACCGAAGTGGGCATTAGCAACCTAGAAGACGTTAACAACCCCGTTTTTAGGAGTTATGTAAAAGATGTTTTGCGCACGCATTCAGCCTATGCCGAAATCCAATATTTATCGGATGATGCCAAAACCCGATTAAATTTGGGCGGACGTTTAAATTACATCAATGAATTTGATTTGGTTTTAGCCGAACCACGTTTAAGTTTTAGCCAGCGGTTTTTAAACCATTTTAGGTTTGAGGTTTTAGGCGAATTTAAAAGCCAAACCACCTCACAAATCATCGACCTACAAAACGATTTTTTAGGCATTGAAAAACGCCGTTGGGTACTTTCTAATAACAACACCGAGGTTATTGTAAACGGTAACCAAACCATAAACCCTATTCCGGTTTTAAGAAGCAAACAACTTTCAACGGGTGTTCATTTCAATAAAAATAAATTCTTGATTAGTGCCGAAACCTATATTAAAAAAGTAAAAGGTATTACCACCCGAAGTCAAGGCTTTCAAAACCAATATCAATTTGTAAACGCCATAGGTAGTTACGAAATTAAAGGCGTTGATGTGCTACTGAACAAACAATTTAGCGATGTAGTAAGCAGTTGGATATCCTATTCCTACAGCTCTAACAATTACGATTTTGATGATTTAAATGACGGACAGCCTTTTCCCAACAATGTCGATATTACGCATGCCGTTACCTTTGCCGGAACGTATACCAATAACAATATTAAACTGGCTTTGGGGCTTAATTGGCATTCTGGAAAGCCCAACACCGAACCCAGTATTAATGATACCCCAGAGGACAACACCATTACTTACGCCTCACCAAACAGTAGCCGTTTAGATGATTATTTACGTGCAGATTGTTCCATGACATATAACTTTAATATTTCTCACACTACCCGAGCTACAATTGGTGCTTCAGTATGGAATGTACTCAACAGACGAAACATTATCAATACTTATTACACTCTAGACAGCGATAGCAACATTAACAAAGTGGAAAACGAATCGTTGGGTATTACACCCAATATAAGTTTTAGGGTTTATTTTTAATAGGCAATCGTTTATTTTGTAAGAATAATAAGTATCTTTAACGGAATAAATATTATGTAGTTGTACACCATTTGAGACGAACTAAAATACATACAACTAAAAAATTAGAAAAGTTAGTCAAGAAACTTATCACGACTGACCAAAATACTGATTGTGGAATTCTTGGGAACTGGAATGCAACGGTATTTTATGTTAACAGAAAAAAATGTTGGCTAATCACAAACGGACTAACCAAATACAACGTAGTTCTGACTGATATAAAATCATCTGACTTGAGCAAGATTGAACAAATTTTTAAAGATGCACTTTTCGGACAACTAATTTATGACGGAATAATGACGGATTTTGAAAATCTGGATTCAATTATTGGCGAACTAGATTTTCTACCGACTAATAATGATCGTAGCACAACTGGATTTCAAAATCATAATCTGGAATCTCTAGATTGGTGGAAATACGAATTTGGAAATTTAGAAAATATGCCAATAAAAGATTTGACAAACCGACTGAATACAAGTCCGATTCACATCGGAAAAGGAAGAAAAATGTCAGATTATACAAATTCGATTGACGAAATGAAAAAAGTATTAAACGATTGACAAACTTAAGACGTGTAAAAATAATTGCTTTGGCAAGTGCTTATTTGGAAAATTCCTTCGGAATTTTCTCGGGTTCGTTTTTGTTTACTAAATTAGTTGCTTAACCACGCAACTAACCATACACAACAACGTTGTGAGCAAGCAGGGAAAAACGAACATTTATGACAAATATTAAATATCCGAAATTTGGCGAATCCGCATACAATTGTCCATTATGTGGAGCGTATGCAAAACAGCATTGGTTTCTAACCACAAAAAGTACTAGAAATCATAATGGAATTTCTTTAAAAGGAACAATCGATAATAATAATATTTCGGAATGTGACCATTGTGGACAACATTCCTTTTGGATAGAAGCAAAAATGATTTATCCATACAGCGGAACTGCACCACTTCCGAACCCTGACTTACCTGATGACATCAAAGATGATTACACAGAAGCAAGGAACATTATAGAATTATCACCTCGTGGAGCAGTAGCACTTTTAAGACTTGCGATACAAAAACTTTGTGTCCATTTAGGAGAACCGGGAAAAAATATTAATACCGATATTGGAAATTTAGTAGCGAAAGGACTTCCCTCAAAAATGCAGAAAGCTTTAGACTCTGTGAGAGTTGTAGGAAATAATGCAGTTCATCCTGGAGTTATCGACCTGAAAGATGATATTGAAACAGCAAGAAAATTATTTGCATTCGTAAATATTATAGCTGACGTAATGATAACCCAACCAAATGAAATCGACAAATTTTATGATGAAACTGTTCCCGACAATTTAAAAGAAGCTATAAATAAAAGAGATGGAAAATAATGCCAGCTCACAACAATGGTAACCGTTGCACAAGCCCATAATTTTACAAAATCATGATACAAAACGCCCATTTTAAGGGCGTTTGTTTTATACCATCATGATTTAAAAGCTAAATCTAAGTCGGTCATACGGGCTTAATATTAGCCTTACTACTGCTAGAACACGAGATAAAAGCGCAGGCAGGCTTGCCGCTCCGCTTTTACTGTGTTTTTCTACAAATTTCAGGTACTTTTTAAGGTTGTATGCAATAGCAGATAGCTGCATGCACTTATTGGCCTGACGCAGTGGTCTGTCTTGGTCCCCTTTACTTATATGGCATATCTCTCGTAGATGCCTGTCTAAATCGGCTTCTGGTACTTTGAGTTCCAAACTGTCCATCGATGCATTGGCCTTTACAGGGGCGCTATCGATGGCCTGGGTGTGGCCACTGACCATACCTGCCGATACGCACATCTCAAATACCCTGGTAAACACCGCTTCAAAAACTGACCCAGGAAACAGTCCCCGCGTACGGCTAATGGTTGAATGCCACGGCAGTTCCTCGTCAATATCGTAACCTAAAAAGTATAGAATGTCCAATCGCATGCTACAATGTTCAATAAGCTTACGGTCACTGGTGATGTTTTCTAAATACCCTACCAGACATAGTTTAAAGAACACCACGGGATCGATACTCTTTTGACCACTGCTACCATAGAAGTCTTTGGTTTTCTGGTATAGAAAATCTAAATGTAAAACATCTTTTAAGCGACGATAGAAATTGTACTCCGGTACACGGTCACTTAACTGAAAACTATTGAACAGTTTCTCTTGGTATTGTTTTTTGCCTTGCATTCTTAAAAATAAGAAGTTTCATGCAAAAATTGAAATTTTAAACTATATTTGAAAGGTTGTGCAACAGGGACAATGCATAACTCGCTATGGTTAGAGACAAGCCTACCAAAACCCTACATCCGCTCCGGCACCTGAATCCCTAAAAGCCCAAATGAATTTTTAATCGTATTAGCTACTGTGTTTGAAAGTTGTACACGAAATACTTTTTCAGTTTCAGAATCCGCTCCTAAAATCGATACATTTTGATAAAAAGAGTTAAACTCTTTTACCAAATCATAAGTGTAATTAGCAATTAATGCCGGACTGTGGTTATCGGCCGCGTTTTGCACCACTTCGGGGAACAACTGAATTTGCTTGATGAGTTCGCGTTCTTTGGCGTGCAGAGACACTTCTGATACATTTAGGGAGTCTGCATTACTTAAGTTAGCTTTACGTAAAATAGACTGGATTCGCGCATAAGTATATTGGATAAAAGGCCCAGTATTTCCTTGAAAATCTATAGATTCTTTTGGGTCGAATAAGATTCGCTTTTTAGGATCTACTTTTAAGATGTAATATTTCAAAGCGCCCAAACCGATAATTTTATATAGTTCCTGTTTTTCTTCTTCCGAATAGCCATCGAGTTTCCCCAATTCTTCGGAAATCTCTTCAGCGGTTTTAGCCATATCGTCAATTAAATCATCGGCATCAACCACGGTTCCTTCACGACTTTTCATTTTTCCACTGGGCAAATCCACCATACCGTAACTTAAGTGGTAGAGGTTTTTGGCCCAATCGAATCCTAATTTTTTCAGAATTAAAAACAACACTTGAAAATGATAATCTTGCTCATTACCCACTGTGTAAACCATTCCCCCCACGTCTGGAAAATCTTTAATACGCTGTATGGCCGTACCAATATCTTGGGTCATATAAACTGCAGTGCCATCAGCACGTTGCACAATTTTTTTATCAAGTCCCTCATCGGTTAAATCGCACCACACCGAACCATCTTCCTCTTTTTGAAACACGCCCGATTTTAATCCTTCGGCAACAAACTCCTTGCCTAATAAATACGTATTACTTTCATAATACAAAACATCAAAATCAACACCCAGATTTTTGTAGCTTATGTCAAATCCGTCATAAACCCAACCGTTCATTTTTTCCCAAAGGGCAACAGTTTCTTTATTACCAGCTTCCCATTTCCGCAGCATGTTTTGGGCTTCAATTAAAATGGGTGCATTTTTTTTAGCGTCTTCTTCCGAACTTCCGTTGGCTACTAAATCCTGAATTTCCTTTTTATATTCTTGATCGAATTTTACATAATAATTACCGACTAATTTATCACCCTTTAAACCCGTACTTTCTGGCGTTTCGCTATTCCCAAAAAGCTTCCAAGCCAACATGCTTTTACAAATATGGATGCCCCGGTCGTTAATGATTTGGGTTTTGTATACTTTTTTACCTGAAGCCTTTAAAATTTCAGCAACGCTGTAGCCCAATAAGTTGTTACGAATATGACCTAAATGCAAAGGTTTGTTAGTATTTGGCGAAGAGTATTCCACCATTATGGCTTTGTCATTTTTGTTGGGTTCCTGCAAACCGTAAGTATTATCACCCTTAATACCATTAAAAAAATCAATATAATACGAGTCGCTAATTATAACATTTAAAAAACCCTTTACCACGTTAAACCCCTTAACGTATTCTGAATTTTCAACCAAAAAGTTACCAATAGTTTCACCAATTTGTGCCGGGTTTCCTTTTACAAAACGTAACATAGGAAAGACCACCACAGTAATATCGCCGGCAAATTCCTTTCTGGTGGCTTGAAATTCTATGCTTTCCAATTGCACATTATAATTGGATTTTACTGCTTGTTTTACGTCGATTGTAAGGGATTTTTGCAGACTCATTTTACTCATTTTATAAGTGTGCAAAGATAGACTTTTTAAGTCAAGATTTGGACGGATTTTTCAAGAGATCTCTATGCAGTCTTTCTTTAAAAGATATCGAGTATTCAATTTTTTTCAAACCTAGTGTTTCTGAAATCAAAACCGCATAAAACATACAAACATCCATTTTCAACCCATTAAAACACTTTAGCAACAATAAAAGAAAATGCATGCATTTTATTGGCGTGTATGCTTTTTTTCTATGTTTTTTGCCTTTTATCTATTCGTCGATTTTTTACGGTTTTTTCGTGTGTCATTTCATCTAATTTATTGGTATTAAGACGCAGAAATTATAATATAGACCCTCTTTTTTATCACTTTTGTGTAGTAATGGTATTAATCCAATTTAATTGGATTAATAATTAACTAACAAACAATTACAGCTTAGTAGAGCTTTCTTATTTTCCCTCAAATTTAAGACACCTTTAAGAGTGGCTTTATTCCGTTGTGATCTAAACGCTATAATGAGGAGAATAATTACTTTTTTGATACTGTTATCTATATCTTCAGGTTTTTCGCAAACCAATGATATAGATAGTTTGGCTATTGAATTGGCTTTTCAAGATCAAGACTCCTTAAAAGTAGACACTTCACTAAAACTTATCCGCTCGCTATATAATGAAAAAGACTACAACCGCGCTATAAAGTACATTATTGAAAGTGAAAAACTTTCTCGCAGCTTAGATTACACTGAAGGTATTGCTGAAATTACTTATTACAAATCTTTAATTTATTCCCGCAAAGGTGACTATATAAATGCGATTAGTGGATACAATAAAGCCAAGACGCTATTTAAACAGCTAAAAGACACATTAGGGATTGCAAAAGTCAACAATAGTATTGGCCTCATTGAAATAAAAAGAGGGAATTATTCAAAAGGTTTGGAGTTTTCGCTTTCAGCCATAAACGAATTAGAAAAACGTAATCTGAATAAAGACCTCAACTTGGCCTATAGCAATTTGGCTAAAGCTTATTACAATATTAATGCATTCGATAAGGCAACCGAATTTTACCTAAAAGCATTAGAAAAGCAAACCATCTTAAACGATTATAAAGGCATTAATGAATCGAATTTAAAATTGGCAGAACTTTACTCCAATAAAAAAGAACACAGGAAAGCCATTGACTATTATCAAAAAGTACTAAAGGACAGTGATATTCAAAACGACTCGCTACGCAGTATTGTTCTCCCCAAATTAGGTGGTGAGTACCTTAAATTTAATGATTACGGTAACGCCTCGAAATACCTAGTTCAAGGTTACAACATAAACCACCGTAACGAGACCAAATTGGGCATGCTTTTGACACTGAACAATTTAGGAGATTTAAATATTAGACAAGACCGATTAAAAACTGCAGAAAAACAATTATTGGAAGCAGGAGAATTAGCCAAAGCCCTCGATAATAAGATTGAGCTACTAAAGCATTACAAACTACTTAAAACACTCGATTCGACAAGAAGGTATTTTGATAGGGCTTTTGTTTGGCAGCGTGAATATTACGAACTGAATAATGAACTGAAAAACAATGAAGTTAAAGTTTATCAGCCAACGGCCAAGCACGAAGGGCTTAATTTTAATTTAGAGGATACTGAAACGAAAGCTGCTAGTGATACCAAACAGACCTTAGTTGATACTGCAAAACCTGAAAATCAATTAGGAAAATTTAAGCTGATTTTATATGGTTTGTTGGCTGCTATAGCCATTGTTTCTGCTTTCTTAGTGCTATTATACTTAAGACGCAACAGTAATATTAAGTATATGCAGGAGCTGGAAGAAAAAAACATGAAAATTGAATTACAGAATGAAGCCTTCAAAGAACAAACCACGCATCTGGAAAACATTAATAATGTTAAAGACAAGCTGTTCTCCATAGTATCACATGATTTAAAAGATTCATTATCATCCATAAATGGTTTTATTGACTTGCTTAAAGATGGTTCGCTATCGCGGGAAGAGTTCGATAATTTAATTCCTGAGTTAAGTGAAAATGCCAATAATGCAACTCTTTTATTGTTCAACCTACTTAACTGGTCCAAATCGCAAATGCAAAGTTTAGAACCTAAACCAAGTTTGTTTGATATTCAAGAAATTTTTGAGGACAAGGTAAAACTTATTGAGCCCCGTATGGAAAATAAGGGAATCGAGTTAGTAGACCATTCTTTACGTGATTTTGCCTATGCCGACAGAAGCATGATTGAAATTGTTATCCAAAATTTATTGGCCAATGCCTTAAAATTCTGTAATCGTGGCGATACCATAACTGTGTCAAATCATATTAGTAATGGTAGCTGTATAATTAGTGTTGCGGATACCGGAGTCGGTATTTCTAAACAGAATTTAGAGAAGTTATTTAAAAGCAGCTCATTTACGACCATGGGAACCGCTAACGAAAAAGGAACTGGTTTGGGGTTGTCTATTTGTAAAGAATTAGTAGAACTGAATAATGGTAAAATTTGGGTAGAAAGCACCCAAGGCGTTGGTAGCACCTTTTATGTTCAGTTGCCAAAATCTATTCCAGTCGAATAGAAAAACTAGGCTCTAGGCAAAAACACCTCGGCCATCATACAACGAGCGCTACCACCTCCACAAGATTCAATGGTCTCCAATGAACTGTAAACGATTTTAGTATGTTTATTTATTGCTTCTTTCTGTTCATGAGTCAAAACATTAAATGCAGATTCACTCATTATTAAAAATGACGCATCGTCATTGCCTTTTACTTGAAGCATGTTTCCAGCAAAGTGTTCTAGCTGACTTTCTGCAATATCAATAATCTCCTTACTATCTTCACGTAAATTTTTAATCACATTTTTACGTTCTTTTTTGTCATCAATACTACTTAAACATATTACGGCGAACGTCTCAGCCACGCTCATCATCACGTTTGTATGATAAATAGGCTTCCGCTGCCCATTAACGGTTTGTTTGGCGACAAAAATTACTGGTGTATATTCAAAGTCTTCACAAAACTCAATGAACAAATCTTCATCGGCACGTGGAGATAGGGCGCAGTAGGCTTTTCTGTTTACACGGTCTAAAACTACACTTCCGGTTCCTTCAAGAAAAACACCGTCTTCTTCTGCACTTGTATAATCTATTACATGATTAATGACAAAACCTTTTTCTTCGATAGTTTGTAAAATATCTTCTCGCCTTTCCAACCTTCTATTTTCGGCAAACATGGGGTATAAACCAACATCACCATTTTCATGAAAAGACACCCAGTTGTTAGGAAAAACAGCGTCTGGTGTATCAGTTTCCTCTCTATCATTAATCACAATTACATTTACACCAATGGCCTCCAACTTTTCAACAAAAGCATCAAATTCATCTTGCGCCTTTGTGCTGGTGGCATTGGGCAATTCCTCTGCTTGCTCTTGATAGTAGTTATTTACAGCTGTTTGCTCATTCATCCTAAAATTAACAGGGCGAACCATCAATATGGTATTTGTGGATTGTTGCATGTTTTTTACTTGAGTATTACAAAAGTAGGATTAATTAAATAACCTGTGCTCAATTAATAAATAATAGTAAGGCAATGTTTAGATAACCTTGCAGGGTTGTTGTGGTTAATTTGAACACCTATAAGGTCAAAATAAAACCTTATAGAAAAAAATCAGTCACGCACCAAAGGCAATGTAGTGCATCGTAGTAACCCTTCTTGCTTCCCAATTTCGGCATATGGCACTTCTTCAACAGTAAAACCTTGTTGACGCAACCAAGTATTTAAACGGGTAAAGTTCTGCTCTGAAATAACGACTTCTTCTGAAATGGAAAAAATATTACTGTACATCTCGTACATTTCATCTTTGGTGATTTCAAAAATGTTCTCTTTGCCAAAAAAATCGACCAACCAATTATATTCTTTTTCAACCATAAATCCGTTTTTATGGATAATGGCCTTACCCTTACCTAATGGTTGAAAGCAACAGTCGAGATGCAATGCGTTTTCTTTCGCGTTGGTGTTAGATTTTCTCAGTTCAAAAGATTTTACAGTTTTATCAGGGAATAATTCTTGAACGGCAATTACAGCATCCATGTTGGTGCGTGCAGTAATTAATTGCGGATAATCTTCGCCCGAGTACGTTCCTATAAAAACATAGTCATTCCAAGGGATAACATCGCCTCCTTCAACATGACATTCATCAGGCAGAAGGATTCTTTTTGAACGGTCTATTTGATTCCAAACATATCTAATGGCCTCAACTTCCTTTTCTCTATTAGGTAAAATGTTAGATCGGATAATTTTATCTTCGATAACAAAAGCAATGTCGCGAGTAAAAATTTGGTTGCAATCTTTAATAACCTCGGGTCTAAAGACCTGTACGTTATATTTCTCAAAAACTTTAGCTACATAATCCATTTCGCGAATCATGTCAGTTTCTTTGGGATAAGTTCCTGCCACAACATGCTCAATGCTCTTAGGGTCGTAACACTCCTCTACTTTTGGTATTGGCCCATTACTTTTTGCGGTTCCTAAAACAACAGCACGCAACCGCGAAATTTCGTCTTTAACATTGAGTTCTATCATGTTGTAAATATAAAAAAGCTCCGTAATTAATATTTACGGAGCCTTGTTTATTTTAAAACGAAAAAATGTTTCTACCTTTCCTCGATTGGCAAAAATTTTCTTTCGGTTGCACCAATGTAAATTTGTCTTGGTCGTCCAATAGGCTCTTTTCGTAAACGCATTTCTCTCCATTGTGCAATCCAACCAGGCAAGCGACCTAATGCAAACATTACAGTAAACATATCGGTTGGTATGCCCATTGCTCGATAAATAATTCCTGAATAGAAATCTACATTTGGATATAGCTTTCTGTCAACAAAATACTGGTCTTCTAAAGCTTCCTTTTCAAGACCTTTGGCTATATCCAAAATAGGATCTTCAACACCTAAATCGCTCAATACTTCATCTGCTGCCTTTTTAATAATCTTGGCACGTGGATCGAAGTTTTTATACACGCGGTGACCGAAGCCCATTAAACGGAATGGATCGTTTTTATCTTTAGCTTTGGCCATATACTTTTTAGTATCGCCACCATCAGCCCTTATGGCTTCAAGCATTTCTAAAACCGCTTGATTTGCTCCACCGTGGAGTGGTCCCCAAAGCGCTGAAACACCAGCAGAAATGGATGCAAATAATCCAACATGTGACGAACCAGCAATTCTAACGGTAGATGTTGAACAGTTTTGCTCGTGATCGGCATGTAAAATTAAAAGCTTATCCAAAGCATTTATCAGCACCTTATTTTGTTCGTATTCGCCATTTGGTTTTTTAAACATCATTTTTAAGATGTTCTCAACATAACCTATGGTATCATCCCCATAGTTTAATGGCCTGCCTACTTTTTTTCTAAAAGTCCATGCAACTAAAACAGGGAATTTACCCAATAGTCTTACAACCGATTTATACATTTCCTCTTCAGAATCTACATTAACTGAAGAAGGGTTAAATGCAGTTAAAGCACTAGTTAGAGATGAAATAACGCCCATTGGATGTGCCACTTTTGGGAAGGCATCAACAATTTTCTTTACATCTTCATCGACTACGGCTTCTGCCTTTATATCATCATGAAATTTATCATTCTGCTCTTTTGTAGGCAATTCTCCAAAAATCAAAAGGTATGCCACCTCTAAAAAATCTGCTTTTTCAGCCAATTCTTCAATAGAATATCCGCGGTATCTTAAAACTCCTTTTTCGCCATCCAAAAACGTAATGGCACTTTCACAAGACCCTGTGTTCTTATATCCTGGATCTATAGTAATTACACCACCTGTTGCGCTTCTAAGTTTAGTAATATCAATTGCAACTTCATTTTCTGTCCCTTTTACTAAAGGGAATTCATATTTTTTCCCGTCTATTTCTATACTAGCTGTATTTGCCATTCGTTTAAGTGAGTTTTTTTTGTTTAGAAGAACGCTAATTTACGAAATATCCCCTTATTTTTTAAGAATTATTTCGATTCATTTAATCGATTAACATATTATTAAAATTATTGACAAAAAAAAAGCGATTATTAAAAAATAATCGCTTTTGTTAAAAATTTTCAATGAGAATTATTTCACTTTGAAAGCCTTTTCCTGTGGAAAATAAGCAACGTCTCCCAATTCTTCTTCGATACGAAGAAGCTGATTGTATTTTGCCATACGGTCACTACGTGAAGCAGAACCCGTTTTTATTTGTCCACAATTAAGTGCCACAGCTAAATCGGCAATAGTATTATCTTCAGTTTCACCAGAACGGTGAGACATTACAGATGTATATCCAGCATTCTTAGCCATGTTTACTGCTGCAATAGTTTCAGTTAATGAACCAATTTGATTAACTTTAATAAGGATTGAGTTTGCAATTCCATTTTCAATACCTCTTGATAAACGTTCTACGTTTGTTACGAATAAATCGTCTCCTACCAATTGCACTTTATCTCCAACCAATTCGGTTAAATAACTCCAACCTTCCCAGTCGTTTTCGTCCATTCCATCTTCAATGGAGATGATAGGATATTTTGAAACTAATTCTGCTAAATATTCAGCTTGTTCTTTGCTTGTTCTTATAACGCCAGTATCGCCTTCAAACTTCTTATAATCGTATTTCCCATCTACAAAAAATTCAGCCGAAGCACAATCTAAAGCTATCTTAACTTCGTCTCCAAATTTATATCCAGCATTTTCAACTGCTTTTGCAATCGTATCTAAAGCATCCTCAGTACCTCCTTCTAAGTTTGGAGCAAATCCACCTTCATCTCCAACAGCTGTACTTAAATTTCTATCGTGCAATACTTTTTTAAGATTATGGAAAATTTCGGTTCCCATTTGCATGGCGTGTGTAAAGTTTTTAGCTTTTACAGGCATAATCATAAACTCTTGAAAAGCAATCGGTGCATCACTATGCGAACCTCCGTTGATAATGTTCATCATTGGAACCGGAAGCGTATTAGCAGAAACCCCACCAACATATCTGTACAATGGCATATTAAGTTCGTTGGCTGCTGCTTTGGCAACTGCTAACGACACTCCTAAAATAGCATTGGCACCTAATTTTGATTTATTTGGAGTACCATCCAAATCAATCATTACCTTATCAATTAGGTTTTGTTCAAATACAGAGAATCCTATTAATTCTTCAGCAATTACGGTATTTACGTTTTCTACAGCTTTTAATACACCTTTGCCCATGTAGGTATTGCCACCATCGCGCAATTCAACAGCTTCGTGCTCTCCAGTTGATGCTCCTGACGGCACAGCAGCTCTACCTAATATGTTATTTTCTGTTACTACATCTACTTCAACTGTAGGGTTTCCTCTCGAATCTAGAATTTGTCTAGCATGAACGTTAATTATTATACTCATAATTGGTTTGTTTTATATTCTATTTTGTTGCTTCAAATTTACATTTAAATCTCGTTTAATTTTAGATGTTTTTAAAGAATTTATCACAAAAACGGCTATAACGTTTTAGTAACTACTATCTTTAAAACTAACCATCTACACCTGACTAGCGCTTAACTTTTGCTTTTTAATATTTTCAATAAATTGATCGAAAAGATAAGACGAATCATGTGGCCCAGGACTAGCCTCTGGATGATACTGAACCGAAAACACATTTTTGTTTTTCATGGCCAAACCTGCTACCGTGTCATCATTTAAATGTACATGGGTTACTTCTAAATCTGGATTACCTTCAACCGATTCTCTATTTACAGCAAATCCATGATTTTGAGAAGTGATTTCACCTTTTCCTGTTATTAAGTTTTTAACTGGGTGGTTAATACCTCTGTGGCCGTTGTACATCTTATACGTTGTTGCTCCATTTGCTAGTGCAATAACTTGGTGCCCCAAACAAATACCAAATAAAGGTAAGTCTCTATTAATAATTTCTTTGGCAACAGCTTGCGCTTCAATTAAAGGTTCTGGATCACCAGGACCGTTGGATAAGAAGTATCCATCTGGATTAAATGCTTCTAAATCTTCAAATTTAGCATTGTATGGAAACACCTTAATGTAAGCGTCTCTATTGGCTATGTTTCTTAAAATGTTCTTTTTTATACCAATGTCTAGAGCTGCTACTCTTAAGGTGGCGTTTTCATCACCAAAATAATAAGGCTCTTTGGTTGATACTTGTGAAGCCAATTCCAAGCCTTCCATATTGGGCACTTCTGCCAACTGCTTTTTAAGACCTTCAACATCATCAACTTCAGTTGAAATGACAGCGTTCATAGCTCCGTGTTCTCTGATATAACTAACCAAAGCTCTGGTATCTACATCTGAAATGGCCAAAAGGTTATTTTCATTCAAGAAATTCTCCAATGAATCGTCAGCAGCATGTCTTGAATAATCGTAACTGAAATTCTTAACAATCAATCCGGCTATTTTTACAGAATCAGATTCTACTTCATCTACATTGGTTCCATAATTACCAATATGCGCATTAGTTGCTACCATAAGTTGCCCATAATACGATGGGTCGGTAAAAATCTCTTGATATCCGGTCATTCCAGTATTAAAACACACTTCACCAAACGAAGTACCTTGTTTGTTACCTACTGCCTTACCGTAAAAAATTGTGCCATCAGCTAGAAGTACGATGGCTTTTTGTCTTTTTTGATATTTCATAAATTTGAAAAGTTTTACAAAATTGCACAAAAAAAAGGATAAACTAAAATAGTTTATCCCTTATATTTTAAATGCTTATTAACATTTATTCTTCTTCGTTTGTCGCTTGAGTTTCAACTGGAGCAGCAGCTGGCTTAGAACCACCTCTTCTACTTCTTCTAGTTGTTTTCTTCTTGGCTTTTTCTGCGTTGTAAATTTCGTTGTAATCTACAAGCTCAATCATAGCCATATCGGCATTATCACCTAAACGATTTCCTAGTTTGATGATTCTTGTGTAACCACCAGGTCTATCAGCTATTTTTGTAGCTACTTCTCTAAACAACTCAGTAACTGCATCTTTTTGTCTAAGTTTAGCCATTACAATACGTCTGTTGTGAGTAGTGTCTTCTTTAGACTTTGTAATCATGGGCTCAACAAATTGCTTTAAAGCTTTTGCTTTGGCAACCGTAGTGTTGATGCGCTTGTGCTCTATTAAAGAACAAGCCATATTAGCCAACATTGATTTTCTGTGAGCAGTTTTTCTGCCTAAGTGGTTGAATTTTTTTCCGTGTCTCATGACATTTGTTTTAAACCCTTATCTTGCTACTACTTTTTCAAGGAGCAAACTATAAGAGAGTTAGAATTAATCTTTATCTAATTTATATTTGCTTAAATCCATTCCGAAGTTTAAACCTTTAACGTTTACCAGCTCTTCAAGCTCAGTTAAAGATTTTTTACCAAAGTTTCTGAATTTCATTAAATCATTTTTGTTGAATGATACCAAGTCTCCTAAAGTATCTACTTCTGCAGCTTTTAAACAGTTAAGTGCACGAACTGAAAGGTCCATATCAATCAACTTCGTTTTAAGCAACTGACGCATGTGAAGTGATTCTTCATCATAAGTCTCCGTTTGTGCAATTTCATCAGCCTCTAAAGTGATACGCTCATCAGAGAATAACATGAAGTGGTGAATTAATGTTTTTGCTGCTTCGGTTAAAGCGTCTTGTGGCGTAATTGAACCGTCTGTGATGATTTCAAAAACCAATTTTTCATAATCGGTTTTTTGCTCTACCCGATAGTTTTCAATACTATACTTAACGTTTTTTATAGGCGTGTAAATTGAATCAGTAAAAATAGTGCCAATTGGTGCAGATGCTTTTTTGTTTTCCTCTGCAGGCACATAACCTCTACCTTTTTCAATGGTAATTTCCATGTTCAAATTTACTTTAGGATCTAGGTTACAGATTACTAATTCTGTATTTAATACTTGAAATCCTGAGATAAATTTTTGGAAATCGCCCGCTGTAATGCGCTCTTGACCAGAAATTGAAATTGAAATTGACTCGTTATCAATATCTTCAATCTGTCTTTTAAAACGAATTTGTTTTAAGTTTAAGATGATTTCTGTTACATCTTCAACCACACCAGCAATCGCTGAAAACTCATGATCAACACCTTCTATTCTAACTGATGTAATTGCAAATCCTTCTAAAGAAGATAATAAAACTCTTCTTAAAGCGTTACCAACTGTTAATCCATAACCAGGTTCTAGGGGCCTGAATTCGAATTTTCCTTCGAAATCAGTAGAATCAATCATGATTACTTTGTCGGGCTTTTGGAAATTAAATACTGCCATTTTTTTCTTCGTTTTAATTGTTATTTAGTTGCGCGGTTTATAAGTTTGAAGAAGACTAATAAACCCTTTGGCCAAATACCAATATGATTAATTTATTATTTAGAGTATAATTCGACGATGAATTGCTCGTTTATGTTTTCAGGTATCTGAATTCTAGCCGGTACAGAAACATATGTTCCCTGTTTGGTTGCATTGTTCCAAGTAATCCACTCGTAAACGTGGCTTGAATTTGAAAGTGATTTTTCAATAGCTTCAAGCGATTTTGATTTTTCTCTTACAGCTACAACGTCACCAGCTTTTAATTGGTAAGATGGAATGTTTACCAACTCGCCATTTACAGTAATGTGTCTGTGAGAAACCAACTGTCTTCCGGCGCTTCGTGTAGGAGCAATTCCCATTCTGAAAACAACATTATCTAATCTAGATTCGCATAATTGTAACAGCACTTCACCAGTAATTCCTTGTGCAGCTCTTGCTTTTTTAAACAATCCTCTAAATTGACGCTCTAAAATACCATAGGTATATTTAGCTTTTTGTTTTTCCTGTAATTGGATTGCGTATTCAGATTTTTTCCCACGACGTCTGTTATTTCCGTGTTGTCCAGGAGGGTAATTTCTTTTTTCGAAAGACTTATCGTCTCCGAAGATAGCTTCGCCAAACTTACGAGCTATTTTAGTTTTAGGACCAGTATATCTTGCCATTTTTGAATTTATTTTGAGAGTGATTATGAATTAAGGTCTTAATCTTATCCTTCGATAATCGCAGTACTCTCGGTTATACTTGTTATTTATTTTTTTCAGTCTGCAAATGTACGTATAAAAAATGAATATCAATTGTAAAAACAATTGATATTCATTTCAGTAAATGCATCTTTTAAACTCTACGTCTTTTTGGCGGACGACAACCGTTATGAGGTAGTGGAGTAACATCGATAATTTCGGTTACTTCAATACCAGCATTGTGGATTGAACGGATAGCAGATTCTCTACCATTTCCAGGTCCTTTTACGTAAACTTTCACTTTTTTCAAACCAGCTTCTTGTGCTACTCCTGCAGCATCTTCAGCAGCTAATTGAGCAGCGTAAGGCGTGTTTTTCTTTGAACCTCTAAATCCCATTTTACCAGCTGATGACCAAGAAATTACATCTCCGTTTTTGTTGGTAAGTGAAATAATAATGTTGTTGAATGATGCTGTAACGTGAGCTTCACCTACAGAATCAACAATAACTTTACGTTTTTTTGTGCTTGCTTTTGCCATATTCTTTTAGTTTTTAGTTGCTAGTTTTTAGTTATTGGAATCCTAAACTTTTACATTTCAAACAGATTCTTCTAACGTCCAAATACTAATGACTAATGACTGTTTTATTAATTATTATTTAGTTGCTTTTTTCTTGTTAGCAACAGTTTTTCTTCTACCTTTTCTGGTTCTAGAGTTGTTTTTAGTACGTTGCCCTCTTAACGGAAGACCTGCTCTATGACGAATACCTCTGTAACAACCAATATCCATTAATCGCTTAATGTTCAATTGTGTTTCAGAACGTAGTTCACCTTCAATAGTGAAAGCTCCAACTGCCTCACGAACACCACTAATTTGGTCATCGGTCCAGTCTTGAACTTTTGTACTTTCATCAACTTTAGCTTCTGCTAAAATGTCTTTGGCTCTGCTTCTACCTATTCCATAGATATAAGTTAAAGCAATAACTCCTCTTTTGTTTTTTGGTATGTCTACACCTGCAATTCTTGCCATAATTACCCTTGTCTTTGTTTAAATCTAGGATTCTTTTTGTTAATGACGTAAAGTCTTCCTTTTCTACGCACAATTTTGCAATCTGCGCTTCTTTTTTTTACTGATGCTCTTACTTTCATCTTAATTAAATTTAAAATTCGTAGTTCAAGATTCAAAATTCAAGGCTAAAACACTTTAAACTTTGAACTTTAAACTTGGAACTTTTAGTATCTATAAGTTATTCGAGCCTTAGTTAAATCGTAAGGACTCATTTCTAATTTTACTTTATCTCCTGGTAACAACTTAATGTAATGCATACGCATTTTACCAGAAATATGGGCAGTCACGATGTGACCGTTTTCCAATTCAACACGAAACATAGCATTTGATAATGCCTCTATAATTGTTCCGTCTTGCTCTATTGCTGCTTGTTTTGCCATAGTATAATAATATATTAAGCTACTGCTTTTCTATTCTTACCTGTCTTCATCAAACCATCATAGTGTCTGTTCAACAAATAAGAGTTTATTTGCTGCATAGTATCTATTGCAACACCCACCATGATTAATAGTGAGGTTCCTCCGAAAAATAAAGCCCAACCTTGCTGTACCCCCATTAGCTTAACAATAAATGCAGGGAATACTGCAATAAGTGCTAAAAATATAGAACCTGGTAAGGTTATTTGAGACATTATCTTATCTAAATACTCAGAGGTTTCAGAACCTGGACGGATACCTGGAATAAAACCACCACTACGCTTTAAATCGTCAGCCATTTTATTTGTAGGCACTGTAATAGCCGTGTAAAAATAGGTGAATACAATAATCAACAAAGCAAATGTTATGTTGTAAACCAACCCGAAAATATCCGAAAAATTAGTTTGCAACCAAGTACCTGTTGCTGTTTCTTTCAAGAAAGACGAACCCCCTATTAAACCTGGTACAAACATAATAGCCTGCGCAAATATAATTGGCATCACCCCAGAAGCATTAAGCTTTAAAGGAATGTATTGTCTTGAACCTGCAGCAGCACTTTTTTCATAACCACCACTAGCCGTTCTTCTTGCATACTGTACTGCAATCTTTCTTACTCCCATAACTAACATGATAGAAGCCAAAATGATGACAAACCAAATAACAAACTCAATAAGTACCATCATTAATCCACCGTTACCTCCACCTTCTAATCTAGTAGCTGCATTTTGTAAAAACGCTTGAGGCAACGTAGCTATAATACCTACCATAATTAATAAGGAAATACCATTACCAATACCTTTGTCGGTGATTTTTTCTCCTAACCACATCGCAAAGATACAGCCTGTTACCAAAATGGTAACTGAAGAAAAATAAAATAAAGGCCCTGTTCCTAATAAAAAGGCACTTGTTGGAATACCCAAAGCTGGTAAACTTGCCAAATATCCTGGTGCTTGAACCAAACAGATAGCTATGGTTAACCAACGAGTAATTTGAGTTATCTTCTTTTGTCCACTTGCGCCTTCTTTTTGAAGTTTCTGCAAGTAAGGAATAGCAATACCCATTAACTGTACAACAATAGAAGCAGAAATGTAAGGCATGATGCCAAGTGCAAATACCGAAGCGTTAGCGAATGCTCCACCCGTAAAAGCGTTTAACAGTCCTAACAAGCCACTGTCGGTCTTGTCGGCCAAACCACCTAATTGAGCGGCATCAATACCAGGTAAAACCACTTGCGCCCCAAAACGATAAACTAACAACAGACTCAAAGTCACAATGATTCTGTTTCTTAGTTCTTCTATTTTCCAAACATTTTTTATTGATTCTATAAATTTCATACTTATAACAAGTCTTATATAGTTACAGCTTCTCCTCCAGCAGCTTCAATCGCAGCTTTTGCCGAAGCAGTAAACTTATGTGCAGATACTTTTAATTTTGCTTTTAGCTCTCCTCTACCTAATATTTTTACTAGGTCGTTTTTACCAACCAAGCCTTTAGAGAACAATGTTTCAAAATCAACTGTACCTTCTATCTTTTTATCATCAACCAATTGTTGCAAAGTATCTAAATTGATGCCTTGATACTCCACGCGGTTAATGTTAGTGAAACCAAATTTAGGAACACGTCTTTGAAGTGGCATTTGCCCTCCTTCAAATCCTAATTTCTTAGAATAACCAGAACGCGACTTAGCCCCTTTGTGTCCACGTGTAGCGGTACCACCTTTACCAGAACCTTGCCCTCTTCCTATTCTTTTTCCTTGGCTTTTTACTGAACCTTCTGCAGGTTTTAAATTACTTAAATCCATTTTCAGTTTATATTTTTAAGCTTCTTCTACAGAAACTAAGTGTGAAACTTTAGCTACCATACCAAGAATGTTTGGTGTAGCATCGTGCTCTTTTACTTGACCAATCTTTCTAAGACCTAAGGATTCTAAAATTCTTTTTTGTCTTTGCGTACGATTGATAGCGCTTTTAACTTTTGTTACTTTAATCTTTGCCATTTCTGTCTGTATTAAGCGTTAAAAACTTTTTCAAGTGAAATACCTCTGTCTTTTGCGATAGCATTAGCGTCTCTTAATTGTAACAAAGCATCAAAAGTTGCTTTTACAACGTTATGAGGGTTTGATGACCCTTGAGATTTTGATAATACATCGTGTACACCAACTGCCTCTAATACTGTTCTTACAGCACCACCAGCAATTACACCTGTACCAGGAGCAGCAGGAATAATATTTACTCTAGCTCCACCGTATTTACCTTTTTGTTCGTGTGGTAAAGTTCCTTTGATAATTGGAATTCTAACCAAGTTTTTCTTAGCATCTTCAACGGCCTTTGCAATAGCGCTAGCAACGTCTTTAGATTTTCCTAAACCTTGGCCTACAACACCAGCTTCATCACCAACAACTACTATTGCTGAAAAACCAAATGCTCTACCACCTTTAGTTACTTTTGTAACCCTTTGTACACCAACTAAACGATCTTTAAGATCTAATCCACCTGGTTTTACTAACTCTGCACTTTTATATTTTTGAAACATAATATCTTAGAATTTTAGTCCGCCTTCTCTAGCTCCTTCAGCTAATTGTTTAACTCTACCGTGGTATAAGTAACCGCCTCTATCAAAAGAAACAGTTTCTACCCCAGCTTTTAACGCTTTTTCAGCAAGTGATTTACCTACTAATTTAGCCACTTCAGCTTTAGTTGCTTTCGCAGAACTAATATCTTTATCTCTTGAAGATGCTGAACTGATTGTGTTACCAGTTATATCATCTACCAATTGAGCATAAATTTCTTTATTACTTCTATAAACAGCCAATCTTGGTCTTGCTTCTGTACCAGAAACAACCTTACGGATTCTGTTTTTTATTCTTAGTCTTCTTTCGTTCTTTGTCAATGCCATAACTTAATTATTAAGCTGATTTACCTGCTTTTCTTCTTATTTCTTCACCAACAAACTTGATTCCTTTTCCTTTGTAAGGCTCAGGCTTTCTAAAACCACGAATCTTCGCTGCTACTTGACCAACTAATTGTTTATCATGAGAAGTTAGTTTAACGATAGGGTTTTTACCTTTTTCAGAAATTGTTTCCACTTTAACTTCTGGAGCTAAATTAAGAACGATGTTATGTGAAAAACCTAATGCTAAATCTAATTTTTGTCCTTGGTTAGATGCTCTATAACCTACACCTACCAATTCTAGTTCCTTTGTCCAACCCTTTGAAACACCTTCAATCATGTTAAGCATCAATGATCGGTAAAGACCATGCTTAGCTTTCTGATCTTTAGCATCAGATGAACGTGTTACTAACACATTACTATCCTCTACTTTTATTTCAACAGAATCGTAATTTTGTGTTAACTCGCCTAATTTTCCTTTTACAGTTACTACGTTATCTTTAACGTCTACTGTTACACCTTCTGGAATGGCTACTGGATTATTTCCTATTCTTGACATTTCTTTTCGGTATTAAAAATTAGTATACGTAACATAAAACTTCACCACCTACATTGTCTCTTTGGGCTTGTTTACCTGTCATAACTCCATGTGAAGTTGAAACAATAGCAACACCAAGACCGTTAAGGATTCTAGGTAAATCATTAGCACCTGCATACTTACGTAAACCTGGAGTACTAATTCTTTGAAGTTTTTTAATTACTGGTTCTTTAGTTTCTTTGTTGTACTTAAGGGCTATTTTAATAGTACCTTGTACAGTAGAATCATCAAATTTGTAACTTAATATATATCCTTGATCGAATAATATTTTAGTAATGTCCTTTTTTAAATTAGAAGCAGGTATCTCAACCACTCTGTGGTTAGCACGCACTGCATTTCTAATTCTTGTTAAATAATCCGCAATTGGATCTGAGTACATAATGAATTGATTTTGTGGTCTTGGTTTTCGAACTATTTCGAACCTTAAACCCGATTATTTAAATAATATTACCAACTTGCTTTCTTTACTCCAGGAATAAGCCCTTGGTTGGCCATTTCTCTGAACATTACACGAGAAATTCCAAATGTTCTCATATAACCTTTAGGTCTTCCTGTTAATTTACATCTATTATGCTGACGAATAGGAGATGCGTTTTTTGGCAGCTTTTGTAGTGCTTCGTAATCTCCAGCTTCTTTTAAAGCTTTACGTTTTGCAGCATACTTCGCTACTGTTTTCGCTCTTTTTACCTCACGGGCTTTCATTGATTCTTTAGCCATATCTTAGTTCTTTTGAAAAGGTAATCCTAATTCGGTTAATAATGATTTTGCTTCTTTATCAGTTTCAGCAGACGTTACAAATGTAATATCCATACCAGAAATTTTGTTCACTTTATCAATGTTAATTTCTGGAAAGATGATTTGCTCGGTAACACCTAGGTTGTAATTACCTCGTCCATCAAATCCTGTAGCTCTTATTCCATTAAAGTCTCTTACACGTGGAAGTGCAGAAGTTACTAAACGATCTAAAAACTCATACATTCTTTCACCACGTAAAGTTACTTTGGCGCCAATTGGCATTCCTTTACGTAATTTAAAAGATGCAACGTCTTTTTTAGAAATCGTTGCTACGGCTTTTTGCCCGGATATAGTTGTTAATTCATCAACAGCGTGGTCAATTAACTTTTTATCTGCTACTGCAGCACCTACACCTCTAGATAAAACTATCTTTTCTAGTTTAGGAACTTGCATTACATTATTATATCCGAATTCGTCTGTAAGAGCTGCAATTACCCTGCTTTTATACTCTTCTTTAAGTCTTGGTGAATATGCCATAACTATATTACTTCATTAGATTTTTTAGAAAATCTTACTTTATTATCGCCTTCCATTCTGTATCCTACTCGAGTTGTTTCTCCTTTTGAGGTTAACAACGATAAGTTAGAAATGTGAATAGCTGCTTCTTTCTCTACGATTCCGCCTTGAGGGTTTTGTGCGCTTGGTTTAGTATGTTTCTTTACCAAGTTTACGCCTTCAACGATCGCTTTGTTCTTTTCTATCAATACCTTTTGTACTTTACCTTCGGCTCCTTTATGGTCTCCAGCAATTACTTTTACGGTATCTCCAGTTTTTATTTTAAGCTTTCCCATCTTAATATTTTGCATTAAAGCACCTCTGGTGCCAATGATACAATCTTCATGAATTGTTTATCACGAAGCTCTCTAGCAACAGGGCCAAATACACGAGTACCTCTCATCTCACCAGTAGGGTTCAATAATACACAGGCATTGTCGTCAAATCTAATATAAGATCCGTCTGGACGTCGCACTTCTTTTACGGTACGTACTACTACTGCAGTAGAAACAGCACCTTTTTTAATGTTTCCATTAGGTGTTGCGTCTTTTACAGAAACTACTATTTTGTCTCCTACAGAAGCGTATCTTCTTTTAGTCCCACCTAGAACACGTATTGTTAATACTTCTTTTGCTCCAGTGTTGTCTGCTACTTTAAGTCTTGATTCTTGTTGTACCATAATTACTTAGCTCTTTCAATTATTTCAACTAATCTCCAACATTTAGATTTACTTAAAGGTCGTGTTTCCATGATTCTTACAGTATCTCCTTCGTTGCAGTCATTTTGCTCGTCGTGTGCAACATATTTTTTTGTTTTCAACACGAACTTACCATACATAGGGTGCTTTACTTTTTTCACCTCAGAAACCACAATAGATTTCTGCATCTTGTTACTTGTAACAACTCCTATACGTTCTTTTCTTAAATTTCTTGTTTCCATCTTTCAGCAGAATTATTGTGAATCTCTTTTAGTTAATTCAGTCGCAATTCTGGCTACGCTACGTTTTACGTTACGCAGTTGAATTGGGTTTTCTAAAGGAGAAATTGCATGAGCTAATTTTAAATCAGCATAACTCTTTTTAGTTTCACTAAGCTTTTCTTGTAACTCAGCTACAGATAATTCTTTAATTTCTGATTGTTTCATAATATCAAATAAATTATGCTTCGTAATCTCGAGCAATTATAAACTTAGTTTTTACTGGCAGTTTTTGTGCTGCAAGACGCAATGCCTCTTTAGCAATGTCTAACGGCACTCCACCTACTTCAAAAAGCACCCTTCCAGGTTTAACAACTGCTACCCATAGTTCAACAGCACCTTTACCTTTACCCATACGTACTTCAAGAGGTTTTTTAGTGATAGGCTTGTCTGGAAATATTTTAATCCAAAGTTGACCTTCTCTTTTCATGTAACGTGTAGCGGCGATACGAGCTGCTTCTATTTGACGAGATGTAATAAATACAGAGTCTTGTGCTTTTATTCCAAAAGTTCCGCTTGAAAGTTGATGCCCTCTTCCGGCATTACCTTTCATGCGACCTTTTTGCTGCTTACGAAATTTTGTTCTTTTTGGCTGTAACATTTTTCTTTACTTTATAAAAAATTACTTTCTACGACGAGGACCTTTGTTTCCACGTCCGGCTCCACCTTTTCCTTGCTTTTTGGATAACCCAACAAGCGGAGAAAGCTCTCTTTTACCGTATACTTCGCCTTTCATAATCCATACTTTAACACCCAATCTACCGTAGGTAGTGTGTGCCTCAACTAAAGCATAGTCAATATCGGCTCTAAAGGTTGATAAAGGAATACGTCCTTCTTTGTAATGCTCGCTACGTGCCATTTCAGCTCCATTTAAACGACCACTAATTTGGATTTTGATTCCTTCTGCATTCATTCTCATGGTAGCAGCAATAGCCATTTTTATTGCACGACGGTAAGAGATACGATTCTCAATTTGACGGGCAATACTTGATGCTACTAAAAATGCATCTAGTTCAGGTCTTTTAATTTCAAAAATGTTGATCTGAACTTCTTTTCCAGTAATTTTCTTAAGCTCTTCTTTCAACTTGTCTACCTCTTGACCGCCTTTACCAATAATGATACCTGGACGAGCCGTTGTGATAGTAACGGTTACAAGTTTTAAAGTTCTTTCAATAATTACTCTACTTACACTAGCTTTAGATAAACGCGCGTGAACGTATTTTCTAATCTTATCGTCTTCGGCAAGTTTGTCACCATAATCGTTTCCTCCGTACCAGTTAGATTCCCATCCTCTGATAATTCCTAAGCGATTTCCGATTGGATTTGTCTTTTGTCCCATACTCTTATTAAGCTTGTGTGTTATTGTTAGCTCCAACCACTAATGTTACATGGTTTGAACGTTTTCTAATTCTATGTGCACGACCTTGGGGTGCTGGACGCAATCTTTTTAACATAGATCCGCTATCCACTTTAATCTCTTTTACAAATAATTCTGCAGATTCAACATCGGCATCTTCATTCTTAGCTTGCCAGTTAGCGATAGCTGATAATAACAACTTCTCTAAACGACCAGATGCTTCCTTATTGTTGAACTTTAAGATATTAAGTGCATTCTCTACCTTTTCACCTCTTACTAAATCGGCTACTAAGCGCATTTTTCTTGGTGACGTAGGACAATTATTAAGTTTTGCAAAAGCCACTTGCTTTTTTGCTTCCTTAATAGCGTCTGCCATTTGTTTTTTACGACTTCCCATAGCTTACTACTTTTTACCTTTGTTTTTAGCACCTGCATGCCCACGGAATGAACGTGTTGGTGAAAATTCTCCTAATTTATGACCTACCATGTTTTCAGTAACATATACTGGCACAAATTGGCGGCCGTTGTGAACTGCTATAGTTTGTCCAACAAAATCTGGAGTAATCATTGAGGCTCTAGACCAAGTTTTGATTACAGTTTTTTTGTTAGCTTCAACATTTGCAGCTACCTTTCTTTCTAATTTATAATGAACGTAAGGTCCTTTTTTTAATGATCTTGCCATGTCTTATTTCTTTCTACGTTCTACAATATATTTATTACTTGCTTTTGTTTTAGAACGTGTTCTATAACCTTTAGCTGGAATACCGTTTCTAGAGCGTGGGTGACCTCCCGAAGATTTACCTTCACCACCACCCATTGGGTGATCAATAGGGTTCATTACCACTGGTCTAGTTCTTGGTCTTCTACCTAACCATCTTGTTCTACCTGCTTTACCACCTACTAATAACTGGTGATCTGAGTTAGATACCACTCCAATAGTTGCCATACAAGTTCCAAGAATCAATCTTGTTTCACCTGATGGTAATTTTATTGTAGCAAACTTACCATCTCTTGCCATTAATTGAGCAAAAGCTCCAGCACTACGAGCCATAACAGCTCCTTGTCCTGGACGCAACTCTACACAAGAAATAATAGTTCCTAATGGAATTTCACTTAATGGCATGGCATTTCCAATTTCTGGAGCAACCCCTGTTTTACCAGATACAATGTTTTGCCCAACTTGTAAACCGTTTTGAGCAATAACATATCTCTTTTCGCCATCTTGGTAATTTACCAAAGCGATAAAAGCTGTTCTGTTTGGATCGTACTCGATAGATTTAACCTCGGCAGGGATTCCTGCTTTGTCTCTTTTAAAATCGATAATACGATACTTCTTCTTATGACCTCCACCTATATAGCGCATGGTCATTTTTCCTTGACTGTTTCTACCACCAGACCTTTTGTTCGGAACGAGCAAGCTCTTTTCCGGCTTATCAGTAGTTATGGCGTCATACCCATTTACTACTCTAAAACGCTGTCCTGGTGTGATTGGTTTTAATTTTCTTACTGACATTTTTGTCTAATTACATGTTACTGTATAAATCAATCATTTCACCTTCCGCCAGTTGTACAATTGCTTTTTTAACTGCATTTGTTTTACCATGTTGAATACCTGTTTTTGTGTGACGGGTACTTCTATCTGGACGGACATTTATAGTACGAACTTTTTCAACAGAAACGCCATAAGCAGCCTCAACCGCTTTCTTGATTTCTACCTTGTTCGCCTTTGTGTTCACCGCGAAAGTATAGCAGTTTCTTAACTCGCTATCTGCAGTCGCTTTTTCTGTGATTATAGGTTTAATTAAGATACTCATCTGTTTCTTATTTACTTAAGTTTGTTTCAATTCCTTCTAAGGCACCTTCTAAAAAAACCACTTGATTAGCATTCATAATCTTGTATGTACTTAACTCTGAAGCTATTATAACTTCTGAGCCTTTTAAATTGCGCGACGACAAATATACATTATTATTTGACCCACCCAACACAAACAAAGACTTTTTGTTCTCTAACTCTAAGGCTTTCAATACTGCAGTGAAGTTTTTTGTTTTTGGAGACTCAAAATTAAAGTCTTCTAAAACTGTAATTGATTTTTCTCCTGCTTTGATACTTAAGGCCGATTTACGTGCTAAACGCTTAACGTTTTTATTAAGTTTAAAGCTGTAATTTCTTGGTCTTGGACCAAACATACGACCACCACCTTTAAACACACCAGACTTTATACTACCTGCTCTTGCGGTACCAGTTCCTTTTTGCTTTTTAATCTTACGCGTACTTCCAGCAATCTCAGCTCTTTCTTTCGATTTGTGAGTACCTTGGCGTTGGTTTGCTAAATATTGTTTAACATCCAAATATACCGCGTGATTATTAGGCTCAATAGCAAACACATCTTTAGAAAGGTCTGCCTTTCTACCCGTGTCTTTTCCGTTTATATCTAAAACTGCTACTTTCATTACTTTCTAATAATTACATAAGAGTTTTTGTGTCCAGGTACACAACCTTTAACAACAAGTAGGTTCTTTTCAGCAACTACTTTTAAAACTCTTAAATTTTCAACTTTCACTTTCTCTCCGCCCATTCTTCCGGCCATTTTCATGCCTTTGAACACTCTAGCAGGATATGATGCAGCACCGATAGAACCAGGAGCTCTTAAACGGTTGTGCTGACCATGAGTAGCTTGACCTACACCTCCAAATCCATGACGTTTTACAACACCTTGAAATCCTTTTCCTTTTGAAATTCCAGAAACATCAACAAATTCTCCTTCGTTGAAGTGATCTACAGTGATTGAATCACCTAATTTGTACTCCTCATCAAAACCTTTGAATTCAACGATTTTACGCTTTACAGAAGTACCCGCTTTTTTAGCATGACCAAGGTCTGCTTTAGTAGCGCTTTTTTCTGTCGCGTCATCGAAACCAAGTTGTACAGCTTCGTAGCCATCAACTTCTTCGGTTCTGACTTGGGTAACGATACATGGTCCAGCTTCGATTACTGTACAAGGAATGTTCTTCCCGCTTTCATCAAAGATGCTGGTCATACCGATTTTTTTTCCAATTAACCCAGACATAATTTAATTATTAATTTATTAATTACTTATTTAAAAAAACTCAGGGACAAAATACCTTTCGTCCCTGAAATGTATTTTTCCGCTTTTCCCGCGACCGCATCGGTGGGACATTTTAAACTTCAACAGAAATCGAGTATTCTTTTAAAGAGACACTTCGACCCCGCTCAGTGTTCGTTCGGCTAAGACTTTCAAAATTAAAAGCCAAACCCTAACTAAACTTTAATCTCTACTTCTACTCCACTTGGTAATTCAAGCTTCATCAAAGCATCAATAGTTTTTGATGAAGAAGAGTAAATATCCATTAATCTTTTATAAGAAGATAATTGGAATTGCTCTCTTGATTTCTTGTTTACGTGTGGTGAACGTAAAACAGTAAAGATTTTCTTATGCGTTGGTAATGGAATTGGCCCTGTTACAACCGCTCCAGTACTTTTTACTGTTTTTACGATTTTATCGGCAGATTTGTCTACCAAATTGTGGTCGTAAGACTTTAATTTTATTCTGATTTTTTGACTCATTTTCTTAGATTTTAAGCTTCAACACCTTTAGCTGTTTTAATCACTTCTTCAGATATATTTGAAGGCGTTTCAGCATAATGTGAAAATTCCATTGTTGACGTTGCACGACCAGACGATAATGTTCTTAATGTAGTTACATAACCGAACATTTCTGATAATGGCACGGTAGCTTTTACAGTTTTTGCTCCTGCTCTATCGCCCATATCACTTACTTGTCCGCGACGTCTATTTAAATCACCTACAATGTCACCCATGTTTTCTTCAGGAGTAATTACCTCAAGTTTCATAATGGGCTCCATAATTACTGCTTTTGCAGCTTTTGCTGAATTTTTAAATCCAAGTTTTGCAGCCAATTCGAAAGACAACTGATCCGAATCCACATCATGGTAAGATCCATCTGTTAAGGTTACTTTCATAGCATCAACTTCATAGCCTGCCAATGGACCATTAACCATAGCCATTTTGAATCCTTTTTCAATTGAAGGAATAAATTCCTTAGGAACGTTACCACCTTTAATTTCAGAAACAAATTCCAAACCTACTTTTCCTTCTTCGGCTGGCTCTAGCGTAAATACAATATCAGCAAATTTACCACGTCCACCAGATTGTTTTTTGTAAACTTCTCTGTGCTGTGCACGTTGTGTAATCGCTTCTTTGTACTCTACCTGTGGCTGACCTTGGTCTACCTCTACCTTAAACTCACGCTTAAGACGATCAACGATAATATCCAAGTGAAGCTCACCCATTCCAGAAATAATAGTCTGCCCTGAAGCTTCATCTGTTCTTGCTGTAAATGTTGGGTCTTCTTCAGCTAATTTAGCCAAAGCCATACCTAACTTATCCACATCGGCCTTTGTTTTAGGCTCAACAGCGATACCAATTACTGGATCTGGGAAATCCATTGATTCCAAAACAATAGGATGTTTTTCATCAGACATGGTATCACCAGTCTTAATGTCTTTAAACCCTACTGCCGCACCAATATCCCCAGCTTCAATAAAATCGATAGCGTTTTGTTTGTTTGAGTGCATTTGGTATATACGCGAAATACGCTCTTTTTTACCTGAACGGTTGTTCAAGATATAAGAACCCGCATCCAAACGTCCTGAATAAGCACGGAAGAAAGCCAAACGACCTACAAATGGATCGGTAGCAATTTTAAATGCCAATGCAGAAAACGGTTCTTTCACAGATGGTTTACGTTTCTCTTCAGCACCAGTATCTGGATTTGTACCAATAACACTATCTCTATCCATAGGTGAAGGCAAATAACGGCATACGGCATCTAATAAGAACTGTACCCCTTTATTTTTGAACGAAGAACCACATATCATTGGAATAATGGCCATATCCATCACAGCAGCTCTAAGTGCAGCATGCACTTCTTCTTCTGTAATAGAATCTTCATCTTCCATGAATTTTTCCAATAGGTTCTCGTCGTAAGTTGCTACTTCTTCAATAAGCAAAGCTCTATACTTACGTGCCTCTTCTTTTAATTCATCAGGAATTTCGATAACATCAAAAGTTGCCCCTTGAGTTTCGTCATGCCAGACAATAGCTCTATTCTTAACTAAATCTACTATACCCTTGAAATCTATCTCGTCACCAATGTTCAATACAATTGGCACTGCGTTAGATTTCAACATATCTTTCACCTGTTGGCAAACCCCTAAGAAGTTTGACCCCTGGCGATCCATTTTATTAACAAAACCGATACGTGGCACTTTGTAGTTATCTGCAAGTCTCCAGTTAGTTTCAGATTGCGGCTCAACACCATCAACTGCACTAAATAAGAAAACCAAACCATCCAACACACGTAACGAACGGTTTACCTCTACAGTAAAGTCAACGTGTCCAGGAGTATCAATAATATTAAAGTGGTAACCTTTTGTTTCAGGAGTTGGTTGCGCATTCTCCAATGGAAACTGCCAAGTACACGTTGTAGCAGCCGAAGTAATGGTAATACCACGTTCTTGCTCTTGCTCCATCCAGTCCATCGTAGCTGCACCATCATGCACCTCACCTATTTTATGACTTACACCAGTGTAATAAAGTATACGCTCTGTTGTAGTAGTTTTACCAGCATCAATATGAGCGGCAATACCAATATTTCTTGTATATTCTAAATCTCTTGCCATTTCTTATTAAAATCTAAAGTGAGAGAATGCCTTGTTAGCCTCTGCCATTTTATGAGTATCTACTCTTTTCTTAACCGCTGCTCCTTCTTCTTTAGCTGCTGCTAAAATCTCTGAAGCTAATCGTAACGCCATAGATTTTTCGTTACGTTTTCTTGAGTAACTAATCAACCATTTCATGGCTGTTGAAACTTTTCTGTCTGGACGAATTTGCATCGGGATTTGGAATGTTGCACCACCAACACGACGACTACGTACTTCTACGTGAGGCATTACGTTTGATAACGCATCTTTCCAGGTTTCCAAAGCTGTTTTTTCTTCGTCAGTTTTTTTTGAATCTACAATATCAATAGCATCGTAGAATACTTTAAAAGCCACAGACTTCTTTCCGTCCCACATCATCATATTAACGAAACGAGTTACTAACTGGTCGTTAAAACGTGGATCCGGTAAAAGCGGTCTCTTTTTTGCTGCTCTTTTTCTCATGTCTTCTTCTTAAAGTTTTAATTACTTTTTAGGGCGTTTTGCACCATACTTAGATCGACGTTGCGTACGGCCGTTAACACCTGCGGTATCAAGCGCGCCACGCACAATGTGATATCTAACACCTGGTAAATCTTTTACCCTTCCACCTCTTACCAATACTATCGAGTGCTCTTGAAGATTATGTCCTTCACCGCCAATGTATGCATTAACCTCGTTTCCGTTTGTTAAACGAACCCTTGCTACCTTACGCATTGCTGAGTTAGGTTTTTTAGGAGTTGTTGTGTAAACACGAGTACATACACCACGTCTTTGCGGACAAGAATCCAAAGCAGCCGATTTACTCTTCTTGGTAATTTTGGCTCTTCCTTTTCTTACTAATTGCGAAATTGTTGGCATAAATTTTAATATAATTTTTATTATCCTCTTTTAAGAGGGCTGCAAAGGTAGAAATTAAAATGAATTATTCAAATCCTAATTCATTAATTTTCAGTCGAATTTAAAAATATTAACCTCAACCATATTATTAGCTTATATTTTCCGTTAGATTTACAGAAAAAAACAGCCCATCGTAACGTGCAAAAAACAACATATTTACTCCTTATTATATATGTGCTTTTTTCTTCGGAAGGATTTTGTCAAAACCTTACCCTAAAAATCAAAGGCGAAACCGAAGTTGAAAGCCGCACGATTGATTCATTACGTTACATAAAAATGCACAACGACTACACCTCAATAAAAACAGAAGTAGACTCCATACAAAACAAACTTTACAAACTAGGTTATATTGAATGCCAAACAAAGCACATTACCAAAATAAACGACTCTTCTTTTTTAGCCCAGTTTAAGCTGAATCATAAATTCAACACCATTTATGTATATTACAAAGAAGATGACATCGACATTTCAGAATTAAAAAACGTTTCCAACGAGGTAACAAAAGACTATTTTAAACTGAATTTCCAAGAAGTAGAAAATGCACTAAACTATTTAAATTCCAAAATATCAGGCCAAGGTTTTCCTTTTTCAAAACTTCAGCTTTCGAACATAAAAATTAAAAGCGACACTTCTCTCGACGCCGAGCTCGAAGTTATCATCAGCCAGAAAAAAAGAATAATTAACGACATTGTTATAAAAGGCTACGAAAAGTTTCCTAAGGCATATCTAAAACATTTCTTAAAAATTAAGCCTTTACAAGTTTTTGATTTAGCAACCGTCAAAAACAAAACTGAGCAGCTCGCTAATCTTAATTTTGCTAAACAGCTTAAACCTCCCGAAGTGTTATTTTCAAAAGACTCTACCGTTTTATATCTATACATTGAAAAAACCACGAGTAATGCTTTTGATGGATTTTTGGGTTTTGGCACCAATGAAGACACCAATAAACTTGAGTTTGACGGTTACCTGAATTTGAACCTAACCAACAACCTACATTTTGGGGAATCGCTTCAACTACTTTACAAAAGTGACGAGAACGACCAAAAAACGTTTGAAGCCCATGCTACTTTACCCTATCTGTTTAAATCTCCCATAGGCGTAGATGTGGCTCTAAGGATATTCAAGAAAGACTCCTCGTTTACCACTACAAACCAAATGGCCAAATTGCATTACCAGATAAACGCCAAGCATAAAGTTTATGGAGGCATTACATCAACAGAATCAAATTATTTACGCTCAACAACATCTTCCACAATACAAGATTACAACACTAACCTTTTTAATATTGGACATTTATACACCAATACACAACCCTACCATTTACTTTTCCCAATAAAATCGAAATTTTTCATAGAAACAGGAATTGGCAAAAGAAAAACGGACTTTGGCACTGAAAAACAAGTGCAACTAAACTTAGACGCTTTCAATATATTCAACCTGAACAACAAAAACGCCATTTATTTAAGAACGAAAGGCTCTTACTTGATTAGCGACTCTTATTATGAAAACGAACTTTTTCGGTTTGGCGGCATAAATTCCATTAGAGGTTTTGAAGAAAACAGCCTATTTGCTTCACTTTTCAGCTTTATCAATTCAGAATACAGATTCCAGCTAAGCAACTCCATATATATACATAGCATTTTTGACGCTGGCTACTTTGAAAACAAAATAACAGATACCCAGCAAAAACTTTTTGGCTACGGCTTTGGTTTTGGCATCCTTACAAATGCAGGCCTCTTCAAACTAAATTACGCCAATGGCAAAACTGAAGATTCTAATTTTAAACTATCAAATTCAAAAGTCCATCTTAGTTTAACTGCAAATTTTTAAAGTTATTCATTCGCCAAAACAAAAAAAGTCGAGCAAACAATTAAAGATGGGAATCACACCACAAAAAACAACTATGCGTGCATAACTAAATGATTTCCAACAATAGAATTCATAGTAAACATTAAAAATTATTAAATTTTATTACCTCATTTCTGTTTTTTAATGCAAAAACCACAATGTTATTCAGCCCGAAATCAAAATTTTAACGGCAAATTATTGTTTTATTAACTTTATTTTATGACTTTTGACATTGACTAATTCAAATAATTATAAAATGAAAACAAAGTTTAGTGGAATTCTAACGCTATTACTAGCGTTTGTTGTGCAATTAACTTTTGCACAGGAAAAGACAATTTCAGGTACAGTTTCGGACGGCTCTGGCCTACCCCTGCCTGGAGCAACTGTCTTAATTAAAGGTACTGCAACAGGTACATCTTCAGATTTCGATGGTAATTATTCAATCACAGCTAGTCAGGGGGCAACTCTGGTTTTTAGTTTTGTTGGATATACTTCCCAAGAAGTTGTTATTGGTGTTTCTAACACCATTAATGTAACACTTAGCGAAAGTGCTGAGGCTTTGGAGGAAGTAATTGTTACTGCCTTAGGTATTAAACGTAAACCTAAGGAGTTAGCTTATGCTACAACTGTAATCGAGCAAGATGTTTTGGTTCAAGCCGCACCAGTAGATCCTGTATCCGCATTGGTTGGTAAATCTTCTGGTTTGAATATTAACTTTAGTGATAACGGTGTAAAACCAAATTCTACTGTTAGGCTTAGAGCAAATTCATCTTTATCTGGAAATAACGATGCCTTAATTGTTATCGATGGTATTCCTCAGGCAGATACTGCATTGGGAGACATTAACCCTAACGATATTGAATCTGTAAATATCCTTAAAGGAGCTTCTTCTGTAACCTTATATGGGTCACAAGGTGCGAATGGCGCATTAATTATTACGACCAAAAGAGGTAAAAACAATGGAAAATTAAGTGTTACCGTTAATTCTGCAGTTACCTTTGAAATTCTCAAATTTTTCCCTGAAACACAAAGTCAATATGGTAGTGGTTCTAGTAACGCATTCAACTATACGCCCGATGAAAATGAAAGTTGGGGACCAAGGTATGACGGGACTTTAAGACAGGTTGGACCGGTTTTGGCAGATGGCACTTTTCAAATGTTGCCATATGCGCCAGTTAGAAAAGGAAGAGAGAGCTTTTTTGATACAGGTATTACTACCCAAAATGGTATTTCTTTAAGTGGTGGAGATGAAAACTCAACATATTTCTTTTCTGCTCAACGTGTAGATAAAACCGGTATTACACCAGGAGATAAATATTGGAGAGACAATTTCAGGTTTAACGCTACTCGAAAATATGGTAAATTAGAAACTGGTGCTTCAGTTTCTTTATTCCAGGATAAAGCAAATGTTGCTGGTCCTAGTCCTACTGACGGGAGCTTTTATAGAATCTTATTAAACACACCTGCCCACTATAGGTTAAGTGATTATAAAGACTGGAGAAATGAGCTGTATGCAACTCCAGAAACTTATTTCAATGCATACTTTAAGAATCCATATCAAATTGTAGATCAAAATAGAGATATCAATTATACAAATCGTATCCAAGCGATAGCAAATTTAAAATACACGTTTAACGATTGGGTATCGGCTACCTATAATATAGGTGGAACATGGTTTAATAGAGAAACCAAAAACATTCAGGAAGCATATGCATATCAACCAACATCCTATACAAGACCAAGCGATGAAGTTAATGCCGTTTTAAGTGGTATGGGAAGCAACTTTAGGTTAAACTCAGATTTATTGGTTAATATAGAAGGGCAACTATCAGATGACTTTAGTTTAAGGGTCATTGTTGGAACGCATTTAGAAGAATTTAGAAGCAATCAAATAAATATTGTTGGAAACAATTTGTTTACTAGTGAAATATTTAATGTAGGAGTTAGGACAGGAGAACTAGGGTTCAACTCAACTAACTTTGCTTCTCCACAAACAAATGCAAGAAAGAGGTTATACTCTTATCTAGGGGATGTTACTTTTGGTTTTAGAGATTATTTATTCCTAACAGGGGCATGGAGACAGGATACCTCATCTACACTTCCAGTGCAAAATAATACTTATGATTATTACAGTGCCGGTATTTCTTTTATTGCTACCGATGCTATAGAAGGACTTAAAGGAGATGTTCTTAATTTCTTTAAGTTAAATGCCAGTTATGCTTTAGTAGGTAATGATGCTGGTATTGGCCAGTCCAATGAGAACTTCCTTGTACCAACTGGGTTCCCTCTGGACAATGCGGGATTGAGAGCAACTACAGCTGCTGTTGACCCTAATTTGAGCCCGGAATTCCCAGCATCAATAGAAGCTGGTTTTAGAGCAGAATTCTTTAAGAGCAGAATTACACTTGATGCCAATTATTACGATGTATCCTCTACTGATCAAATTAACTCAGTAGGTGTTTCTCGTGCTTCTGGAGCAAGCTCATATCTTACCAACCTTGGAGAAATAACTAACAAAGGGATTGAAATAGATTTAAACGTCGTTCCAATTCAAACGGAAAATTTCAAATGGGATGTCGGATTCACATTTACCAAAAACGAATCAGAGGTTGTTGACTTAGGTGGTCCTGAGAGGTTACAGGTAGGTACAGGTTTCCAAAACACCGCCACCATTTTTGCGAAGGTTGGTGACCCATACCCATCATTATTCGCTCCTGGTTATAATAGAGACCCACAAGGAAGAATTATTGTTGAAGACAATGGTAACCCTGCACCAAGTTCAGAATTGGTGAATCTAGGTAGCACAGTACCCGATATTATTGCAGGTGTAACTACGAAGTTAGCCTATAAAGGGCTTTCATTAAGGGCTGTCGCAGATTATAAAACTGGGCATGTATTTTACAGTACTTTAGTTGAAGCTTTGGAATTTGCAGGCTTAACCAAAAACAGTGTTTCGACCAACAGACAACCGTTTATATTCCCTAATTCTGTTTACAATACAGGAACTGATGAAAACCCGGTATATGTTGAAAATACAGACAGACCAACAACGGATGGTACAAGAAACTTTTGGCAAACATCTTATAACGAAATAAAAGAAAATTACGTTGTTGATGCAACAGCCATTAAAATTAGAGAAATAGCACTTGACTATACTTTACCTGAAAAGTTATTATCGCAAACACCTTTCGAGGCCATTACAGTCGGGTTTGTGGCAAATAACTTGATTATGTGGAGAGCAGCCGAAAATATTTATACAGACCCAGAATTTTCAATTAATTCCGGAGCTGGCCAAAATATTGGAATTGGAGCTACCAATAACTCCACTGTTACAAATGGTATTACTGGTATTGGATCTTCAGCGCAAGGTCCTCCAACTGGAACCTACGGATTTAAGTTAAATGTTAAATTTTAAAAAAATTGAAAATGAAAAATATAAAAAATCTTATTCTGCTATCGATATTGATGCTTTCCGTATCGTGTAGTGAGAGTTACTTAGATGTAAATCAAAGTTCAGCAAGTCCATCTTCTGCTACTCCAGACTTATTATTACCGGCAGCTCTAAAAAATTCTGCTGATATGCTATGGAATGCCGATATACTTAATGCGTCTGGAGATTCTTTCAACTTAATTGGAGGTATTCATGCAGGTGTAATTTCAGATTCAGGTGACCGAGTTTGGTACGAACCTGAACAACAATATCTAATTATCAACACAACCTATCAGAGAATATGGAACAATACATATACACTCACCTTAATGAACTATGATATAATTGAAAATTTTGAAGGCGAGACGTGGGACTATTATAAAGCCATTGCAAAAATCATGAAATCCTTTCATTTTGCAATGCTCGTTGATACTTACGGTGATATACCATATACCGAAGCCTTTGGAAGAGGTAATCTTACAGAGCCTAGTTATGATGATGATAAAGCCGTTTACGACGCCATTTATGATGAGCTAAACGTTGCCATAAACATGATTGATAATGCCCCTTCTGGTACTCTAGACCCAGTAACCAATGATGCCATGTTTATTGGTAATATGGTGCGCTGGAAACAATTTGCCAATACCTTAAAATTAAGGATGCTGTTACGCCAAGTAAATACTGGTGAAAATTTATCGGCAAAGTATAGCGAGATAGAGAATAACGGTATTGGATTCTTAGTTGGCACGGCGTCCATTGATCCTGGTTATTCAGATAATAATGAAAAACAAAATCCTTTCTACACGGTATTTGGTTTAATTCCAGGTGGTGGTGCTCCTGCAAGAAACAATGAAGCTACTCGTGGCAATGAATTTTTTGTAGATTTTTTAAAGGATAACAGTGATGACAGACTATCAAGACTTTTTGAACCAGCTGAAAGTGATGGTGAGTTTCGCGGTGTACCACAAAACGTTTATACTAATGATTATAGAACAACCGCTACCTCACAATTGGGTCCAGGTCTTTTAAAAGGAAGTGACCAACGACTATTTGTTATGGCTGGTTCTGAATCGTTGTTCTTACAGGCCGAAGCCGCTCATAGAGGTTTCATTTCTGGAGATGCTGGCGCGCTTTACAAAGCGGCAATTGCCGCTTCATTTAATGAGTTAAATGTTTCAGGCTTAGAAGATGAGTCTGCTGCAGCCACAGCTAATGAAGCTGCAGCTGCCGCCTACGAATCTGGCGGATTTAACAGTTCAGTTAATTGGGACATAGCGGTAGGTGCTGGTGAAGAACTTAAAGCGATCATTACTCAAAAATGGGTGGCCTTAGGGTTCATTTCTGGTTTTGAAGTATGGATGGATAGGGTTAGGACCAACCTACCTGCTAATATACCGATACCTCAAGGTGCAAGAAATGCAACTTTCCCGTCAAATTTATTGTATCCGGAATCCGAAACGGCTACAAACCCAGACAATGTGCCTTCACAAACTTCTGGTGCCGCATTTGACAGGCATACATTTTGGATGCAGTAATTAACAATAATTTAAAATATAAATAAACATGAAAAATATAATAAAATCCATTTCATTACTTATTGTTATGGGGTTAACAGTTACTTCATGTTTGCTCGATGATTCAAATCTAGCAGACACGTTTAACGATGGACCTAACTTTACTAGTTTTTCCAATTTAAACCAAACAGTAAGTGCAGTTGCGGATGGCAACATCGTTACAGCTAATGTAAATATAGAACTTCAAGGGCCTACCGTCGTTGATTTTAATGAAGACGTAACTCTTACTATTGCAGTAGATGAAAGTAATACCACCGCCATTGAAGGTGTTCATTACACACTTAATTCGACTTCAGTTACTTTAAGTAAATCCAATAATTATATTGGAACTATACCAGTAAGTATTATAACTGACGGCATTGATCCTCCTTTAGCTGTTGCTCCAGAATTAACGTTTGAATTTACAGACGCTAATGGTACAAATGTTATTTCGAGTGGAAAATCTACTACTTTAACCATTATTTATCAGTGTTTTGCTGATTTATCAGGTACCTATATAGTAACAAATGATGGATGTGATGCTGGTAGCACTGGTACAACAACAACCATCACTAAAAATGCAGATGGTTCTTGGTTTCTTGCAATCGGTGATGGAGGCTTCTTAGGTCACAGTTGCACAGGTAACCTTGGCTTAGACAATTTTGCAACTATAGTAGAGTTATGCGGAGAAATCATACCGACCGATAATTTGGAATATGGCTTCTTGGATCTCGGAACGATTACTGGCGGAACATGGGATGCTGAAAATGGTATACTTACCATGCAACATAGACAAACATTTACAGGCAATTGGGCTGGCACATGGACTTCAACTTACACGAGACAATAAGTTTAACTTTAAAAATTAACAAAATGAAAAAAATTAAAAACATATTACTTTTTGTTTTACTTATTGGTGCTGCTTATGGTTGTGACAATTATGATGTTGACCCAGTAATTGACGAAAGTGCCAAACCTGTTGTTTCGGCAACCATATCTTCTTCTAGTATAAGTGAAAGTGATTCACCTACTGTTAATATTACCATTAACATGGATAAACCGATAAAAACAACAACAACGTTTATCGCTACAAAAGTAGGCGGTTCAGCTTCCGATGACGACTTTTCTGTGGGCTCTGCTGTAGTACCAGCTTATCAAACTTCTGCTACTATGGAAGTTAACATTTTTGACGATATAATAGTAGAAGGGTCTGAATCTGTCGATTTAGAAATTAGTCCATCGGCCGTACCTGATTTATATGAGGTTGTGGGAACTCCAACGATATCATTTTCTATTGAAAACTCAACCTCTGATGACTTTATTTTCAGAATGGATTGGGACGACACTTATTTGGATGCTGATGGTGACGAGCACCATTTTTGTGATTATGATCTTGATTTAGAAATCTACTCACCCGATTTGGAAGAAATTTTAGCTGCAAGCTATAGTAGTTGTCCAGAAGAAATTAGATTATCACCTGGTGATTTGCCAGATGGTGACTATTGGCTAGTACCTAGCTTTTGGGAGGCAAGCGGAGTGCCTCCAGCTAGCAGACTAAATATTCCTGCTATGGTTACTCTTGGGAAACCAGGCGTATCTCTTGAAGTGATTGACTTATCCAGCACTTGGAACACCGAGGACGGTGGAGCCGTTGAAGAGAACCCTGATGCTTATTTAATAAAATATGTATTAACAATTTCTGGAAGTAATTATACGGTAACAGACTCAGACTCTGGATCTGTAGTTTTCCAAAATTAAGCAAAGGATTTTTTAAGTAAGTTTACTTTTAAACAATAAAAAAACCGTTCTGTTCTAGAGCGGTTTTTTTATACCTTTACCCCAATGGAAAACCAAACACAAATATTCGGAACAAGGGCAATCATTGAAGCTATTACAGCTGGAGAAACCATAGATAAAGTCTTTCTTCAAAAAGGTTTAAAAAATGAGTTATTTAGCGAACTAGAGTCCTTAATTCGTAAAAACGGCGTAAATAAATCCTATGTTCCGGTTGAAAAGCTCAACAAACTAACAAAAGGCAACCACCAAGGAGCCGTAGCGCAAATATCGCCCATTGCCTTCCACGATATGGAAGAACTTATTTTACAAGTTACAGAATCAGGTAAAACACCGTTATTTTTATTACTTGATCAATTGAGTGATGTGCGGAATTTTGGGGCTATCATTCGTACTGCAGAATGTACTGGAGTTGATGGTATCATAATCCAGAAAAAAGGCGCTGCCCCAATAAATGGCGATACCATCAAAACGAGTGCTGGTGCTGTTTTTAATGTTCCTATTTGCAAGGTTGACCATATTAAAGACGCCGTTTTCTACATGCAAGCATCGGGAATCAAAGTTATAGCAGCCACCGAAAAAACTAACGATACCCTTTACGATGTTTCATTTACTGAACCGTGTGCTATCATTATGGGGTCAGAAGGTCGAGGTATTAATCCATCCACTTTAAAAGTGGTCGACGCCAAAGCCAAACTACCATTATTGGGAGATATTGAATCCTTAAATGTATCGGTGGCTTGTGGTGCTTTTTTATATGAAGTGGTTAGGCAGCGTCGTTAATCTTTGTCTTTTTCTTTAAAAGTGTATTTTATTTGAAGCTGTTCTTCTTCATCTTCTTTGGATTCTATAAAGTTTCCGTTTTCATCAAAATGCTTTAAAAAAGGATCGTCGTCTTCGTTGTAAGTTTCCTCTTCCCATGCAAATTTTTTGGGCTTAGCAATTTGCTTTTTAAATATTATAGCAAACAACAACCCCGTTAACAATCCTCCCATGTGGCCTTCCCACGAAATACCTTTCTCGACAGGAAGTGTGTACCAAATCATACTTCCGTATAGAAAAACCACTAATAGTGACAAAGCTATAAGTCGAAAGTGTTTAGCAAAGACACCTTTAAAAAAGGTGAAACTTACCAAAACATAAATTAGTCCACTAGCACCAATGTGATATGACGGGCGCCCAATGCACCAAGTTAAAAAGCCCGACAACAGAATACCGTAGAATAAAATCTTCCAAGCTATGGGGCGATAGAAATAAAACAGTGCAACCGACAATACAAACAACGGAATAGTGTTATGGTAAATATGTTTTATATCCCCATGAATAAACGGACTTAGCAGAACACCTCTCAACCCCTTTAAGGTTTGCGGATAAACGCCATATTTACTAAAATTGTAACCAAAACGCACCTCAAACCAAAATACCAACCAAATAATGAGCACAAAAAATACAGGGTATGCCACTACCCCAGTTGAAAATTTAAAATGTTTTTGGTTTTCCATGCTTTTTAATACGAGCCAGCATTAAGTTTTCAATTTAATGACTAACAATGGCTTTCATTGAAATAAAGATAGCAAATAGTAATCCAACTTTATAGTTGATGCTAAATTGGCAGGTATTATCACTTATTGAAAATTCGAGATTTTGTGTATCAGAAGAAATTAGTGTAAAATAAGATTCCTTTTTACAAAGGAATTGTTTTAATTTTACATCTATGAACCTAAACGAACCCTTAGCAGAACGATTACGCCCCAAAACTTTGGACGACTATGTAAGCCAATCACAATTGGTAGGTAAAGGAGGCTCGCTATCACAGCACATTAAGCAGGGTTTAATACCGTCAATGATTTTTTGGGGACCGCCCGGAACGGGAAAAACCACATTGGCCAATATTATAGCCACCGAATCTGAGCGCCCTTTTTACACCCTAAGTGCCATAAATTCTGGAGTGAAAGATGTTCGTGAAGTCATTGAAAAAGCAAAAAAAAGTGGCGGATTGTTCACCACCAAAAACCCTATCTTGTTCATTGACGAAATTCATAGGTTTAGTAAATCGCAACAAGATTCATTGCTTCAAGCTGTTGAAAAGGGCTGGATTACACTAATTGGTGCTACTACCGAAAACCCCAGCTTTGAGGTAATTTCGGCACTACTTTCACGTTGCCAAGTTTATATTTTAAATGCTTTTGATAAAACCGATCTAGAAACTCTGCTAAACCGTGCCTTAGAAAAAGACGAACTGATATCGAAAAAAAACATCACCCTAAAAGAAACCGGAGCACTTTTAAAACTATCGGGGGGCGATGCCCGAAAATTGCTCAACATTTTTGAATTAATTGTTAATTCTTTTGAATCTAAAAAGATTATTATTACCGATGAAGCCGTTCTGAAACGTGTTCAAAATAATACGGTACGCTATGATAAAACCGGTGAACAGCATTACGATATTATTTCTGTCTTTATAAAATCCATTCGTGGTAGCGACCCTAATGCCGCTGTTTATTGGTTAGCACGAATGATTGAAGGTGGCGAAGATGTAAAGTTTATTGCCCGTCGCTTACTCATATCGGCCAGCGAAGATATTGGCAACGCCAACCCAACAGCCTTGGTCATTGCCAACAACACCTTCCAGGCCGTTAGCACCATTGGCTATCCCGAATCTAGAATTATACTCAGCCAATGCGCCACATATTTGGCCTGTTCGCCCAAAAGCAATGCGTCTTACAAAGCCATTGGCAGTGCACAACAATTGGTAAAAGAAACGGGCGATTTAAGCGTTCCTCTAGAAATCCGTAATGCGCCAACCAAACTTATGAAAGAATTGGGCTATGGCGACAATTACAAATACGCCCACAACTACGAAAACAATTTTGCCAATCAAGAATTTATGCCCGATAGTATAAAAAACACAAAACTTTACGAACCTGGAAACAACCCCAGAGAAAATGCACACCGCGAGTTTTTGAAACAACGATGGAAAGACAAATACAACTATTAATTAATTTTGGGCGCTACCACAAGGGTCGGGCTTTTCATTTCAAGTCCGCGCTCGTGCCTCGCTGTGGGCTTTCCATTACAATCCCTAGCGCAAACCGAGATTACAAACCTACATTGGAATAATTTTTGATTAAACTTACTTAAAATCAGCCTCATGAAATTTCTAAAAATCGCCATTATAGCTATACTGATTATTTCCTGTGCCCCAATTCGCGTAAATTACGACTACGATAAACAAACCACTTTCAATAACTATAAAACCTACCAATATTATGGTAATATGGAAACAGGTTTAAGTGAATTAGATAATAAACGCCTCCTAGATGCCATCGATTTCCAAATGGCAACAAAAGGTTTTACTCTTTCAGAAACCCCAGACTTTTTCATCGACATCAAAAGCGCCGAATACCAAGACCCACAACGCAGTACTGTTGGTTTTGGTTTGGGTGGTAGCGGCCGAAATGTTGGCGGAGGCATTTCAATAGGTATTCCTGTCGCGCAATCCAACGTGAACAAACAACTAACTATCGATTTTGTTGATGAAAATAAAAAACAGCTCTTTTGGCAAGCTGTTAGTGAATTCGACTTTGACATAAAATCTTCACCCGAAAGACGTGAAGAAACCTTCAATGCCGTTGCCGAAAAAATGTTATCTGAATATCCCCCAAAACAATAACTCAGTATATTTTATAATTATCCTAACATCTAAAATTCTTTAGTCGCTATTTCATTTTGTAGTTTTACACAAAACGATAAAACTATGAACGATTTAAAACATAAAGTAGCATTAATAACTGGAGGATCAAAAGGCATAGGTTTTGGTATTGCACAAGCTTTATTGGCAGAAGGTGTTAATGTAGCCATAACCAGCCGAAGTGAATCTGCTGCCCAAGAAGCAGCTGATATTTTAAACACCAATGCCAACCAAGCCGAAGCTATTGGAATTAAAGCTGATGTTCGGGATTTTGAGAGTCAACAAAATGCGGTTCAAAAAGTTTTAGAACACTTTAAACAATTGGACGTTGTAGTAGCCAATGCCGGTTTAGGGCATTTTGGAAGTATAGAAGATTTAACAATTGAACAGTGGCACGACACTATAGACACAAACTTAACCGGGGTATTTTACACCATTAAATCGAGCGTTGAAGCACTTAAAAAATCGAAAGGATACTTTATTACGATTTCAAGTTTAGCAGGCACCAACTTTTTTGCCAATGGATCGGCATATAATGCTAGTAAATTTGGCCTTACCGGATTCACTCAAGCCGTTATGTTAGATTTACGTCACCATGGGGTAAAAGTAAGTACCATTATGCCTGGTTCGGTATCCACTTATTTTAATAATCGAACGCCCAGTGAAAACGACGATTGGAAAATCCAAATTGAAGACATAGGTGAACTAACGGTAGATTTACTAAAAATGAATCCGCGAACCTTACCAAGTAAAATAGAAGTACGCCCAACCAGGCCTCCTAAAAAATAGTTAGTTTTTCACTAACTTTTTGGTGGCCAATAATGTTTTATTTGAATAAAAATTAGTCAAATATATGCCTTGACTAAAAGCGCTAATATCTATTTGTTGGTTTTTAAAGTTTGATAATTTCATCGACTTTACTTTTCTGCCATCTAACCCTACGATCTCGACATTGACGATAGCTACGTCATCACTTTCAAATTTTAAGTTTATCGTATTGTTGGTTGGATTTGGATACATGGAAATAACATAGTTATTCATCCTACTTTTTATATTACCAATACCTAATGAAGAATAGTTAATTGTCCAACTTACGGTATAAATGTGAGAGGTTTCATGGTTATCTATTTTTAAAAAGCCTGTAGCATCATGAACGACTGCCGTTAATGTATTCTCTCCTTCTAACAAATCAATTTCTTCAAGTGAAATACTATCAACATTATTAGCGAAATTCACAGCATTTAACGTCCAAACACGTTCTAATGTATTGGGAATAGGCGCTATCAAGTTCAGTTGAAAATCAATAGGTAAACTTGGGTTATCAACCGTATTTGAAACTGGCATATAAGAATCTATAGGTGATAGCAAATTATGGATTCTTTCTATCATACCTTCTTGACAAACGCTGCAAAACGAATACCCTAAATAACGCATCTTGCAGTTTTGATGGGGTCTATTCCAAGTTGCTGCAGTTCCAGAACTTCCATATGGATAGACACCAACCTCATTAACTCCTACCCAGTTCGTCCATTTTACTAAACTCGGATCAGTTTCCTGGGTCATATTAATAGCTTCAGCATAATATACATCGGGGACGAGATACTCATCCTTTAAATTAAACAAAGAATGTCCTAATTCATGTATGGCAATTTCACTGGAACTCATGTGGATTGATGCTATTGGGAATTCCCCACCTGTACCTCCATAATGAGACGAATTAACCAATATTAATGTTTGATCATACGTTGGAAAATTATCCGCTAAAACGGAGCGTATTTTTAATTCTGCGCTAGCTGCATCTGCATAGTCGATGCCATAATAAAGGTATCTATGATATCCAAAAGCATCAAAAGTTGAATTAAAATAAGTATCTACATCGGTTACAGGTGATTGTGGTTCTGTAACATCGGTTGCCGTACCAGGGTGATCTGCCCCACTCTCGTTTGATGGTACTTTTATAATATAAACGTTAAAATAATCGGCATATTCAGCGAAGGGTGATTGTGAAAACATAGCATTCATAAAGTTCGTAGCATCGGTTTCGAACTTATCAAATTCAGTTTCTTGGTAACCTTCACTTAAAATAACGAGATTGATTCTTTTATCGATATCACCTGCAGTTTTTAAAGCCTGAACCTCAAAAACTTGAGATGAAACCCGCACAATAAAAAACAAAAATAACATGTAAAAAATTGGCTGTTTCATTAATTTACTTTTGTTTTTATTAAAGGCTTTGTGTTGTTCTTTTCAATATTGAAATTTTCAATAATAATATATTTAGTATTTTTCTTTAGCTGAAGCCTTAACGAAAGTTGCATGCTGTCTAAATCTAATCGTTTTTTTTGAAATGAATTGGTTTCATCAACATATTCTATCACTTTTATAAATGGATGTTTTATAATTTGGGTTTGCAAAATAGTGTTATTTTCATCTATTTGCAGGCAAATTAAATCGCCCACTTCCCCCTGCTCAGAAGTGTTTTTTGCTTTTAATTTACCATCAACAACTTTGTTATTAATAAGTTTGACACTTACAGTATTATCAGCAGTTTTTTCAACCTTATAATTTATGAAGAGTATTTTAGGAGCTGTTTCGATTGCTGTCTCGGTATTCGAAATTCGTTTTTGACCTCCACAGGATATGACACCCAAAACTATTAAAAGTATTAGTGGAAATTTAGATTTTATATGTGCATTTTTTTCCATGAAACTGAAATAGGGCGGTGCTTGCAAATATAAAGATTTATAAAATGCAACATACAAATAAGAACCCGTTCTGTAAAGCACCTTATTTAATCGAAATTCTGTTGCCTTCGCTATGGTTACTAAACTCTGGCGCATACATACTTTGTATAGTGGTTATGCCGTTACTCATTTCACCTGCATTATTAACTCTCAAATCGTATTCAAATATATACACACCTTTTGGTAGGTAATCAAAAAAGAAATTTGTACTGGCATCCTTTGTGCTTTCATAATAGCCCAAGCCATCCTGCCATTTGTATTCACTCAAGACATTTACTGGTTCCAATCCAGCAGCGCGCATGTCTTTCATATGAAGGAACTCCATGCTTCTATCGCTTTGTAATTCAATACGAACACGAACCAAATCGCCTACTTTCAGATTGGTGTTTTCGGTAATTTCTGAAATCTCCTCACCAGTATCGGTATTCGACCTTAGGAATAATTTTTTCTCAAGTTTAAGTGGTGTTTCAGCCGAAGTTATCTTGTCTAAATCTTCAAAATACTGCCAATACAATCCGCCCCAAGCAATGCCTTTTCCTTTTTTAGAAATAGTAACTTCTGCCATTTCTGGTTTAATTTCAGAAGAATTCCAGAAGGTTTTAAAATAGCCCGTTCCAGATTCAACTTTTACATCCTCTAATTTAGAGGGTTCTATTTTTTGATTACCCAAAACCACATCAACCATATCGGAAACACTCAGCCAATCACTGCCCTTTAGCAATAGTGCATAAGCAGCATTGGTTGTTGCTTTGGTGGTTTTCCAACGGTTGGTTTGCTTGTTTTTAAGCAACCAGATTTTTAGGTTGTCGATGGTTTCAATATCATTTTCCATTTCCGAAAATACTTCAATAAGCAAGGCTTGGGTTTCAATAGGTGATTGGTACCAAAACCATGAGTTGGTGTTTGTTTTCCAGTACATACCCAACTCTTCTGAAAAGATGCTCGTTTCCTTTAAGGATTTCAATATTTTTGAAGCTGCTTTTTTATCGTTATTTCGATGCGATATTAGAGCCATTAAGCCTTTGGCGTAAAGCGGACGACTTAACCAATACTTTTGGATTTGGGTTTGGTAATAGCTCACAATGTCCTCAACTTCTTTTGATTTTTTTATATCAGGAAAAAAGCTTCGCATATACAAATAATGTAATTGCGTGTAACTTAAATGGTCCTTGTTTAACTCGACATCTTTATCATATTTCCTGATGTCCTTGTATTCTTTAATAAATTCACCATCTAAATATCTAATGGCCTTTTTAAGCATAGCTTCTTCACTATTATTCTGAATGACCTTAAGTTTTGACAGATGCCCAAAACCTGTAATAATATGTTGAGTAATGTATCGATTTTCATAGCCGCCATTAAACCACGGCCAAGCACCTGATGACATTTGATTATTTTTTAATTTACGTAAAGCCAACTGCAATTCGTTGTTCATTTTGTTTAAATCAAAAAGCAGGGCGATACGTTTTTTCTGTTCTGTTTCACTCTGCGCATCACGTAGCCATGGCGTTTCTTGAATTAGAATAGATTTTAGCTCTTCGTTCTTTTCAAGATTGGAAATTAAAGCGTCTTGAGACGCCCATTGATTAAAAACCTCTTGAACTCTTTGTTTAGAAGTTACAATATGGCTGGCCAAGGCATTGGCATAATACCTCGAAAACGTTTGCTCGTTGCATTGATATGGATACTCCATTAAGTATGGCAGTGCCTGAACCGCATACCATGCCGGGTTGGAGGTCATTTCTAAAGTTAATTTATGGTTTTTCAGCGTTGATGAAGTGTTTGTTTTCAATTTATCTAAAGTGAACGTTCTGGTTTCGTTACTCTTTACCCACATGGGCAATGTTTCGGTAACCAACATGCGGTTACTTAAAACGGGGAGCGCACTTTGTTCACCATCACTAAAATCTTCTGCTTTAGCTACTATTTTGTATTGAACAGCGTCGACATCAAAAGGAATATTTAATGTCCAAGATACTTGGGTGTTCCCTTCCTTGTTAACCACAAACGCCTCGACTTCGCTCGACTTAATAATTTTGTCGGTAATATCTACTCCTGAAATAGCATCGGTTAAAATGAGTTTGGCTTGACCAGACAGTTGCCTATCGGTTAAGTTTGCGATTTTTGTACTGATAGTAATTTTATCGCCTTCGCGTAAAAAACGGGGCGCATTTGGTATCACCATCAGTTCTTTTTGGGTTACCGTAGTTAAGGTTTTAGTCGCACTTTCTAAATTTTTCGTCTGTGCCAATAATTGCAATTTCCATTGGGTTAAGGCTTCTGGCGTTGTAAAACTAAAACTTACATTACCTTCTGAATCTGTTTGTAACTTTGGAAAGAAAAAAGCGGTTTCCTGAAGGTTTTTTCTAATTTGAATGTTATCGAAGTTTGGTTTTTCTTCAAGTTCAATATCTTTCGATTCCATATCAATTTCTTCTTGTATAGGAACTGCTTGTACGCTAGATACTGACGCACTCAAAGTTCTTTTTTGATTTCCATATCCAGCAACAACCACTTCATCTAACTGAGCACTATCTTCTGCCATTGATAATTTTAAAAAATTATCCTCACCAACACTTATAGATCTATTTACGAAGCCAAGAAAACTAAGAACTAAAGTCTCTTTTTTGGAGACTTTTATACTAAACTTACCGTCAAAATCAGTTGTTGTTCCTCGAGCAGTTCCTTTAACAAGCACGTTAACTCCGGGAAGAGGATTTCCCTGTTCGTCTATAACAATACCAGAAACAAAACCTGTTTTAATCGAGTCATCATATCTTGATACCGTTTTCAGTCTTAATGTCCTTACATAGTTGTCATAATACCATTTATTGAAATTAAAACTAAACCCAAACCAATTCCATTGGTCATAATCTTGTTCTGGATACCTGATACTTATTTTGCTGTTGTAAACCCTAAAATTATGAGTTCCAAAACTTCTGTTGGATTGGCTGTAACTGCGTGAATTATAGGTTGGTTTATACAATGGCGAAAAACTCCAAGAATGTGGTTTAAATTGATCTAAAGAAGCATCATACATACTTGCCAATAATTCGGTACTTACTTTTTCACCTTGCGGACCTTTAATTTTAAATTGCCAGGTTTCATCTGTGCCAGGTTGTAGTTTATCTCTAAACGTTAAGGTTTCAATTTCTAAATCGGTTTTAGGGTACGGCACCGAAATATGCAAAGTTCCAGAATGAAAACTATTAAACGCCGCAAAACTGTAATGCAGCACAAAACCACCTAAGTCGTCGGCATTCACAGGGATATTAATGCTCTTATTATTTGAACTAAGCGCTATGACTTCTGTTTGAATAATATTGTTACCCTTTTCAACTGAAACGGTAACCGATACATTTTCTGCAGCCGAAGCCATGGTTACTCGCGCCTCATCTCCAATACCGTAAGCGTCCTTATCGCTGCTAATGCTAAACAATTGTTTATCGGTCAAAGTTTTTTCGTTTTCGCTAAACACACTTGTTTTTGCTTGGTCTGTTACGGTTTGCTCAAAGCGATCTTTACTTTTTAAAACTATGAGGTATTGCCCCAAAGGCCATTTTTTAATTTTACCGAGCTCAACTTGTTTTGAAACTTTTGTATCGAATGATTTTGTAAGCACCAACTCACCTTTTTCCCAATTATCGGGCAGATGTTCGTTGGCATATGCTTCGTACGGAAATAGATTATTAAAATCTTCTTTAGGGATGTCCTGATAATCTGGTGCTGGCCAAGGACGTGGACGCAAAACCGCATTTGGAGCTTTCAGTTTATAGACTTCTATAGTGCCTTTCGCGGGAACAAATTCGCCATTTAGGTTTTTGGTTTCAATTGAAACTTTATGGTCTTTACTGGTTTTATCCAGCATATTTGGAACGTCCATTTGGGCAACCAAAGCATGATAACCCACGTTGACTATAGTTGTTGCACTTCGGGTTTCACCGTTAAGATCGGTAACATCGGCCATAATTTCATAATTGAAAATCGGGAAACTACTTTTTTCCACACTTTGGTCTGGAAGAGCCTTAAAGGTGATTTCAAATTCGCCTTTTTCATTGGTTGTACTTTCACCGTGGGTAATTTCCTGTGGCTCACTATTAAACCAAGGGTGATACCAAAAATACCAACGCGGATATTGCACTTTTCGGTGAACGCGATAAACCACTTTGGCATCGGTTATATTACTTCCGGCGTAGGCCAAGGCATGCCCTTTCACGGTAATGGAATCGTTGATTTTATAGGTTTCGGTAACACGCTCAAATGTCGTTTGGAATTTTGGTCGTTTATATTCTTCCACCGAGAAATAATGTTCTAAGTAAAAATCTTCTTCATCGCCATCAAACTCAATATGGTATTCACCGTTTAAACCGTTATTGGGCAAAATAAACTCACCTGAAACGGAACCGAATGCATTTGTTTTTAGCTCCAACTCAGCAACTTCATCATCATTAACATTATAAAGCACAGCATAAACAGGTTCGTTAGCTACCACCTCCGATTTATTACCTTTGGTTTTCATGGCTATGGCCTTGAAATAAACGGTTTGTCCAGGTCTATAAATACTTCTATCGGTAAAAACAAAGGCCTTATAAGTGTCCTCTTCTTCGTTTCTATCGTAATACTGACTTATATAATAATGACCAAAATAAGCAGTATCATTTTGATACTTAATCTTTGCAAAAACATTACTATAACGGGCTTGGGTTTTCTCAATTTCAATCTGCCCTAAATCGTTGGTATTGTAAGTGGTTGTTTTGGTAGCCCTATTATTGTTTTTGAAAAAACTAAGTTCAACCTTAGCATTGGCAATAGGCGCACCGTTAGTTCTATCAATAATTTGGAATATTTTATTTTGCGGCGTTTCGGTTTCAACCAATGCCAAATTTGTAACCTGAATATGTGCATAACCAAACATATCGTCATCGTTCTCAACCTTCGCCCAAACCACATAGCGACCATTATTTAGTTTTGGTACTAAAATTTCGGTACTATGTATTTGGTAATCGCTTTCGTTTTTAAGTGTGCTCTTCCAAGTTTCAGTGACATCTAATTTGTTCAAAAACTCCAATTGTTCATTCTTGCGGTATATTTTACTGAATTTTTCAAATTCCTTTTCTGAAAGTTTCAATATTTTGAATTGAAGTTCATTCAAATTTTTATAGCGCACCAATAGTCTCGAGTTGGTTTGAATGGGCAAAAATTCTTCGGCAGTAATTTGGAGTGAGGGGAATTCAATTTGGGACTTTAAGGTTTGGCACTTTTCGGCCGCTGTACTTTTAGAAAATTTTGATATAACGGTATTACAAATTTCTAGAGCTTCCTTAGCCTTCCAACGGTATTCTTTACTCTTTTTTGGTTGGTATTTTTGACTTTTCTGAAAATAAACCGAAGCCTTTTCAAAGTCATATAACCCCGAAGTTTCATGACCGCTTAATTGTTCACTTTGAGCTTGTAAAGCCCCTAAAAGAATAGCTTCTTGATTATTGAATATACCATATTCATTTACAAACTTTAAACGTTCGATATCAACATCGGCCAATGCATATGCCGATTTATCTTTTAAATGAAACTGAATTAAATCCTGATATATTTTTAGCGCATTAAGCTGTAAAGAGGTTGAATCTTTTGAAGCTATTCTCAGTTCTGAAAACGTTTTGGCATCAGCCAAAAATTCAGAATTGTCGATTTCAAATTTATAAGCTGGTTTGGTTATGTGCGTTTCATTGGTTTTATAAAAACTTAAAGCTTGGTGGCTCAAAAAATCATAAAGAGTTGGCCTGAACTTTTTAGAGCCTTTCACTTCTTGTAACAAAACACTGTATTGATTCAATTTTTCCTGTTGAAGCATCAATCCATTCTCCAACGAATTTTGAAAATGTACATGCACCTCATCAAATAGGGTTTCCAAATCCCATGTACGGAAGTCAGTTTCATCAACTTTTTCAGAAGTTTTGGTGCGGTTATAAAACTGCCATCTATTCTGTTTAAAATACTGCCAAAACATATGGGCGAGCATGTTCTCCAGAATATTTTTTGTAGGGAAGGTGCCTTTTTCAATTTGTTTCCTAAAATCGTCAACAATGTTCAGTTGTGCATCTTCCTCCAAAACCAAGGCAAATTTGCTCTTAAAAAGCATGGTTTTAATTAACTGAATATTGTTGTTATTTTTAAGGGCTTGTTGCTCGATATCCTCAACTATTTTTAAGGCCGATTTCGGCAATCCCTCAGCTTCAAGTTTTTCAACTTCAGACCATAAATAATTAAAATCATTGCTTTGGGCTCCTAAAAAGTTAGAAAAAAGTAGAATCATAAAAATGGGTAGAATACGTTTCATTTATATATGTTTTACCGATAATGACCATTTTGAATTTATAAAATCATGTTAAATGGGCCTTTAATCTCTGGTTTTACTCTAAATTAGTTTCAAAAGCTATACCAAACAAACCCCTAATGAGCCAACCTAGGTTTTAGATGAGTGAATTTAGCTATTTTTAAAGTGAAGAAGAAAAGATTAACTTTGAATTTTCTACTTAAAATATGATGTCCAAATTTTTATATGTGCTTTTATTCCCCATTTTAGTTTTTGGCCAAACTAGTTTTGAACAAGCCGAAATACTGTTTGAAAAAAAACAATTTAGTGGAGCAGAAAAACTCCTTGTTGGATTTATAGCATCCAACCCAAATGATTTAACCGCCATAGAATTGTTGGGTGATACGTATTCAAAACAAAAGAAATGGGATGCCGCTACAAAACAATACAATAAATTGGTCGAAGCAAATAACCAAAATGCCAATTACCATTATAAATTTGGTGGGGCATTGGGCATGAAGGCTTTAGAAAACAAACTAAAATCTGTCACTTATATTGGTGATATAAAGTCCTCTTTTTTAAAGGCCGCCGAATTAGATCCTTCGCACATTGGTACCCGTTGGGCTTTGGTAGAATTGTATATGGAGCTTCCCGGGATTTTTGGTGGCAGTAAAAATAAAGCACTAAAGTTTGCAAACGAACTTGAGGCTCTTTCAAAAGTGGATGGTTATTTAGCGAAAGGCTTTATTTACGAGTACGACGATGAACCCGAGCTTGCCGAAAAATTTTATAAAATGGCCGTAAAAGAAGGAGGTTCGCTAGTTTGTTACGAAAAACTGACTAAATTCTACCTTTCGCAAAATCAGCCTAAAAAGGCTGTTTCAAACCTCAATGAAGCTTACAAAAAGCACCAAGACGAAAATTTATTGATTCAAATAAAAGAAATTAAAGAAGAGCTCTATTGATAAAATACCAACTGAAATAAAAAGGCTTTAACTTTTACTAAAAATTATTCAATCAGTATCTTTACCATCTACAAATTTAGTTTATGAACGTACATTTTATAGCCATTGGTGGTGCCGCTATGCACAATTTGGCACTGGCTTTACATAATAAAGGATATCAAGTAACAGGTAGCGACGATACGATTTTCGAACCTTCGAAATCGCGATTGGAAGCCAAGGGCTTATTACCTAAGCAATTTGGTTGGTTTCCCGAAAAAATCACTAAAAACCTAGATGCGATTGTTTTGGGAATGCATGCCAAAGCAGACAACCCAGAACTATTGAAAGCTCAAGAATTAGGTGTTAAAATCTACTCGTATCCTGAGTTTTTGTACGAACAAGCTAAAAACAAAACCCGAGTGGTTATTGGTGGAAGCCATGGAAAGACAACCATAACCTCCATGATTTTGCATGTGATGCACTATCACGACCGTGATGTAGACTATATGGTTGGCGCACAATTGGAAGGTTTTGATGTGATGGTAAAACTGACCGAACACAACGATTTTATGGTTTTGGAAGGCGATGAATATTTGAGTTCGCCTATCGATAGGCGACCGAAATTCCACTTGTACAAACCCAATATTGCCTTAATAAGCGGTATAGCTTGGGATCACATAAACGTATTCCCCACTTACGAAAACTATGTGGAGCAGTTTAGCATATTTGTCGATTCGATTGTTAGTGGCGGCAACATAAATTATAACGAAGAAGACCCCGAAGTGAAATGTGTGGTTGAAGCCAGCGAAAATACCATTAGAAAAATTGCTTATCGAACTCCTGAATATACGGTTGAAAACGGCGAAACGCTTTTAGAAACACGAGAAGGCCCGCTGCCGATTGAAATTTTTGGTGCGCACAATCTCAATAATTTGGCTGGTGCTAAATGGATTTGCCAACACATGGGCATTGACGAAGATGACTTTTACGAAGCTATTGCAACATTTAAAGGGGCCAGTAAACGTCTTGAAAAAATTGCCGAAAGTAAAAACAGTGTCGCCTATAAAGATTTTGCCCATTCACCAAGTAAAGTGGAAGCCACAACAAAAGCGGTAAAGGAGCAATACAGTAACCGCTCCTTAGTAGCTTGTTTGGAATTGCATACCTATAGTAGTTTAAATGCTGAATTTTTAAAAGAGTACAAAGGTTCACTCGATGCTGCCGATGTTGCCGTAGTGTTTTACTCGCCACATGCTGTGGAAATTAAAAAACTGGAAGAAGTCACCCACGAGCAAATTGCCAATGCGTTTCAGCAAGACGATTTAATTATCTACACCAACCCAGACGATTTTAAAGCTTTCCTTTTTGAACAAAATTTCGACAATAAAGCCTTGCTTTTAATGAGTTCCGGAAATTATGGTGGTTTGGATTTTGACGAGGTTAAGGGTTTAATCAGATAAGCTTTGTCATTCTGAACTTGTTTCAGAATCTCATCTTAGAAAGTTTATTTTTGCAGATTCCCACAGTCATGAACACTGAGTATTATCGAATAATAATGTGTGATTCATTAAACCCAGAATTTCATCCCTTCCGCAGAATCTTCTCCATCTTTCTACCTTTGGCTAACTCGTCAACCAACTTATCTAAACACCTAACTTCTTTTGTTAATTCATTTTCAATATCTTCAATTCGGTAGCCACAAATAACTCCTCTAATGAGGTGTGCATTGGGGTTCAACTTTGCTTTTTTAAAGAAAGTTTCGAAAGTTACCTTTTCCTCAATAAGTTCTTTTATTTTATTGCTATCAAACCCCGTAAGCCATTCAATAACTTGATGCAGCTCTTCTTTGGTTCTATTCTTCTTTTCAACTTTCATAACATAATGCGGATATACCGATGAAAATGTCATTTTCGCCATTCTAGCATTGTGTTCAGGGGTTGGTTTCATTTTATCGCAACTTCTCCTTAAAAAAAGCAATCGTACGTTCCCAAGCTAAAGTGGCTGCTTCTTCATCATATCGAGGCGTCGTATTATTATGAAATCCGTGGTTTACACCCTCGTAAAAATAGGCAGTATGCTCTATGTTATTTGCTTTTAAAGCTACTTCGTAATCTGGCCAACCAGCATTTACACGTTTATCCAACTCTGCAAATTGCAATAGCAAAGGAGCTTTTATTTTAGCCGTTTCTTCTGCCGAAGGTTGCCCACCATAAAACGGCACTGCTGCTTTTAAATCTGGAATGTTTACAGCCATCATATTCGATATCCATCCGCCAAAGCAAAAGCCAACAACTCCAATATTTTCATTACAATCATCGTGGTTTTTTAAATACTCAAAAGCCGCAATAAAGTCTTCAAGCATCTCATTTCTATCGCGTTGACGTTGCAAGGTTCGGCCATCGTCGTCATTGCCCGGATAACCGCCCAATGGAGTTAGAGCATCTGGAGCCAAAGAAATAAAACCTTCTAGTGCAGTACGTCTGCCTACGTCTTCAATGTACGGATTTAACCCTCTGTTTTCATGTACCACAACAACCCCAGGCAGCTTGCCCTTGGCATCTTTTGGTTTCGACAACAAGCCCTTAATAGTACCCCCACCTTTTGGAGACTCGTAAGTTATATATTCAGAATCTATTCGATTATCATTAGGTTTAACCATAAGGTTATCCAAATAATTAGGGCTAACAAAGCTAAGCAAGGACGACACCGTAATACCACCAATGGCATAAAGCGATAATTTTTCAATAAACTTACGCCGATCTATTTTGTTGTGGGCGTAATCATCGTACAAATCGAACACATCTTGGCTAATATCCTCTTTTTTTAATGGCTTCATAATATTGGTTTTTATTGCTACTGTAATTTACAATATTTATCTTTAGTGCGTGACAGAAAAAAAACCTTCTTTTTCAATAAAAAACTGGAACCAAGACGACCAGCCTCGCGAAAAACTCCTTTACAAGGGCAGGGCTTCTTTAAGTGACGCCGAACTGGTTGCCATTTTAATAGGCTCAGGAAATAAAGACGAAAGTGCTGTGGCCTTATGTAAACGAATCTTAGCCAGTGCCGACAATAATTTGAGCCAACTGGGAAAGCTTTCCATCAAACAACTTATGGAGTTTAAAGGGATTGGTGAAGCCAAAGCCATAAGTATTGCCGCAGCATTGGAATTGGGACGAAGAAGACGTGGCGAAGAAGCTTTACAAAAGAAAAAAATCACCTCCAGCCATGATGTTTTTGAACTTATGCAGCCCGTTATCGGCGAATTGGAACACGAAGAGTTTTGGATTATTTATTTAAATAATTCCAATAAGGTCATCCAAAAAAACCAACTGAGTAAAGGAGGCATTACAGGTACTTTGGTTGATGTTAGATTGGTACTTAAAAACGCTTTGGAAGTTGGTGCAACAGGTTTAATTTTGGCGCATAACCATCCATCGGGAACTTTAAAACCAAGTGAGGCCGATAAACAAATCACCCGAAAATTAAAATTGGCCGCCCAAAGTATAGATATTAAAGTATTAGACCACCTTATTGTAACCGAAAAAGCATACTTTAGTTTTGCTGATGAAGTCATTTTATAATGCTATTAGTTTACACCCAAAAAATATCGCCACGTTTAAAGTATGTTTTTAGACATATATGTAAGAGAGTTTTGGGTATTGAAGTTAATTTCACCACCCAAATTGAAGTTTTTATTGCGCATGATAGTCTAAAAATGTCTTATACAAACAAACAACTCGGTAACGAGTTTTTTGTAAAAAGCCACGATATTTTATTTGAACAGGGGTTGAACGATATTGAAATTCACATTCACGAATGGGAAAACACCAAATGCTTCTTTTATATTGGTGAAAAAAGCGCTATTCCTTTTGATATTTTTTCGGCTTCATTTTATCTTTTATCGCGCTATGAAGAATATCTTCCGCATTTAAAAGATGAATATGGTAGGTTTACAGCTACCGAAAGCTTAGCTTATAATGAAGGCTTTTTACACCAGCCCGTTGTAGATATTTGGGCTTATAAGTTTAAATCTGCTCTGGAAAAGCAATTTCCAGAATTTAAGTTTCCTTTTAAAACATACAGCATCCAGCCCATAATTGATGTGCCAGCGGCCTACAAATACAAGTTAAAAGGCATCATGAGGTCAATGGGTGGCACTATTAAAGACTTGCTCAAGCTTAGAATAAAAAACTTGTACACCCGTTTTGCCGTTGTTTTAGGCTTTAAACATGATCCGCACGACACATTTAAATACATTATTAACAGGCAAAAAACTAGCACTTATAAGTTTCTGTTTTTCTTTTTAATTGGGGATTATACTACTTACGATAAAGGCATAAATCCTAACAAAAAAAAATATGCTTCTCTTATCAAGCATATTGGCGACTATTGCGATGTTGGTCTTAAAACTTCCTATTTCGCCATTGAAAAGTTGTCCATCTTAAAAAAAGAAAAATTAAGAATGGAAGAGATTATGAATACCAATCTTGAAGCTTCAAGGCAATCATTTTCCAAGCTTAACCTACCAGAATCTTACAGAAACCTGATTTCATTGGAAGTGAAGAAAGATTACACCATGGGTTATATAAACCATATCGGTTTTAGAGCCGGTACCTGTACACCGTTTTTGTTTTACGATTTAGACTATGAAGTGCAAACACCTCTCAAAATTGTACCTTACCATGTTATGGATTATGCACTTTTAAAACACCGGTCTTTACTCGATAAAAAGCAGGTATTGAAAGCCTTAATTCAAGAAATAAAACAGGTTAACGGTTTATTTGTACCCATATTTCACAATTACACTTTTAGTTACCATAACCGTTGGGAAGGTTTTAAAGAGTTGTTTAACATGATATTGGATTCATCAAATGAAAACTAACGACATAACCGATATTTTTTTCGACTTGGACCATACGCTTTGGGATTTTGATAAAAATTCTGCTTTGGCATTTAAAAAAATATTCCAAATCAATAAAATTGAATTAGATATCGAGGCATTTTTACATCATTATGAACCCATCAACCTTAAATATTGGAAACTTTACCGAGAAGAAAAGATTGTAAAAAATACACTTCGATTTGCCAGACTAAATGATACGTTCCAGGCTGTTGGTTTTTCAGTTGAAGACTATTTAATCGAAAAACTTTCAAATGACTATATCTCCCATTTAACCAGTTTTAACCATTTATTTGAAAATACGTTCGAAATTCTGGACTATTTAAGTTTAAATTACAATTTACATATCATTACCAACGGGTTTGACGAGGTACAAAATACAAAATTGAGCAAAGCTAAAATCATCACTTATTTTAAAACGGTTACCAATTCAGAAAATGCAGGTGTAAAAAAACCCAACCCTAAAATATTTAAATACGCCCTACAACAAGCTAAAGCCAATGCCCAAAATAGTATTATGGTTGGCGATAATTTTGAAGCCGATATTTTGGGAGCGCAACACATTGGTATGGATGTTGTGCATTTTGATTTGTGCAACAGTGCCACTATTGAAAATGGCGTTAAAAAAATCAATAATCTTATACAATTAAAGAAATATTTGTAAGTTGTATATTGTGTTGCCTATCAAGGATGCATTAATGTAACTTTACATTTTAAAAACTTAATTAAAAAAATGAATACCAAGTTTCTCACATTTCTAATTGCGGGCTTAATTGCTACCGCAGTATTTTCACAAAATTCCATTAACAATTACAAATACATTATTGTACCGAGAAGTTATAATTTCTTAAAAGAAGCGAACCAGTATCAATTAAATGCATTAACCCAGTTTTTATTTAATAAACATGGCTTTGAAGCTTTTATGGAAGGAAGCGATTATCCGGAAGATTTAATTCGAAACCGTTGTTTGGCTTTAAACTCTGATCTTATTAAAGAATCAGGACTGTTCAAAACAAAGCTCATCTTAACACTTAAAGATTGCAATGGCCAAGCTGTATTTACATCTAAAATCGGGGAAAGCCGCGAGAAAGATTACAAAAGCGCCTATAATTTAGCTTTGAGGGATGCCTTTGAATCTATTGAAGCACTCGATTACAACTATAAACCGATTGAAAACAGTCCATCAATGTCAGCAACTGAAGCTCCCGCAAAAAATGAAACAGCAGCCGAAATTGAACAACTCAAGCAAGAAATTAAAAAACTAAAAGGAGCTGCCAAAATTGAAAGCTCAGAAGAAGTGAATGCTGCTATGAGCCAAAAAAAGCAAAAAGAAATCATGGAAATGGTTGAATCTAGAAACCAAAAAGGCTCAGAAATAAAACTGAAAATCTCTTTGGCTCCCGTTTTATACGCCCAGAAAACTGAAAATGGTTTTCAATTGATTGACACCACGCCAAAAGTGGTTTATAAAATCAAAAAAACAGGACAAGAAAATTTATTTTTAGTTGAGGGCGAAAATGCTGTTATCTATAAACAGGGTGACAACTGGATTTATGAATACAATACTGATGAAGGCGTAAAGCAAAAGGAGCTTAACATTAAATTTTAAACTGATATCTGCTAAACCATATTAAAAGTCTGAAATTCCTGTTAAACAGATTCTTTCGCTATCGCTCAGAATGACGGTTATTTAAAACAAAAAATCATTTGTAACGCCGAACAGCGATAAAGAGCCCGCACTTAGGGGAGTCAAAATGTAGCAATCTTATGATTAAAATTCTAAAAATCAATCATTCAACATTTTCCAAAGTTTATCTTTTAATTCAGTAATACCTTTTTGGGCTACAGACGAAATAAACAGATACGGTATAGGCAATTCGTTATCCAATTCCATTTTCATTTCAGCCTTCAGCTCGTCATCGAGCATATCACTTTTTGAAATGGCAATAATGCGCTCTTTGTCCAACATTTCAGGATTGTAACGACGTAACTCATCTAATAAAATATCGTACTGTTTTTTAATATCATCTGCATCTGCAGGTATCATAAATAGTAAAATGGAATTACGTTCAATATGACGTAAAAAGTAATGCCCCAAACCTTTTCCTTCTGCCGCTCCTTCAATAATCCCAGGAATATCGGCCATTACGAAGGTCTGAAAATCACGATATTTAACAATACCTAAATTGGGTTTTAGGGTTGTAAATTCGTAATCGGCAATTTTAGGTTTTGCAGAAGTCACCACCGATAATAATGTAGATTTCCCTGCATTTGGAAAACCAACAAGACCTACATCAGCCAATACCTTAAGCTCCATGGTTACGTATTTCTCTTCCAAAGGAATACCCGGTTGGGCGTATCGAGGTGTTTGATTCGTTGACGATTTAAAATGCCAGTTTCCTAACCCCCCTTTACCACCTTCTGCTAAAACTATTTCTTCTCCCTCTTCGGTAATTTCAAAAAGTATTTGGTTCGTTTCGGTATCGCGCACCACAGTTCCTAAAGGAACATCTATGTATACATCTTCGCCATCAGCACCAAAGCTTCGGTTACTACTGCCGTGTTCACCATGCCCAGCACGTACATGCTTTTTAAATTTAAGATGCAGAAGCGTCCAAAGATTTTCATTGCCTCTTACAATAACATGTCCACCACGACCACCATCACCGCCATCAGGACCTCCTTTGGCAATGTATTTTTCGCGGTGTAAATGCATAGAACCTTTACCTCCGTTTCCAGAAGAAACAAACATTTTTACGTAATCGACAAAATTTCCTTCGGTCATAAATAAAGTTAAAAGTTATGAGTTAAAAGTTAAAAGTTTCTACACTCTTAAACCTTTACTCTTTATTTTTTCAAACGTTTTGGTCTACCGATAATAAAATATAGTATTGGCCCAAAAAAAGGCAAAAACAACACGACCAAAACCCAAATCATTTTGTCGTTGCTATTAAATTGATTCTTAAGAATATTTATAAGTGCCAATAATGGCAAAATGAATACCGATAGCAATATAACCTGCCATATTCCAATTCCAAAACTGAAATCTTGTATTTCCAAAATGCTACAATTTATCAATTACCTTGCTCAAACGCTCGGTAATTTCTTCAATACTGCCAACACCATCAACACCATGGTATTTGTTTTGTGCAGAATAATAATCTTTTAAAATGGCTGTTTTGCTGTAGTATTCCTTTATTCGGTTTCTTATAATAGACTCATTGGCATCATCAGCTCTTCCACTGGTTTTGCCTCTTCCAATTAGTCTTTCTACCAAAATTTCATCTTCCACCTCAAGAGCAATCATAGCATTAATTTGTGAATCTTTGCTGTCCATCAATTTATCTAAAGCTTTAGCCTGCGCATTGGTACGCGGAAAACCATCAAAAATAAAGCCTTTGGCATCCGTGTTTTTTTCCACTTCGGCATTCAACATATCTATAGTTACTTGGTCTGGAACCAACTCACCTTTATCGATGTAAGATTTAGCAAGCATACCTAGAGCAGTTTCGTTTTTTATGTTAAACCTAAAAACGTCACCAGTTGAGATATGCACCAAATTATACTTCCCTTTTAAAAATTCTGCTTGTGTTCCTTTTCCTGCTCCCGGAGGACCAAATAATACTAAGTTTGTCATATGTTGCGTTTGTTTAATTTGATATACTTCTGTTAGATTCCGACCCAATCCATCATAGTCTAAACCGTAGCCTACAATAAATTTATCTGGAATTTCAATACCAACATAGTGTAGCTTAAAGTCTTTTTTATATGCTTCGGGCTTGTAAAACAGCGTGGCTATTTTTAACGATTTTACCTTCTCGTTTTTAAAGATTCGGTACACCTCGGCCAAGGTTTTTCCAGAATCAATAATATCTTCTAATATAATAACCGTACGACCAGTTAAATCTTGGGTAAGCCCTACTAATCTCTGAATATCTTCAGAAGATTTCAACCCTTCGTATGAGGCCAGTTTTATAAACGTAACCTCACAGGTTTTTGGATATTTTTTCACAAAATCGCTAGTTAGCATAAACGATCCGTTTAAAATGCCCACAAAAACCGGAATGTCATCACCTACATCTTCAGCAATTTCATCAACCATGCGCTGCAGAGCGTCATCAATTTGCTGTGCTGAAATAAATGGCTTAAAATATTTGTCGTGTAGCTTAATCACTGTTATTATTTTTGAAAGTGGCAAAGATAATCAATAGATTAACCAATAACCATTTTTGATTTGTGTTTTGGGAACTAATTTAAGATTTAAGTGTATTTTTGCGTAACAATTTAATGATTTTAGTTAAAATATTTTCAATGAATTACTTCTCTTCAGATTTTAAACTGGGTATTTTAGGTGGCGGACAACTAGGAAAAATGCTGCTCTACAACACCAGAAAGTTTGATATCCATACCTGTGTTTTGGAAGCGAGCGAAGATGCGCCATGCAAAATTGCCTGTGATGAATTCCATATAGGTGATTTGATGGATTTTGATGCTGTTTACAATTTTGGAAAACAAGTTGATGTTTTAACCATTGAAATAGAAAATGTAAACGTTGATGCCTTAGAAGCCTTGGAAAAAGAGGGGGTAAAAGTATATCCCGAATCAAAAACATTGCGAACCATTCAAAACAAGGCTACACAGAAGCTGTTTTATGTGGACCATAATTTACCAACGGCCCCTTTTTCGCGTTTTGCTTATATCTCTGAAATTGAAGATGCTATTGAAAACGGCGGACTTCATTTTCCGTTTGTATGGAAAGCAGCCCAATTTGGTTATGACGGAAATGGTGTTAAGGTGGTGCGGAAACTATCTGATTTAGAAGGCTTACCAAAAGGCGAGTGTATTGCCGAAAACTTAGTGCCTTTTAAAAACGAATTGGCTGTCATTGTAGCACGAAACCCATCTGGCGATACCAAAACTTACCCGGTTGTTGAAATGGAATTTCACCCAGAAGCAAACCAAGTAGAATATGTAATTTGCCCGGCAAGGATTGATGAAGGGGTGGCTAAAAAAGCGCGTGAAGTCGCTTTAAACGTTTCAAAAGCATTTAATCACGTAGGATTATTGGCTGTTGAAATGTTTCAAACGCAAAACGACGAAATTTTAATAAACGAAGTGGCACCGAGACCCCATAACTCTGGGCACCAAAGTATCGAGGCGAGTTATACTTCACAGTTCGAACAACATATTAGAGCGATTTTAGATTTGCCTCTGGGTAGAACAGGCAGCAAAGTGGGCGGGGTTATGGTTAACTTAGTAGGAGCTGAAGGATATACTGGGAACGTAGTTTACCAAAATATAGAAAACATTATGAAAATGGACGGTGTTACCCCTCACATTTACGGTAAAAAACAAACCCGTCCGTTTAGAAAAATGGGACACGTTACCATTGTAAACGAAAATTTGGGGCAAGCCCGAAAAATTGCTGAAGAAGTAAAGAAAACTATAAAAGTTATAAGCGAATAAATTATGAGCAAAGTAGGAGTGATCATGGGAAGCAAAAGCGACCTTCCTGTAATGCAAGATGCCATAGACATCTTAAAAGGTTTTGACATAGAAGTTGAAGTAGATATCGTTTCAGCCCATCGTACACCAGAAAAACTATTCGATTACGGCAAAAACGCACACACCAGAGGTTTTTCCGTTATTATTGCCGGTGCTGGGGGCGCAGCCCATTTACCAGGCATGATTGCCTCTCTATCACCACTACCAATCATCGGTGTTCCTGTAAAAAGTAGCAACTCTATTGACGGCTGGGATTCTGTATTATCCATTCTACAAATGCCTGGCGGCGTGCCCGTAGCAACTGTCGCATTAAATGGCGCAAAAAATGCAGGAATTTTGGCCGCCCAAATTATTGGCTCGAGCGACAAGTGTGTGCTCGATAAAGTTGTAGCTTACAAAGAAGGACTTAAAATTAAAGTCCACGAATCGGCCAAAGACCTTTAAAAAAAAGCCCCGAAACAAGTTCAGGGCTTTCCAGCTATTAACAAATAATTTCATGAGTTAGTCACTCTTCCTTATTGTCGCGGCAAAAATATAAAAATTTTACTATGCATACATAGTAAATTTAAGTTTTAACACATTCTTTGATAAAATGATAAAGAAATCACTAATTACGCCTTTTAGCACTAAATATAACACCCCTCCGTTCTCAAAAATTGAATATTCAGACTTTCTGCCAACTATAAAAGAGGCCATTGAACTGGCTAAAATTGAGATAGATACTATTGTTAACAACCCTGAATCGGCAACTTTTGAAAATACAATTGAAGCTTTAGACTTTTCGGGAGAGCAGTTAGATAGAATTTCGAGCATTTTTTTCAATTTGAATTCGGCTGAAACCAACGAAGAAATCCAAAAAATAGCGCAAGAGGTTTCACCTTTACTTTCTGAATTCAGTAACGACATCACATTAAACCAAGGTTTGTTCAAACGTGTTAAGGTGGTTTACGAGCAAAAGGATGAATTGGGATTAACCACCGAGCAACAAACTCTTCTCGATAAGAAATACAAAAGTTTCTCTAGAAATGGAGCTCATTTACCTGAGGATAAAAAACAAATCCTCAGAGATATAGATAAAAAATTGAGCTCTTTAAAACTTAAGTTTGGCGAAAATGTATTAGCTGAAACCAACAAGTTTGAAATGCTAATCACTGACGAAATCAATTTATCAGGATTACCTGAAGGCACTAAAGAAGCCGCCAAACAATTGGCGGAAAGCAAAGAGAAAGAAGGCTGGCTGTTTACTTTGCACTACCCCAGCTATATTCCATTTATGACCTATGCCGATAATCGTGAATTACGAAAAAAACTAGCATTGGCTGCTGGCGAAAAATCGTTTAGAGGCGATAAGCTAGACAACCAAAACATCGTTCTTGAAATTGTAAAATTAAGACACGAACGAGCCAAGCTTTTGGGTTATAAAACACACGCTCATTTTGTTTTGGAAGAACGTATGGCAAAAACTCCAGAAAAAGTAGAATCGTTCTTAAATGAATTGTTAGAAAAAGCTAAACCTGCTGCAGAGAGTGAATTTGAAGAGTTGAGTCAATTTGCAAAAGAATTGGACAACATCGAGCAACTCGAAAAATGGGATAGTGCCTATTATTCTGAAAAGTTAAAACAAAAACGGTTTGATTTAGATGACGAAAAACTAAAACCCTATTTTAAGCTCGAAAATGTTATTGAAGGCTCTTTTACCATTGCCAAAAAACTTTTCGGTTTGCAATTTGAAGAAATTAACGATATAGACAAATACCACGAGGAAGTCCTAACTTATAAAGTAACCGATACAGACGGAAATTTAGTATCCATTTATTATGCCGATTTTTTCCCAAGACCTGGTAAACGAAACGGTGCATGGATGACTTCATATAAACCGCAGTACATAAAAAATGGCGAAAACAGTCGCCCGCATGTTTCTATCGTTTGTAACTTTACAAAACCTACAAAAAGCAAACCATCGCTTTTAACCTTTAACGAAGTTACAACCTTGTTTCACGAATTCGGGCATGCCCTTCATGGCATGCTGGCCAATACCACTTACCCTGGTTTGTCGGGCACCAGCGTGTACTGGGATTTTGTGGAACTGCCCAGTCAAGTAATGGAAAACTGGTGTTACGAAAAAGAGGCTCTTGAACTGTTTGCCACACATTACGAAACAGGCGAAGTTATTCCCATGGAATTAATTGAAAAAATTAAAGACTCCGCTACCTTTAACGAAGGCATGCAAACATTACGACAGTTAAGTTTTGGTTTGCTCGATATGAGTTGGCACGCTGGCGAGTCGCCAGAAAAAATAGATAATGTAAAAGCCCATGAAGTTGAAGCTTTTAAAGGCACGCAACTCTATCCTGATGTGGAAACCAATTGCATGAGCACCTCGTTTGCACACATATTTCAAGGGGGTTATTCTTCGGGCTACTACAGCTATAAATGGGCCGAGGTTTTAGATGCCGATGCTTTTGAATATTTTAAAGAGGAAGGCATTTTTAGCAAAACTGTTGCGAGTAAATTTAAGGACAACATCTTATCGCAAGGTGGCATAGAAGACCCAATGACGCTTTATAAGCGCTTCCGCGGAAAAGAACCACAGCCTGAAGCACTGTTGAGAAGAGCGGGGTTGATTGAGAAACAACCCCTATAGACCTTTAACATAACTAAACATTTTTTCTCGAGTTTTATGGTCAGGTATTTTGCCATAACCGGCCATCATATTATCGATTATATGGTGTGGTTTGGACGTACCCGGTATGACGCAATTAACCAATTCAATGGATAAAATAAACTTCAAAAAGAATTGGCCCCAACTCTTTATATCAAATTCTTTTGTCCACTCAGGTAAGTCTCTGCCTTTTATGCTTCTAAACAATCTTCCGCCTTCAAATGGCCTGTTGACTATAACGGCGGTGTTGTTTTTCCTAATTGTTTCGAACAGCGATTGTTCTGCATGGCGAGACATTATAGAATAATTAAATTGAACAAAATCTGGTTTTTCAGTTTTAATAACATGTTCTAAACTTGCGTGCGACGCATTGGTGTAATGTGTAATACCCCAATATTTAATTTTTCCTTTTTCTTTCCAATCCTTTAGAGTCTTAACATGAACTTTCCAGTCTATCAAATTATGTATTTGCATTAAATCCATTTGCTTCCGGCGCATTAGTTTTAAAGAATTTTCCATTTGATTCTCTCCCGCTTCTTTCCCTTTGATCCAAACTTTGGTCGCATAAAATAAATCGCTTCCAAAAGCTTTATTATAGGTTAATTCGCCAACAACGGCCTCTGAGCGCCCATACATTGGAGACGAATCGACTACCTGGCCTCCAAGTGTATTCATTTCGAATAACACTTGCGTTAACCTGTCTCTTTCTGGCATTGAAGGCCCAACATCAAAAGTTCGCCACGTACCTAACCCAACAACTGGAAGCATTTGGTTTGAAGATGGAATTCTTCTTTTTAAAATTTGGTCTTTAAAATTCAAGGATGTCAACATAGGCGCAACAAATATTCCAAGTCCCGCAAGCCCTGAAAGTTTTAATATATCTCTCCTTTTATAATTTGTATTAGGCATATTCTAATTTAGTGAAATTATTTAAGACACGCACAACTTTTAAAAATCACAAAAAATTATCCGTTTTTTTGTCCTATTTTTGATAAAAGAAAAATTGCACCAAAATGCCCAAGCATCAAATAAATCCGAATAAGTGGATTGATTTATATTCCGATTACTTATTCAACTATACCATTTCGCGTGTAAGCGACAGAGTTATTGCTCAAGATTTGGTACAGGACACCTTTTTGGCCGGGCTTAAATCTATGAAAAACTTTAAAGGGGAGGCTAGTGAGCGTACTTGGCTTATCTCTATTTTAAAGCGGAAAATTATAGATTATTACAGAAAGATTAATTCAAAAAAAGGCAAGGCAGAAGTTAGAGTGAACTATAATTCTAGTTCTGAAAACGAAGGTGACTGGCTTGAGGAACGCGTTAGCGACCCCTTTGACAAAACCGCTCAAGATACTCTTGAGAATGAAGAACTGGGCGATGCTATTTATAAATGCCTCGAGAAACTTCCCCAAAAACAAGCCGAAGTGTTTAAAATGAAAACGATACTTGGGCATGAAACTGAAGTAATCTGTAATGAACTAGAAATTACGCCGTCTAACCTTTGGGTAATCATCCATCGCGCACGTACCGCTTTGGCCGATTGCTTAAAAGAAAATTGGTTTTAAATTATGTGTGCAAAAATTAAGGTTTTTATGCCTTGCGACGAAGCAAATCATGTGTGCGATAAAACACAATACAGTGAAGCTACACTTTGGGAGAAAATAATACTCAACCTTCATTTAATATACTGCAGAGCTTGTCGCGGATATACAAAAAACAACAGTAAACTTACTAAAGCTGTAAAAGCTTCTAAGGTTGACTGTTTGGATAAAAACTGCAAAGAACACATGAAAAAAAAACTCGATAAAGCCATAAAAGAACAATCTGCTTAACTAAGCAAACAAAAGCATCAGTACTAACCAAAAAACAGGCAACCCTTCCACCCAAAATGAACTATAATATCTGCCCTGTTCTATTTTAGAAAAGACTAAAAAAAGTGCTGTAACAACTGAAACGGCAAATAATACAACTATATATAATATTGACGTTTCATCTTTAAAAAACTCCAATAAAAGTACAACCAGCAAAAGTATCGAACCCAGAATCTTCGTTTGCTTAACCCCTATTTTTTGAGGCACTGTTGAGAGTTTCAAGCTGTCGTACCTTAAATCCCGAATTTCAAATGGAAGCATTATCACAATCACAAACGCAAAACGTTGTACCCCTGTAATAATAATATCTGTACTAAATAGGTAATTGTTATTTACTAATGGCAAAAAAACAGTAACACCACCCCAAACCAAGGCTATTAAATAAATTTTTAACCCACTTATACTTCTTAAATTATGTTGATTATCAACAAAAAAATGTCTAGGTAAAAACGGGATCGCATAAAAGAAAGTTATAGCTGCAAAAGCGGCTATGCACAACAAGGCGTTCTTATGTAATTGTAAGCCATAATAACACATCAACAAAAAGCAAAAAAAGGAAAACACCTGAATAGTCTTTAACCAATTGGCCAAGCTTCTATGATGAAATTTGGCAACTCCAAAATACTTCACAAAATTGTATCCGGTAATGGATGCATAAAAGATAAAATACAGCACATTTTCATCGTACGCAACACCATACTCCATTAGTGTTATCCAAGATAATGCGTACACCGCTAAAGCCACGTGAATACTAGCCTGTATATAAAAATTAAAAAGATGTTTCAAAACCTTCATCGTACAAAAATAAACAAACTGTTCATAAGCCATTCTTATGGTTGAAAACTTTCCATTTTACGCAACAAAAGGCTCTAAATAATGCTTATTTTTGCGAATTATATACCGAAAACCATATTCATGAATACAAATGCTTTTGCCCTGCGTCATATCGGTCCTAGTGAAGCCGACCAAAAACTGATGTTGGAAACTCTTGGACTTGATAGTTTAGACCAGTTAATTTACGAAACGCTTCCGGACGACATTCGTTTAAAAAATGGTTTAAATCTAGATGAACCCATGACCGAGCATGAGTATTTACTCCATATTCATGAACTTTCAAAAAAGAACAAAGCCTACACGACTTACATTGGTCTTGGTTACCACCCTACTATTTTACCTGCTGTTATTCAACGTAATATTCTTGAAAACCCAGGTTGGTACACGGCCTATACACCTTACCAAGCAGAAATTGCCCAAGGCAGATTAGAAGCGCTTCTAAACTTCCAAACCATGGTAATGGATTTAACTGGTATGGAAATAGCTAATGCTTCACTTTTAGATGAAAGCACCGCAGCGGCGGAAGCCATGAGTTTATTGTTTGCAGTTCGTGAACGTGACCAGAAAAAAGCAGGCATCAACAAGTTTTTTGTCTCTGAACATATTTTGCCCCAAACCCTATCTACTCTTCAAACTAGAGCCAATCCAATCGACATCGAGTTAGTTGTTGGCCATGAAGATGACTTTGATTTCTCTTCTGACTTTTTCGGTGCACTTTTACAATACCCAGGTAAACACGGTGAAATTACCGATATAAAATCATTTATTGAGAAATCTAACAATGCTGGAATAAAAGTGGCTATTGCCGCTGATATTTTGAGCTTGGTAAAACTTGAAGCTCCGGGTAAATTTGGTGCCGATGTAGTAGTAGGCACCACGCAACGGTTCGGCATCCCAATGGGGTACGGTGGTCCACATGCAGCCTATTTCGCCACAAAAGAAGCATACAAGCGTTATTTGCCAGGACGTATAATTGGTGTCACCAAAGATACCGATGGAAACCGTGCGTTACGTATGGCTCTCCAAACGCGTGAGCAGCACATAAAACGAGATAAAGCCACCTCTAATATTTGTACAGCTCAGGTATTATTGGCAGTAATGTCAGGAATGTATGCTGTTTACCACGGACCAAAAGGACTTAAGTTTATAGCCAATAAAGTACATAACAAAACGGTAACCTTGGCCAAGGTTTTAAAAACTTTTGGCTATAAGCAAGTTAACGCCTCGTACTTTGACACGCTGCAAATAAAGACAAAGGCCAAAAGAATCAAAAAAGTGGCCACCGAAAAAAAGGTGAATCTTTATTACCCTGACAAAGAAACGGTAACAGTTTCTATTAATGAAACAACCTCAATTAGAGACTTGAACTATTTAATTTCCGTATTTGCCGAAGCTGCCAAAAAAGAAACTGTTGTTATTTCAAATGTTTCTGAAGAAAACAATATTGCGGGACCACTACAGAGAACATCCAATTTCCTTGTTGAATCCGTTTTTAATACCTACCATTCCGAAACGGAAATGATGCGGTATATCAAATCTCTGGAACGGAAAGATTTGGCTCTAAACCATTCCATGATTTCTTTGGGATCGTGTACCATGAAATTGAACGCTGCCGCGGAAATGCTTCCGTTGAGTTGGTTTAAATGGGGCAACATCCATCCTTTTGCGCCTTTAAAACAAGCTAAAGGTTATGCCAAAGTTCTTAAAGAACTAGAAGACCAACTTACTGAAATTACAGGTTTTGCTGCAACTTCATTACAGCCTAATTCTGGTGCCCAAGGTGAATTCGCAGGTCTTATGGTAATAAAAGCATACCACGAATCACGTGGTGACCATCATAGAAATATTTGTTTGATTCCGTCGTCAGCTCACGGTACAAATCCTGCCAGTGCTGTTATGGCCGGTATGAAGGTGATTGTAACCAAATCAACAGAAGAAGGTAATATTGACGTTGGCGATTTACGCAAAAAAGCAGAACTCCATAAAGAAAACTTGTCGTGTTTGATGGTAACCTACCCATCTACGCATGGTGTTTATGAATCAGCTATTAAAGAAATTACAAAAGTTATTCATGACAATGGCGGACAGGTTTATATGGACGGTGCCAATATGAATGCCCAAGTGGGATTAACCAACCCAGGAAACATAGGCGCCGATGTGTGCCACCTCAACTTACACAAAACTTTTGCTATTCCCCATGGAGGCGGCGGCCCTGGTGTTGGGCCCATATGCGTAGCCAAACAACTTGCGCCATTTTTACCCGGAAATCCTATATTAAAAACTGGAGGTAAAAAAGCGATTACAGCCATTTCTGCAGCTCCGTTTGGATCGGCATTAGCTTGCCTAATTTCTTATGGTTATATAAAAATGCTTGGTGCTGAAGGCTTAACGGCAGCTACTAAAACAGCTATTTTAAACGCCAATTACATAAAGCAATGTTTACAGGGCAGTTTTGAAACCCTATACTCTGGCGAACGTGGAAGGGCAGCGCACGAAATGATTATTGATTGCCGCGCTTTTAAAGCTCATGGTGTTGAAGTTTCGGATATTGCCAAACGTTTAATAGACTACGGTTTCCACGCCCCAACAGTGTCGTTTCCTGTTGCAGGAACGCTGATGATTGAACCGACAGAAAGCGAAAGCAAAGCCGAGTTAGACCGTTTTTGTGATGCGCTTATTTCAATCAAAAAAGAAATTGACCAAGTTTCTAAAGATGATGACAACAACCTATTGAAAAATGCACCGCATACGCTTAACATGCTAACGGCTGACGAATGGGATTTTCCCTATTCTAGAGAAGCTGCTGCATTTCCTTTAGACTACATTAGGGATAATAAATTTTGGCCTAGTGTTAGACGGGTAAATGATGCTTACGGAGACCGAAATTTAGTATGTTCATGCACACCTATTGAAGCTTATGCAGAAGTATAAAAGCACGTTGAACATCGTAAATTTTAAGTGGAATAAATTTTTGTTTTTTAAAAAGCAATTACCTTGCTTGATACTAAAAATTTTTTAAGGCAAATTGATTTATGAATATTAAAATCACCGGCACGGGCACTTACATTCCTAGTACTGTTGAAAAAAACACAGCCTTCCACAATCACCACTTTTTAAATACCGATGGTTCGGCCATTAACTCTCCAAATGAGGTTATTGTTGAAAAGTTTAAAGAAATTACCGGAATAGCTGAACGTCGTTATGCAAAAGACCATTTAAACTCTTCAGATTTAGGATTTTTTGCTGCCGAAAAAGCTATTGACGATGCCAAAATAGACCCTGAAACGATTGATTACATTATAGTAGCACACAATTTTGGTGATGTTAAACATAATACGATCCAAAGTGACATGTTACCATCTTTGGCATCGCGAATTAAACACAGTTTACGCATAAAAAATCCTAAATGTGTGGCTTACGATATTTTGTTCGGTTGCCCAGGTTGGATTGAAGGCGTTATTCAAGCCCAAGCTTTTATAAAGGCTGGAATGGCCAAACGTTGTTTGGTAATCGGTACGGAAACCTTATCGCGTGTTACCGATAAGCACGATAGAGACGCCATGATTTTTTCTGACGGCGCTGGTGCTTCCATTATCGAAGCTAGGGATGAAGAAGGAGGTATTCTGGCCCACGAAACCGCTAGTTTCACTTATGATGAAGCATACTACCTGTTCTTCGGAAAATCAAATAATCCAGAATTGCCGCAAGATACGCGCTACATTAAAATGGATGGACGTAAAATTTACGAGTTCGCCCTAATCAATGTGCCAAAAGCCATGAAAACTTGCTTAGACAATAGTGGCATTGATATTAAAGATGTAAAAAAGATTTTTATCCATCAAGCCAACGAAAAAATGGACGACGCTATTTTAAAGCGCTTTTATCGTTTATATAAAACTAAAATACCTGAAGGCATTATGCCCATGAGCATCCAAAAATTAGGCAATAGTTCTGTAGCCACCGTACCAACCCTTTTGGATTTGGTAAAACATAAGCAGCTTGAAAACCACGATTTAAATAAGGGCGACGTTGTCATTTTTGCCAGCGTTGGTGCGGGTATGAATATCAATGCTATTGTGTATCAATATTAGATTTTTAAGTAATGAACGAAATAATATTTCCGAGTAAACGCTATAAACATACTTTACAATTTTTAGAAAAACATATACCAAATTCTGAAAGCATTTTAGATTTAGGAGTAGCCAATCCGTTTTCAGACATCATGAAAAACCATGGTTATAATGTTGAAAACACTAAAGGTGAAGATTTAGATATCGATACATCAACTATTGAAAATTCGGAAGCAGATGTTGTTACCGCCTTTGAAATTTTTGAGCATTTACTTTCGCCATTCACAGTTTTAAAGTCTATAAAATCAAACAAACTTGTTGCTAGTATTCCCTTGAGGTTATGGTTTTCTTCGGCATATAGAAGTAAAACAGACATGCTAGACAGACACTATCATGAATTTGAAGATTGGCAGTTCGACTGGCTATTGGAAAAAACAGGATGGAAAATTGTTGACATACAAAAATGGACTAACCCAACAAAAAAAATTGGTGTTCGTCCAATTTTACGTTGGTTTACCCCACGTTATTATATTGTTTATGCAGAAAGAGTTTAAATTTGAATCTCAAAAAATTTAAACCGTGAATTTTTACATCAGCATTCCAGCAAACAATGAAGAGAGTTCCATAGGGCTTACTTTAGCAAAAAACGTTTTAAGAAGCATAATATTGATATTTAACATTTTTTAATGAATATTGGAATAATAGTAGACAATGAATTTGATAACGACCATAGAGTACAAAAGGAATTAGGCCTATTATTGGAGGAAGGGCATAATATATATGTTTTATGTTTTGATTTTAATAACCCCTATAAGACCTACAATAACATAAAAGTCACAAGAATTAAAATCCATAAAAGATTAAAAGATTTACTTGTTCTTCTTAGCACAAACTTTCGTTTTTATGAACTTTTATGGCAAAAAAACATCACTAAATTTATTAATGAAAATAAGTTAGATGCAATTCATGTTCATGATTTGTACATGGCAAAAGCAGCTAAAAAGGGCATTAAGAAAAGCATGCTAGATGTTTCATTTACTTTAGATTTACACGAAAATTACCCTGCAGCTATTAACTCTTATCTCTGGGCTACAAAGGGGTGGAGACAGTATATTGTTCAACCTAAAAAGTGGTACAACAAAGAGGAAGAATATTTGAAATATGCTGATAATATTATTGTCTTGAGCAATTCTTTTAAAGAAAACCTGAAGGAGCGAATACACACGTTGAAAACCACACCAATATACGTACACCCAAATATGCCTGATATTGAAAGTTTTCAAGCTTTTGAAAAAGATGATTTTCCTGTTGAGTTTAATCCACCCACAACTACCTTATTCTATTTTGGAGTCGTAGCAAAACGTCGCGGGATTATAGATATTTTACCGTGGATTATAAAACTTTTAGAAGAAGGAAAGCAGTTTCATACGCTAATTATTGGCCCAGTTGACAAGGCTGACAAAGCTCATTTTAATTCTTACTTGAGCCATCAAATTTTAAAAAAGAATATTACTTACATCCCTTGGTCTGATGTTAAATATCTTCCTTCCTACCTTAAAAAAATATCGATAGGACTAGCTCCGTTTGAAGTAAATGCCCAGCACGATTCAGGCGTTGCCAATAAATTGTTTCAATATATGTATGGAGAAATCCCAATTTTGGCCACAAAAAGCAAAGCCCAGAAAGACCTCATTGAAACCGCGGAATGTGGTTTATTATATGAAACTCAGAACGATTTCAATAAACAACTTTCAAAATTGTTGGATAACCCAAAACTAAGAAGCCAATTAGGTGCAAATGGAAGAAAGCGGTTACTTGAGCTATACCGGCAAAATGTGGATAAGCAGTTTTTAGAGATTTACAAATAACAAATTATCTTTATCTTAAAATTAAATAACTCATAAGGAGCAACAAATGCTTCTCCGAACTTTTATAAAAGTTCCGTACTTTTAGATCTTGCAAACTGCAAGAATCAAATTATTCTTTAAAGCAAATTTAACTTGAGTAACAAAACAAAATATTTTGCACACCCCACCTCAATTATAGACGAATCATGCAATATTGGTGAACACACTAAAATTTGGCATTTTTCCCATATTATGAATAATTCTAAAATTGGGACCCATTGTAATATAGGTCAAAATGTAGTTATTTCACCTAAAGTCGTTATTGGTAATGGAGTGAAAATTCAAAATAACGTATCGGTTTATACTGGAGTAATTTGTGAAGATGATGTATTTTTAGGGCCTTCAATGGTATTCACAAACGTTATCAACCCCAGAAGTTTTATAGTTCGCAAAACAGAATTTATGGAAACCTATGTAGAAAAAGGTGCAACAATAGGTGCAAATGCAACAGTTATTTGTGGTAATCGAATTGGGGCATATGCCATGATTGGGGCAGGCTCAGTTATCACCAAGCCTGTTAACCCATATGCACTTGTTGTTGGGAACCCAGGCAAACAAATAGGTTGGGTAAGTAAAAATGGGCATAGGCTTATTTTTGATAAGAATAATTTTGCAACATGTCCAGAAAGTAGTGAGAAGTACCAACTTAATAATAATTTAATCATACCAATACTAACATGAAAAAATTTGCTTTAATGGGTGTTGCCGGCTTTGTAGCCCCGAGACATATTCAAGCTATTAAAGAAACTAACAATAAGCTTGTTGTAGCCTTCGACCCTAATGATAGTGTTGGAATTATAGATTCATATTTTCCAAAAGCTCATTTTTTTACCGAGTTTGAACGTTTTGATAGACATTTAGAAAAACTAAGATTAGAAAAAGAAGAGCCTATTGATTATGTTTCAATTTGTACGCCAAACTATTTGCACGATGCTCATATTAGGTTTGCCTTAAGAAATAATGCAGATGCCATTTGTGAGAAACCATTAGTTTTAAATCCATGGAACGCTGAGAAGCTAATGGCCGTAGAAAAACAAACTTCAAACAAAATAAATAACATTTTACAGTTGCGTTTACATCCTTCAATATTGGCATTAAAGGAACAAATAAGCAATCAATCAAGTAATAAGGTTCATGATATCGACCTTACCTATATTACCTCTAGGGGCAATTGGTATTATGCCTCATGGAAAGGTTCTTTGGAAAAGTCCGGCGGCATATGCTCTAATATTGGTATTCACTTTTTTGATATGCTCATCTGGATTTTTGGAGATGTAGTTAAAAACACTGTTCACTTAATGGAACACGATAGAGCTTCTGGATTTTTACAATTAAAAAATGCAAACGTTCGATGGTTTTTATCTATTAATGAAAATGTTTTACCTAAGTCAATGAAAGAAAAAGGACAACGCACCTTTAGAGAAATAACAATTGATGGTCATAATTTTGAATTTAGTAAAGGTTTTACAGATTTACACACAAAATCATACAAACATATACTTTCGGGAAATGGGTTTGGCATTTCTGAAACCTTAAAATCATTAGAGTTAGCACATGATTTAAGACAAAAGAAACCTAAGGCTTTAACTGGTGATTTTCATCCAATGGCCAAACTCCCTCTTATTAACCACCCTTTTCACAAAAAAAACATCTAATTTAAGTCTAAAAATCTATCCTTCGTATTTACTTGAAGCCTCTAGTTTGTTTTCAATTCTGTATACAGAAACAACAAAATCATAAATGCGTTTTACAAAGGTTTTGAAACACTTGACAATAACTACGATGCTATATGTAAATTTAATCCTGATTTAATTTTTCCGCAGAATAATTTGGAACGACTGCCTAATCATTTTAAAAACAATCTGAAACTGGCATGGCATCCGGGTTCTTCTATATAGAAAAAAATGAACCTATCTATCAAACTAATCCTAATTTATGCTAACTTGCACTCTGTTTTAAATTATAAATTATTGAATTGGCACTTTAGTCCACGATATCATATGACGAATTTTAAAAAAGTTTTTCTATTCTTTATATTATATTCTCTCTCTACAATGTCTGTATCAGCCCATGTAGAAAAGATATATAGCCTAGAAGGCACTATAGGTAATCGAGAAATAATTATGGAGATTCGAAATGTTGAGGGATATTATAATGGGAGATATTGTTTCCGTGATAAAAAAAAATCTATCTATCTGGAGGTTGAATATGATTCTATTACACTTACCTTCAATTTGTTACGATCCAATTTAAAAACAAAAAATCCGGAATCATTTGAGCAGATTGTTATAACTGAAGATTCGTTGAATAATTGGTCGGGGGAACAAAGAACTCCAGATGGTAAGGTTCAAGAGGTTTTTCTGCGCCCTATTAAAGTAATCCAATCTGAACCACATGCGATAAACAATGAAGAAATTAAAAAGAAACTATCGCCGTATAATTATAGTTTGCTTAGTGACATAAAATATGAATCAACATCGATTCAAAAGTTTAAAAAGGGTATAAAAATAGAATGGCTTACTGAAACATGCTCTCAAATTAAATTATTCCGTATCGTTAAGGGGTTTTCCGACACAAAAATGGTTGAAATAAATAATTACCTTGAACAGTTTTTTATAAATGATATACTTAACGGTTATAGTTATGAAAATTACAAAACCGAAATAAATATTTCCTATATCAGTCCTTATGTACTGAGCATGGTAGAGTCAAAAAAGAGTAATATTATTAACACCAAAGCAACTGCTTCTTTCACATATTTAACTTTAGATTTAAAAAATCTTAAAAGATTAAATCTTGAAGATTTACTTTGGCTTGGAGAAGGAACACCACCTCGTAATGAATCTCGAGAATATTTTAAATATCGAGGTGATGTTTTTGAGAAAAAAATAGAAAAATACATACATGATTCTTACGCAAAAGAAATAAGTAATTCAAAATGTTCTTATACTCATAAAAAAACGTTTCGTTTCCCCGATTTTTATCTCTCTAAGAAAGGAATCGTTCTCATGTTAAATCATTATAAGCTCAGCGATGAGTGTAAAAAACAAACATGGGCAGTTCTGCGCTACAATGATTTTCCTAATAAATGGAACGATGAGTATTTTAATAAAAAATAAAAGAGCAGATTTTTATATCTGAAATGGTTTCAAATCCATATTATTCTATTTCATAATTTATAAATGAAAAACATGGAATGGTTTAGTTATACTAAAAAGAATAATTTCTTTTTGGGGTTTTAACTCAAAATGGATGATGTTAGATTGATTATCAAAAGCGTCAAACATTAAAGTATTTACTACTTTTATTTCTTCTTTTGATTTGATGTTAAAATTCTTCAAAATAAATTTGACCTGTAAAACATTATCATCAGAGTGTTTAATATATTCCGGTCTACATGAGATTTCCTTTAAGCCCTCATAAATGGAAAAGTTTTTTTTGAAATAATCCATAAATGTTTCTCTATTTGACTGTTCTGTGATATTGTCTTCATTAATTGGAGAATGATAAATTTCAGTGAGATGTTTTGTTAAATCATCAGTAAAAAAATTTATCATTAAGAAACATTTTTGTTGATCATGATCATAATATATGCGTCCGGTAGTCATCTTTATGGGATGAGCTTTAGCAAAAGCAAAAGAAAATACAATTATCGAAAATAAAAGAAATCGTTTCATTTTATAATTGGTTTAGAATTAAAGAAATTGACAGTGCAGCTCCTGCTCCGCTGAAATATATCTTCCAATCTCTATGCGCTCCTTTAAAAAGTTTTGTATATACTAGCAATATTACTAAAAATATAGCCACAATTGTTAATTGTCCTATTTCAATGCCTAAATTAAACCCTAACAGAGGTAATACGATGGAACCCTCTTGAATTCCCATCATCATAGATCGGAAAAAGTTGGAAAAGCCCATCCCGTGTATCAGACCAAAAAAAAGAGCCAATAAATAATTTAATCCAAATTTTGAATTCACTTTCTGTTTTGCTGTAATATTGAAAATACTGGTAAGAAAAATTGTTACTGGAATTAACAACTCTACGGCAGTTTGGTTAACCTGAATAATATCCAATGAAGAAAGAGCCAAAGTAATTGAATGACCTATAGTAAATGCAGTAACGAGAATGAATATTTTTTTTATTTCATTCAATTGATAAAAAGAGCATAAGGTTACTACAAATAACATATGGTCAAAACCTTTCGGATCTGTTATATGGCGAATACCTTCTGTCAAATAAAAACTTAATTCATTCATGCTTTTTTATTTTGGAAATCAAAAATACTGGGAATATGATTACTAAAGGAATTTTGTTATCGAAAAACTCAGAATTTTATGTTTTAAAATAATTTAAAGAGGAATGCACCCCTCAAGACAAGCTCCGAGGTATCAAATCTATTTACAATGCAGACATATGTTGTTTCCGACCCAAGAATTAAACCTTTTTTTAAATTAAATATTACATATAGACACGGGTTCAATTCAAATAAAAACAAATTCTATTACAAGAAGTGCAAAACATTAAAGAAGCAATAATAAAGGAGCTAAATATGACTACATCAAACTGAAAATTTAGACGAACTTACGCCGACAAACTAAACAAAATATGGTTAGTGACATTTTTATTACATGTTGCATTACGGTCTATCAAAAAGCTTTGAAAATTCAATGGTTTTATTTAACTTTATAAAACGACTGATTTTTACTTCCGATTTTTCAAAATATTTGTTCACAATAACAGGTAAGTACAGGACGGAGAGGTGCAAAAACATAAATATTTTTACATTATCAAAAAAGTATATTTTAAACACTTACTAAATACCAACCAAACTAATTTGTATCCCTAAAATTAGAACAAACTCACTGGAACAGTCAACAGCCATGCTCCAGTGCTCAAAAAATAATAAAAATATTATTTTTACCCTAAAAGCTGATTTATGAAAACGAAATTTACCATTAAAAAACACCTATTAGCTCATCAATTCATGGTTAAAAAATTATTTAGGAACAGGTTACTTGTTAGCTTGTCTTTGATTAGTATCATGGCGCTTTGGAGCTCCTCTCTTTTCGGACAACGTTACATGGAAAACCTTGACAGAGGATTAATTGCCATGGAAACCGGTGCTAATTCAGCACTAGTAAGTTGGCGAATTCTTGGCACCGAATATGCCCAGAATGCTACCTTTAACGTATACCGAGGTTCAACACGAATTGCGTCCAACCTGAGCGTTTCAAATTATATTGACGATCAGGCATTCTTCCCTGGTGATTATAGTGTATCTGCTGTTATTGACGGAATAGAACAAGAACGTTCCGCAGGTAAAAGCCGTTTAACAGAATCGTTTTTTACTATTCCGGTGAGATCGGTTAACGGTGGTTACAGTACCCATAATATTAATGATGCCTCTGTTGGCGATCTGGATGGAGACGGGGAATACGAAATCGTGGTAAAAAGACTCTCAAATGATGAATCTCCTAGTTCGCCCTATAATCACTATCTTGAAGCTTATGAACTTGATGGTACATTTATGTGGGCCATTGATTTGGGACCTAATTTGTTACACGCAGTAGAAGTAAACTTTTTGGTATACGATTTTGATAATGACGGAAAAGCCGAGGTTGCTACTAGAACTTCCGATGGTATGATTGACGGCTTAGGCAATAATATTGGCGACAGAGATGAAGACGGATACATCAATTATCGTGCTTCAGCGGCACAAAATGGCCCTTTTTGGTTCAGAACCTATGGTCCAGATTATATATCGATATTTGATGGCGAAACAGGTGGAGAAATTGCATGGGATTTTTATATCAGTCTAACACCAATAGAACAATGGGGGCGCCCAGGGCAAAACGCTTCTCAACTTGGCCATAGGGCTACCAAATGCATGTGGACCGTTGCCTATCTCGATGGTGTAAATCCAAGCTTTGTTATCGGCAGAGGAATTTATGAACGCATAAAACTAGAAGCATGGAATTTCAGAAATGGAACTCTAACGCAAGAGTGGGCTTGGGATAGTAGTCCTGGTGGGGTAGCGTCTGCTTATCACGGACAAGGAAACCATAATCTTGCTGCTGGCGATGTTGATGGTGACGGGAGAGACGAGATAACTTATGGAGCTATGGCGATTGATGAATATGGCAATGGTCTTTACTCTACCACTTTTGGTCATGGCGATGCTGCACATTTAGCAGATATAAATCCTGATATTCCTGGTTTGGAATATTTTAGCTGTATGGAGCATGCTGGCGGAGCAATCCCGGGTATAGCAATAAGAAATGCTGAGACTGGTACAGTACAGTGGGCAAATTGGTCAAGTGGTGATATTGGAAGATGTATGGCTGCCGATGTCGACCCAAACTACAAAGGTGTGGAAGTATGGGGTTCAGATGGTTCTGGTCTTCGTAGCTGTACAGGTCAACTTATATCAAATGCAATACCAACTACCGCGGGTAACGGAAATTCTTATAATTTTGGTGTTTGGTGGGATGGTGATGTTCAACGTGAAATACTCGACAGAACTGTAATAACTAAATGGAATGGAAATGGGACCGACAGGGTAGCCACATTATATAATATAGCACCAATTAGTGACAATAATTCAACTAAATCGAATCCTTGTCTTATGGCTGATATTTTGGGGGATTGGCGAGAAGAAGTTATATACAGACGTACGGACAACACAGGTATGGTTGTCTTTATTACTCCTTTCACTACTGAACAAAGAATGTACACTTTAATGCATGATCCTAACTACAGGTCGGCTATTGCATGGCAGATGAACTCTTATAACCAGCCTCCAAATCTTGGGTTTTATTTTGGTGGCGGAATGGATGAACCACCAGCTCCTAATATTCAATTGGTAAATGGAGAATCGTTAGACCTAGTTCAAAGGGAAATAACAGAGGGCATAAATATTTATCCAAACCCTTCTAATGGTATTTTCGATATAATTTTACCTATATCCATTAATAATGTCAATAGCGAATTATATAGCATTAATGGGGCATTGATTTCAACACAAAAGCATGAGGTAAATGGTAAGAGCTTTAAATTAGATATAACAGATAAAGCTGCTGGAATGTATTATTTAAAAATTAATTTAGCAGAACCGGTAACCCTAAAGATTATAAAATCGGATTAGTTAAGCTTTCAAAATATTTACAAGGTGAAGCCATGTACAAAATGCACTATGGTTTTTTAATTACATTTATTTCAGCTTTGAAACTGGCATACAAAAAAGGTAGTTTTTACTTTATTTCAGGATTATATGGCTAGCTATTTAAAGCCAAAAAGAAAAAATTAGAGTATTTAGTAGCGAAAGACCATGGCTAGTTTATTAGAAAAACAAGATGGCAAGGTATATTTCAAAGTAAAAAAAGCTCTAACTTTAAAAAGTTAGAGCTTTTTAGTATGCTACAAATTATAAGTAGTTTGAATTATTTAATAATAAACAGCAATCTCATCTATTTTACAACTAATCGTTTGAAAATATTAGTGCCTGTTTTCAGGTCGGTTACCCTTATAAAATAAATACCATTTCCAAAACGGCTTAAATCTAAATTCTGTTTTTTAGACACCCCATTAAAAATGAGATCTCGATTATACAATCGTGAATTATTGATATTATATAAACTGATGTTTACCTCATCTCCCGAAAAATTAGTTAAATCTACGCTAACTGACTTTTTGGTTGGATTCGGATAAAGCGCCACACTTCTTGAACTCGCTGTGGTTCTATTTATGGTAATAGCATTTGATAAACTAAAACATCCGTTTAAACTAGACACTAAATGATCTCCTTCTGCTGGTGGCTCTGTACCAGTTAAACCATCTTCATAGCTCATATGCCATACTTTACAAATACCAGCTTCCGCGCCGTCAAAATCAACATCTGAATAATTATCTGGCAAACCAAGAATAATGGTTCCATCTTCATTTGTTACAACCCAAGCAGAGTTTGCTCCCACATTTCCTTCAAGCGTAATAGAATCAGCTGGAATTTTATCTTCCGTTCCATCACCAACTGTAAAACTAAAACTATTATCTGTTCCGCCGGTAATTGTTCCACCGTCAACTTCAGTTCTGACAACAGAAATAGAATTAGACAAAGCAAAGCATCCCATTAAATCAGCTGCATTTTCTACCCCTTCAAAACTCACATTATCCTCATAACTTAAATGCCAAACCAAACATGTTCCTCCAACTGCGTCTTCAAAATCAACAGAATAAGGACTTTCAGGTAGTCCTAAAATATTTCCATCTGCATCTGTTACGACCCATGCCGAATTTGTGCCCATATTTCCAGAGAGCGTAATGGCTCCATCGGCTATATTATCGGCTTCACCGTCTCCAACGCAAAATTCAAATGGACCTCCTTCTAACACTCCCGCGGTAGGTTGTTCAAATCTATTAACAGTAATTGGATTGGAAAGTGCATAACAGCCCATTAAATCAGCTGCATTTTCTACACCATCAAAACTTACATTATTCTCATATCCAAGATGCCAAACCAAGCAGGTCCCTGCAGGCGCTTCATCAAAATTAACTTCATAAGGCGAGCTTGGCAACTGTAAAATATTGCCTGCGTCATCAGTTACTACCCAAGCTTCGTTGGTGCTAATATTACCAGAAAGTGCAATAGCTCCATCAGGAATATTATCTGCTACTTCATCACCTACACAAAATTCAAAAGGACCTCCTTCTAAAACACCTGCTGTAGGCTGTGCAAATCTATTAACGGTAATTGGGTTGGAAAGCGCATAACAGCCCATTAAATCAGCCGCATTTTCTACACCATCAAAACTTACATTATCCTCATATCCAAGATGCCAAACCAAGCAAGTTCCCGCAGGCGCTTCATCAAAGTTAACATCATAGGGCGAGCTTGGCAACTGTAAAATATTGCCTGCGTCATCAGTTACTAGCCAAGCTTCGTTGGTGCTAATATTACCAGAAAGTGCAATAGCTCCATCAGGAATATTATCTGCCATTCCATCTCCCACGCAAAACTCAAAAGGTCCGCCTTCTAAAATTCCAGCGGTAGGCTGTGCAAATCTATTGACAGTAATTGCGTTGGAAAGTGCATAACAGCCCATTAGGTCTGCCGCATTTTCTACACCCTCAAAACTTACGTTATCCTCATATCCAAGATGCCAAACCAAGCAAGTTCCGGCAGGCGCTTCATCAAAATTAACATCGTAGGGGGTTGGCGGTAGTCCTAGGATATTACCATCAGAATCTGTAACTACCCAGGCTTCATTGGTGCTACTATTACCCGAAAGTGTAATGGCTCCATCTGGAATATTGTCTACCACACCATCACCTACACAAAACTCAAATGGCCCGCCTTCTAAAATTCCTGGAGTAGGTTGTGTATATCTATTAACGGTAATTGGATTGGAAAGTTCATAACAGCCCACTAAATCAGCCGTATTAGTTACACCATCAAAACTTACATTATCCTCATATCCAAGATGCCAAACCAAGCAAGTTCCGGCAGGCGCTTCATCAAAATTAACATCATAGGGAGTTGGCGGTAATCCTAGGATATTAAGGTCAGGATCTGTAACTACCCATGCTTCATTAGTACTACTATTACCCGAAAGCGTAATGGCTCCATCAGGAATATGATCTGCTTCTCCGTCTCCTACACAAAATTCAAAAGGTCCGCCTTCTAAAATTCCTGGAGTAGGTTGTAGAAATCTTTCTATCATTATAGGTTCAGACAAGTCAGATCTGCCCTTTCCTTCACCCTTTTCGGTAACTTCACTAATATGTAATTTAAACTTACCTTGCCCAGAGGGATCTACCAAAGGCTTCATCCCATTATAAGATAGGTGGTAAATCAAACATATACCAACCTCTGCCTCGTCAAAATTAACATCGGATATATTATCGGGCAAACCAACAATATAACCCTCCTCATCCGTAATTATCCATTGTTTTAGTCGACCTGATGGTTCTTTAACAAATTCAACCATTACATAATCTGCTTCACCATCAATACAAATACTATTATAGGTCTCACCGTCAAGAAAAGTAAATTCTCCACCAAAAACAGTTGCATTTTCATTTGCATTAGCATTTTGGGCAACAACTAATCCAGAAGTTCCAAGGAAAAATATTAAAACAAAGGTTAAGGTTTTTAAAATCAGATTTGGGGAGTCATTGTGTACTTTTTCTTTCATAACTACCTGATTTAAAATTAATAAGAGATATAAAATACAAAAACACCTTCAGAATTAAAGCAAATAAGACTCTAAATGCAAATATTTTCGATAATTAGTTAAATTGCCATAGCTTATAATCACTATAGGCTTCTAATTTATTTTCTAGTGCATCATCTAACCGCGGAAAGAAATCAATATCTGTAACGGCTTCAATACTATCGGCAGGAACCACAAACTTATAAAGTGGCTGATTGGATTGTTTGTGTGGCAATAAAAAACCTATCATTTTAGCGGCTCCATTATTATAATCTAAAACAATTTTGTAAAACTGCCTTGGCACGGCGACATCTTCTTCTCCTATTGTATTTAATTGCCCTTTCAAAACACCTCCTGTAACCACAAAAACACCATCATATTTTCTAGCCCAATAGCGTACTTTTTGTTCTAATTTATTCCAAACACCCGAATTAAATTCGTGTTCTTGCGGACTGATGTTACTGGTTAAGAAGGTTTCGTCGTACGCTTCTTTGCTATAGCGTCTATCACCTGCAGGGCATAAATGTCCGCGATCATAACCCGAATTTTTATAATTGCCCCAGTGCGCCGCATCTGTTTTTACGGCTTGGTCTATTTCAAAATAAGGCCTCTTAAAATTTGTACTTGAAAGATGTGACTTTTTTAACTCGTAAGCCACCCATTCGGCTTGCTCATATTCTTCATTATAAGATAAAGAATAACCATCGTGGTGAACTATTTGCCCCGTTGTACTGGTTGGTAAAAAGTAGGCCTTGGTTTCGGTTTTTGTTTTTTTACCTTCAGATACAATTTCGGCCTTTTCTTCTTGGTTTAAAAAATGTTCGTAGGCATAAATTCCGAAGACAATAAGAAAGGCAATAATGGAATAAATTGTTCTTTTATTCATTAATCCAATACAAATTCAAGTGGTTGACCAATAGACGCATTCGGAAAACTAATACCTAAGAGAGCTGAGACGGTTGGTGCAATGTCTGTAATTTCAGTTTTTTGTAATGTCTGACCATGTTTGATGCCTTTTCCGAACAACAACAACGGTACATGGGTGTCATAACTTAGTGCCGTGCCGTGATCGGTTCCTGTTCGGTTCCAGGGCGTATCTTTAAAAACCGCAGGGTTATAAACAAATAAAACATCACCTGAGCGCTTTTGGTGGTGGCCATTCTGCAATAAGGTTTCTATATTTCCTTCGGGAGTTTCTAATTGGTTAATGCTGGATGTAATATATACTTTATCTATTAATTCGTATTCCAATAGTTTTTTAGCTACGTCTTCCTTAAGGATTTTTAAGTTTAATTTATTTTTATCAATGGCTTGATGGTCGAAGTATATTTGATAATTAATCCTACTTAAAACCAAATTGGGGACGTTGTATTTATTTAGCAACATTTCATTTAGTTCCTTTCGCATTTCACTTTCATTAAAAAATCCAGCCGGTATTTTTTTAGATTTTAAATATCCTGGGGCATAAGGTGCGCCATGGTCGGAGGTTAAAAAGACCGTATATTCACCTACGCCCAATTTATTGTCTAAGGCGTTAAAAAGCCTTTCCAAATCCAAATCCAACCTTATATAAGTATCCTCTGTTTCTTTAGCATTCACACCAAACTTATGACCTACTTTATCAGTACTTGAATAACTTACTGTTAAAACATCAGTATATTCACCTTTCCCCAATTGCTCTCCATCAATGGCAGCAATGGCAAAATCTGTAATTAAACTGTTTCCATAAGGTGAATGTCCAATCACATCATATTTACCATTTTTATCCTTCAGCTCTTTTAAATCATAAGGAAATGTTGAAGTTTCTTTTCCTTTAAAACCACCTTCAAAAGGATTTAAATCACTTCCACTCTCTGAATAAGTTTCAATATCATAAAGTGTGTTCCATTCTTTAAAATAAGATTCGGCCAAATCTGATTTATTGAAACTTTCTACCCATTCCGGTAGTTTTTCCATGTAAAAAGAACTGGTAATCCAATTACCCGAACCGTTGTGTTCATAATCAAACCAATATGCTGCATTTGCAGTATGACCTGCTGGCAAAATAGCCCCTCGGTGCTTTAAAGAAATACCGATTGTTTTAGAATTAAATTGCGTAAATAATCTATTTTCATCAGCAAAGGTAGTAGCTAGCATTCTATGTGGCGACTTTTTACCATCCCTACTTTTTGTGCCAACGGGGTTCACCGTATTATCTTCAACGCAATTCACGTTTTTTCTTAAAGTTTTATCAAACCAATCATTACCCATTATACCATGATACTTAGGGGTAGTACCCGTAAAAATTGAGGCATGGCCTGGCCCTGTTTTAGTTGGCACGTAATTATAATGGTTGTTTTTACAATTGAACCCTTGGTTTACCATTCGTTTAAATCCACCATTTCCGAACTTATCATAAAAACGGGTCAAATAATCGTATCGCATTTGATCTACTACAATACCTACAACTAATTTTGGCCTTGAAAATTCAGTCTCGGTTTTAGCCGAAATCGTTTGGTTTTGAGATTTGCATGAAACACCAATAGCCAATAAAATGACCAATAATATATTCTTCATCCTCTTTTTTAATTTTGACCAAAAATACTGATTTAAAAACATCATAATTTAAAATTAAAGTTAAATACCTCTAACTTTTTTTTACTTTAGCGAAGACAAATTTATATATGACTTACCTTAAAAATATTGGATCTTATTTTTTAATGGTTATCGAAATGTTTCGAAAGCCCACCAAATGGTCGGTAATGAAAACATTAATCTTAAAAGACATTGATGACCTTATTATAGGCTCATTAGGTATTATTGCATTTATTTCGTTTTTCGTTGGAGGTGTTATCACGATACAAACAGCATTAAACATAGATAATCCACTTATACCAAGGTACCTAGTGGGATTTGCCACTAGACAATCTGTTATTTTAGAATTTGCCCCGACTTTTACCTCGATTATCATGGCAGGAAAAGTGGGTTCATTTATTACTTCTAGTATTGGGACCATGCGCGTTACAGAACAAATTGATGCGCTTGAGGTTATGGGTATAAACTCACTAAACTATTTAGTTTTCCCTAAAACGATAGCCTTAACATTATACCCGTTTGCTATAGCCATAGGTATGTTTTTAGGCATTCTTGGAGGTATGGCAGCTTGCGTTTTTGGAGGTTATGCTACATTGGAAGATTATATTTTGGGTATTCAAACCGACTTCGAAACTTTTCATGTAGTATACGCCTTTATAAAAACATTTGTCTTTGCACTTATGCTTGCTACAATCCCCTCGTACTACGGGTACTATATGAAAGGTGGTGCACTTGAAGTTGGTAAAGCCAGTACAACAGCATTTGTTTGGACCTCTGTAGTTATTATTTTACTAAATTATTTACTAACCGAAATGTTACTGGGCTAATGATTGAAGTTAAAGATTTGCATAAGTCGTTTGGTGATGCCCACATTTTAAAAGGCATTAGTACCACGTTTGAAAAAGGAAAAACGAACTTAATCATTGGGCAAAGTGGTTCTGGTAAAACGGTTTTTTTAAAATGCCTGTTAGGATTGTTTGAATATGAAGAAGGCACCATTGCCTATGATGGAAAAGTTTTTTCGAAGCTATCTGAAGATGATAAGCGAAATCTTCGTGCCGAAATAGGTATGGTATTTCAGGGAAGTGCTCTTTTTGATTCTATGACCATTGAAGAAAACGTTATGTTTCCATTGCAAATGTTCACCAAAATGAGCAAAAGTGAAATGCAAGACCGTGCCGATTTTGTTCTTAAACGTGTTAATCTAGAGAATGCACATAAAAAAATGCCGAGCGAGGCTTCTGGTGGTATGCAAAAACGTGTGGCCATTGCAAGAGCAATTGTAAACAATCCGAAATACTTATTTTGTGACGAACCTAATTCGGGCTTAGATCCTAAAACAGCTATCGTAATAGATAATTTAATTCAGGAAATTACCGATGAATATCAAATTATTACTGTAATTAACTCACACGATATGAATTCGGTTATGGAAATTGGCGAAAAGATTGTGTTTTTAAAAGACGGTGTAAAAGCTTGGGAAGGTTCTAACCAAACTATTTTTAAAACCGATAACGAAGCGGTTACCGATTTTGTTTATTCTTCAGAACTATTTAAAAAAGTCCGTAAAATGTATATTGAAGAAAATCAGTAATTAACTTTTAATTTTTTTTTAAACTCTTTTTTTAGGCCTACTAAATCTTCCCCATCCAAAAGACAGTAGATGAATATCACCATTAAACCGGTCATATTTTTTTTCAAAATTTGGCAAATAATAGGCATAACCTATTGTTACATAATAATACTCTAGCATTTTTGGTTTTATTTTAATATCAAAGTTTAAGCCCAAAAGAAAAGTGGTATTATTAAACTCAACATTATAGCGTTCCTCAAGCCTGTAAGCATCTGATAGGTATATTTCCTTTTTCCCGTTAATAATTGTTGAGTCAATTCCAAAATAAGGCGCTATTTTAAAAGATTTTTTGTCTATTAAAGGAAATCCAACTGAAGCTTCAAGAATAAAAATTTCAGCCTTATATCCTTTATTCCAAATACCATCATCAATAGTGATATTTTCTTTAAGTTTACTTAATCCTAATACAACTCCAGTATGCAAAGTCACAGTCTTTTTATATTGAAAGCTCGCTGAAATTCCATACAACATAATATTTTAAAATTATCATCTAAATCATCTGTAATCACACCATAGCTAGCAAATAAACCCACTCTATAACTCCAATCATTCAATGGAAAATTATCAGAAACAAATGTTGAGTCTTGCTTGATAGTTTCAGAATTTTGGTTAATCGAATTTTGACTAAATCCAATTATCTTGCAAACACCCATTAAACATAGTGAGATGCTATTTCCCATATGTTCAGTTTTTTAAAACATTTTAAGCAATAAAATAAATGGCTATTTTTTTTTATTCTTCCTTGACACCCCTCCTATACCAACTGTAATGCAATGAATGTTTCCGTTAAACACACTATATTTTTTTTCAAAATGAGGCATATAGTATGAATACTTAAGCCTAATTGCCCCATAGCTTATGTTGCTCTCGTTGCTGTTGCGCGTAGTTTTAATATCCAACATTAGCCCAAACAAATATGCCAATTTATCAAACCTTACCTTTTCATACAATATGCTGTCTTCAAAATCAAAGTCATAATTATTTGGTTCGTGTGGTGTTATTTTTATTAGAGCCATCCCAAAAAAGGGAGTCATTCTAAAAGCTTTATTGTTTAGTAGTCCATGTCCAATAAACAAATCTCCACGGTGAATGTTAGCTCTTAAGTCATTCTCCCAAACAATTCCATTTAATTGAATGTCTTCCTTAGTTCTAGTGCCACCATAAGAATAGCCCAAACCAAGAACAACAATTTTTTTATATTCAAATGTAAACGAAAGTCCATAGGTTATAAAGTTTTTTAAATTATTTTCTAAGTCACCTGAAAGCAAACCATAACCTAAATTTAAATCAACCCCATAACCCCAATTAGATAATTGATGTTGCGGAGATACAGTAATGGAATCTTGCTCAACAGTCAATACCAAATTTAAAATACTTAAATTATGATGACTAGAATTTTGCCCGATGCAAAATAAATGATGAAAAATAATAGCATAAACCAATATATTATTTTTCATAGGCTTATTATTTTCATCCAAAAAACCTTAACGACAAATTGGAAATATGAAGTAAATCAAATGTAGTTTATATTTGGACACTAACCATTAAAAAACAGCTAAATAAAGAGGATATAAATCTTCATTCTATATACGTGTGTATATTTTAAAATTAATCAAGCAGTATCAATGGCTATAAAACCCAATACTTAATCTAAATGTACTTGGAGGAAAATCAGTAATTAACTTCTTTACTTTGCAGCTCTTCTTCAATTAATCCCTTTAAACCATAAATATGTCTTTCTGTTACACTTGCCCGATCATAAACCATATGGTTTTCAAAATTTACGGCATTAACAAGCTTAAAAAAAACGCCTTCATTTTTCATTAGTCCATAATCTTCTAGGTTTATGAAAAATGAACTCTTCCAAACAGAATCAGGTTTCGTAGCGGCCGTAAAATATCTTAACAATACAGGATGGATTTGTTCTGCTTTAAACTTTATACGTTCTTCTTCATATTTACCATAATAGGAATAGGCAGACTCATAAAGCACAGAAATAGCAGCACGCAAACTATCCTTCAACACAATTTCAACACCTTTTGAAACCAAAAGTTCATAACCACTTTTGTTAGGATCAAAATGTGGTGCCACTTTAATTTTGGCCACATCATCATAAAATGCTTCCGTTGGTTTATCCTGTGTTTTCAAAAAATGGATGACGTTTTTGGATGCCAAATCCACGCTATCCATAACGCTAATGTCATGTTGAATTTCATTTAAATCATGCTCAAGGTTGGAATGGATTTCCTTCAGTATTTTTATTTCTAAGGCTCTATCCTTTTTTTCATCATTCCAATTGTTGATTTGTAATGCAATTAAAATACCTATTACCACTAAAACAATTTCTCCAACGGCATACAACAAATATTTACTGAATTTGTTTTCAGATAATAGCTTTTGCCTAATTTTTCGAAATAGTTTTAACATAAAAAGTCATAAGTTTTACCGAAAACACAGGTATTTATAAATAATACATAGAAGGATATTCTTCAATTTTACTACTTATTTTCAAAGTTTCTGTTCTGGTTTTTCTATAATCACTCCAACCACGTTAGAATCGTAATCTGTATAAGTGTACCATGGGCCATAAAGCCACAACAACGCTTTATAACCTTCAGCCGCAACAACAATTGGTCGTATATTTCTATAATAAGAATTGGATGTAATAGGATTCCACTTTATGGTCGATATATCGTCATTAGGGCCAATGTTGGCTTGATATATTTCATGGGTTCCACCAAGGTCTTCACCTGTTGACGGATTAACATCTGTTGATATAAAAACATTAGTGACATCCGTTGGGTCGAATGTCATTAAACCAGTATAGCTACTTTCAATTTTGTACAAGCAATTTCCGGCATAGGCAATTTCGCGGTCATTCCATTTTACGCCATCCCAAGAAGTTATTCTGTATCTGTGATCACTATCGTTTAAATAAAGTGTGTAGCCTATATGTGGATTATTGTCACCATCCTTCTCCATAGCACACGTCCATGCACTGTTTGGCACACTTTCATTTACCATGGGTTTCTCCTTGGTTTCACTTCCTGTATAGAGCTTTTCACCATCAATAGTAACCAAAGGGCCATCGGCTAAACTTTTAATTTTAGTACCATTTACCTTATAAAAACTGTTATCATGATATTCAACATAATATAAACTGTTGCCATACTTTCTGGGGTGGCCATCGGTATAAGAAACCCCTATTGTATTATTGTCTACTTGCATATATCTTGCATACGGACGTTGAAACCCCGAAACATCGTTAACTATAAAATGGGTTCTGTTTTCCCAAGTTTCACCATAATCGTTCGATGTTACAAACGCAGGATTAAAAGTTAATCCATCTCTAAAAAAATTATACAGTTTACCTTCGTTTTCTAGGTAAAACAGATTCATGTAGGTTACCCCAACTCTACTGTCATAATCATGATGGAATTCCTTAAGCTCTCCCCATTTTAAATAATCGTTGGGAGCCGAAATGTTATAATAATGAATTTTTTCATTGGCGTGTTTCGCCCAAACTGCCAACAAACTCCCATCTGGTCTTTTAAAAAAAGCTGGTACATCATGATCGTCTCTCTGAAAGTTTTCGCTTAAAACAAGAGTGCTGTCGATTTTTTCATGGGCTAAATCATACACCCCTAATCGCACATCGCCACTCTGCCCGCTTATGCCTCCCATTATGAGTTTTCCATTACTTATAACCGCTCTCGGGTCTTGGTACCAGCACCAACCGCCATCTTCCATAAAAGTTATGTGGTTGGTTACTTTCTCAACGGGATAAAATTTATTAAGATATTTATACAACTCGGAGCTTGCAGCCAAAAATGCACCTATGCCATAAACCTCGGTATAATCTTTAAAACTTTCGCCAGGTGCCGCACCAATAGGTTGCACAAAGCCCAACATACCTTCTTCGTTAACACATTTTTTAAGAGCATTATATGCTTTAAGCATCACAGGCTCATAAACAGCTTGATCCAACAAGCCATTGTTAATACCCCAAGCAAGTCCGTAGGTGAAAAACGATGTGCCACTGGTCTCCACATTAGGGTAATCCTTTATATCGCCTAACAAACCAGCCGACCATGTGCCATCTGGTCTCTGAATTTTAACCAAAGTCTCGGCCATTTGTTTGAATAAATTTTCGTAGAAAGGCTTACCCTCCCAATCATCTGGCAACTCTGGGATTATATTTGCTAGACCACCAAAAACCCATCCGTTGCCTCTGGCCCAAAATATTTTCTTTCCGTTTTTTTCTGTTTGGTCAAAATATGACTTGTCTCGAAAAAAGAGTTGCTCTTCAGCATCCCAAAGTTCATCATAAGTCATGTGATACTGTTTATCCATGTACTCTAAATAGGTACTATCTCTTGTTATTTGGGCCAATTTTGCCCAAACCGGAGGCGCCATAAAAAGGGCATCGCACCAATCCCAGTGGTATTCGTTTGCCTTATCACTTTTCATGATAGAATCAAAGCGTTCCCTAGTAGGTTTCACCATTTCTCTTCTTCCGTTTACTCTTCTCAGGTTGAGGTACGTTTGGCCCACAGTATGGTCATCTGCATGATACATTCTTTGATGCAGTCTCCAGTTATTCCTTTCTCCAACTTGAATTAGCCAATTAATGTATTTAGGGTCATGAGAAACTTCTGTGAGTTCAAACATTCCGGCATACAGAGCTCCATTCGTCCAATCTAATTCATGGTGTTTAATTCGGTTTTGCCAAGGCTGTCTTTTGCCAGAGGGCAAGGCTCTATATTTACCTTGGTCTTCAAAGGTTTTAATTTGCCAATCGGCTACTTTCTCAGCCGTTTTTAATACGTTTTTTGATGAAGGAATTGTAATGTCTTTAATCTCGATTTGGTTTTTACACGCAAAAAACAGTGAAGTCATTATTAAATAAAATACTACCCGTTTCATATTTTAGTTTTGTTTAGCTGAATTATTTGTGAAGTAAATATAATTATATGGAATAATTTAAGAAAACTCTAAATGCTTATTCTTCTTTTAACAAAAGCAACCGTTCAGTCTTTAGTGTTTCTTTTAACCAATCTTTAAGTTCATTATTTTTTTTGTTTCTGAGACTATCAGACAAGGTTCCATTCCATTTTAAGCTTATAACCTCAACAGTATCCACTTTAATAAAATCTGTAGATTCCAACATTCTGGCAAACCCGAAATATCCTAAATCAGAAAATTTAATTTTAGCGTCTTTGGCTACCTTAGAGTAAAGTACTTCATCAGAATTTTTTGCCTTATTTTCTAATTGGCCGTTTAAACTCACTACATTATTTTTAAGGGTTTCTATTTCTTCTCGAAGTCCTTTGATGATATAATCTTTTTGCTCAATTTCAACAGTAGCTTTATCATAAAGTTCCAGGATTTTATCAGAACTTCTATTTTTATTGCCCGAAATATTTAACTCAAAATTTTGGATATTTTCATAACCCTTTAATTCATTTTCTAAATCGCTAACCGTAGCTTCTGTCAATTCTCCATTGAAATAAAGAGAAATGGCTTTGTTACCCATATTCATGCTGTGACGCTGTAGCCACAGACTTTTATTGGATTCAACCTCGTTTTTTATAAAGTTATTATAATCTCGTTGATATCTACTTTCGGTTAGCACATTTATAAACGTCCAAACTGCCGGAATCATAACTACTATTGCCAAAACGGTTGCGATTCTAGAAATAAACCTTCGCTTATGGGAATTGGCATATTTCTGCATGGGAAACCTTAGCAGTTTTAACACCAAAAATGTAGCTAAAGCAATAAAAATGGTATTTATGGTGAACAAATACATGGCACCACCAAAGTAAAGCCAATTGCCTTCTGCCAAACCATAACCGGCGGTACACAATGGAGGCATTAAGGCCGTAGCAATAGCCACACCAAAAATCACCGATGCTATGGTTCCTTTTTTTGTTCTGGCAATGATTAGCGCCAAACCACCAAAAAAGGCAATAAGTACGTCTCTGATATCAGGACGCGTTCGACCCAACAACTCTGAAGTTTCTTCACTTAGTGGAAATAGCCAAAAAAACAAAAAGGCTGTTATTAAACTTAAAACGATCATGGTGGCCAAATTAATCAGCGACCTTTTTAGAGTATCAATATCATTAATGGCAATAGAAAGCCCAACACCCAAAATAGGCCCCATGAGCGGAGAAATTAACATGGCACCAATAACTACAGCAGTGGAGTTGGCGTTTAGTCCAATAGAAGCCACAAATATGGAACAAACCAAAATCCAGGCCGTTGCGCCTTTAAAAGATATATCGGCCTTTATGGCCTGAATAGTGGCATCTCTATCGGTGTCGTCTCTAAAATCTAAGAGCTCGCTTAAAAATTTATTGACACTGGCCAACAAACCTTTAGCCTCTTTTTTAATTTCTTGTTTAGATTGCTCGACATTAGCCTTCTTTTTCTCCTCCTCTTCCTCAGAGAAATTAAACTTGCTTTCTTCGCTCATAATTAGCCATATTTCTCTCCAAACTTATCTTTTACCTGCTGGAGGGTTTTCTTAATATCTTGTTCTTTTGACTTAGGAAAGATAAGCAAAACTTCTTCTTTATCAACAATAATATAATCTTCAATACCATCAACAACCACAATTTTATCTTTGCGTGTACTGATCATATTTCCTGTAGCATCTTCGGCCAATGTCCTAGCATTTACTACAGCATTATTATCGCTGTCTTTATCCAATTTATCGTATAGGCTTCCCCAAGTTCCAAGATCATTCCAATCAAACTCGGCAGCAATCACGAAAACATTATTCGATTTTTCCATAATGGCATAATCAACTGATACGTTTTCGGCATTTGGATAATTCTCTTTAATGAAACCTGATTCATCTCCGGTGTTATAAGAAGGAATTCCTCTTTCAAATAACTGATACAATTCTGGTTGATTGTTTTTAAAAGCTTTAATAACGCTTTTAACACTCCACATAAAAATACCGGCATTCCATAAAAAATTTCCTTGTGCAATAAACATTTTTGCGGTTTCGTAATCTGGTTTTTCCCTAAACTGATTTACCGCCTTTATCGCTTCCGGGGAAGTTTTGTCAAACTCAATATAACCATATCCTGTATTAGGAAATGTTGGTTGAATACCCAAAGTCATCAAGGCATCATTTTTTGAACAAAACTCAAAGGCCTGCTTTACATTACTCGAAAATGTTTTTTCGTCTTCAATCCAATGGTCACTTGGCGCTACAATCATTACAGCATCTGGATTTTCCTTTTGTATTTTCAATGAAGCGTATAAAATACAAGGCGCCGTATTACGCATGGCCGGTTCTAAAACCACTTGCTTTTGGGTAACCTCTGGCAACTGTTCCAGTACCAAATCGTTATAACGTTCGTTGGTTAAAATATAAATATTTTCTTTTGGTATTAAATCGGCCAAACGACCAAATGTTTTCTGTATCAACGTATCGCCTGTCCCCAGCATATCGTGAAATTGCTTTGGGAATTCTCGTGTGCTTACTGGCCAAAATCTAGATCCTACCCCCCCTGCCATCAAAATGGCGTAATAATTTTTATTCATTTTTTTTTATTTTATCAATTCTACTTCAGCGTTTGGATTGAAAAGATACAATTTTCCAGTTTTAACCTCAACGCATTCATAACGTTTCACGCGTTTATTCTTCATTTCGAAAATTTTCCCATTATAAAGTTTGAATCTTGCACCAAAAGGTACCTCAAAAACAAAATTTTTATCATTGGGCTCGTCAAATTCCTTTAAAGCTAGGGCTAGTTGCGCATCTGTATCGCTGGACGCTTTGGGGTTTTTAAAATGATTTGCTAATAAAGGTAACAAATTGTTAGGAAAAACCTCAGGGTTTAAGAAAGGCAACATTAAATGCAGAAAAGTCTTTTTCCATTCTATACCATGTGGTTTTATAGAATTACCAAAGGTTTTATAGGCTTCAAAATGGGCGATTTCGTGAACCAGCGTAATTAAAAATCGATAGGGGTTTAAGTTTGAATTTATGGTAATTTGATGCTTACCGTTCGGCAATCGGGAATAATCACCATGTCTGGTTTTTCGTTCTTTTTTTATTTTAACCACCAAATTATCATGTTCCAGTAAAATTAATACTTTCAATAAGGCCTTGGCTGGGATATAATCTTGAAGTTGTTCTTGCATTACTGCTAAAATAATGGATTTCTACCAGATTTAAACTTGACTTTATAATAAAAAATACTGAACTTAGTTTCAGATAAAATAAATCGAAATAATAAAAATGACCCAAACCGTTGAACAGTATTTCGCTGAAGGCTGCGGGCGATGCTCACTTGGCGGCACCCCCGATTGTAAAGTCCACCAATGGATTACCGAATTGGAATTGTTGAGAAAAATAGTTTTGCAATGCGGTTTAAATGAAGCATCGAAATGGGGCATGCCCTGCTACACTTTGAACGACAAGAATATTTTAATACTAAGCGCATTCAAAAACCATTGTTCCATTAGCTTTTTTAAAGGTGCTTTATTGAGTGACACCAAAAATATCCTAGAAAAACCTGGAGCAAACTCACAGGCCGTGCGCCTTATTAAATTTACAGATACCGAAAAAATAAAAACTTTAGAAGCAGACATTGAAGCCTACATTCATGAAGCCATTGAAATGGAAAAAGCAGGATTAAAAATTGAATTTAAAAAGAACCCCGAACCCATCCCAGAAGAACTGGAACAAAAATTTGAAGAAGACCCGGTGCTAAAATCTGCTTTTGAAGCGTTAACACCTGGGCGACAACGTGGGTATATTCTATACTTTTCAGCGCCTAAACAATCTAAAACACGCATATCACGGATTGAAAAATCCATAGGCAAGATTTTAAACAGTGAAGGATTGCATGATAAATATAAGGGTATGAAAAAGTAATTTTCCGAATTTAAAAAAGTTACATTTTTAACGAAAAATGACCAGAAAATTCTTGGTTCTCATTCAGCTTAACGGTAAACCAATAATCTGTTGCATTCATCATTCGTCCTTTAAAGGTACCATCCCATCCAGTATTATTAGCAAACACTTGCTTCAAAAGTTTCCCGTATCTATCATAAATGAAAATTTCTGCGTTGGGGTATGCGGCTATCCCTAAAATTTGCCAAACATCGTTTATTCCGTCTCCATTGGGGGTAAAGAATTTAGGATAATTAACAACAACCACTTCTTTGAAGTCTTCGCCACAGCCAAATCTATCTCGAACAAAAGCCGTATATATACCTCCTTGAAGACCAGTAAACACATTGCCGTTTTGGTAATCGACACCATTTACCGAATATTCAAAATCTCCATCGCCTGTGGCTATAATTTTTATATAATTTTCATCCGAAAGTTCCTTGTATTCGATATCTTCAATTTCTGGAAGCACCGAACGCATTAGCTCAAAATCATAACTATTTTCGCAATATATTCCGTTTGTATTTTCTCCTATTGTTAAGGTATAGTATCCAGCATCAACCAAATCAACCTCATTGGTATATGAAAGCACCGTTCCGTCTTGGAATTTCCAGACATAGCTATCAAAACCATCATGTATACTTACATACATAGAAGGCTCTAAATTGCATAGAAAATATGTTTCTTCAATATCCACTTTAGGCAATTCGTTTACGACCAAATCAAAACTGGTTTCGGAATAACACAAATTATTCAATTCATTTTCAACCCGAGCCGTAATGGTTTGAAGCCAAGGTTCCGTATTTTCAAAATCGTCTGGCAGGGGACTAGGTAATACGTTTCCACCTGCATCAAAATAAAAAACAGCAAGGCCACTTTGATTTTCTGTGAGCTGAGCTTCAATTAAGGTTGTATTAAAAATTCCAAATCCATTACCTTCATTACAGGCGTAAATGTTAGCTGGCTTATTTATTCTGGGTTGAGTTGCCGTACTTAAAGTTAAAGGTGTTTGGGCATAACATAATGTTTGGGGATTGGTAACACGCACCGTAATGATTTCTTGGTTTGGTATTGTGTTCGTGTAGGGATTATCCAACGGGCCTAAAAATTGATTTCCCTGGGCATCAAAATACGACACTTCCATACCTGTTTGGTTACCTAATACATCAGTCTCAACATCAGTTGTATCGAAATATTCAGAAACACCATCATTATTATCGTCACATCCAATTAGTTCGTATAAAATGTTTGCCACGGGTAAAGGATTCACCTTTAGTTTGAACGTACTTTCATTAAAGCAAAGTGTTATGGTATTGGTCGCACGAACACGTATAACTTCTTCATTAGGCACCAAGTTTTCAACTTTATTTAAGGGTTCTTGGACTTGTTGACTGTTTTGATGGTAAAACTCTACCCCAAGATTCGCATTGCCTCCTATAATGTTATCCTTTACTTTCTGTAAATCGAAATGCGCAAAGCCATTAGTTTGGTTATCACAAACAATTAAATCTTCAATTTCTGCCAAATCAGGCAATGGATTTACAATTAAATCGAAAGTGATTTCGGAATAGCAGCACGGGTTATCATTATGTGCAACACGTACAGTAATAGTTTCTCTATCTTTTATAGTATTCGAAAACGGGTTGGGCAAATCTTCATATTCATTACCAGAACCATCTATATAGGTTACCACTTTATTTGTTTGACTACCCAAGATTTGCTGTTCAACCATTGAGACTTCAAAAGTTGATGAATAGCCCGTTGCAAAATTATCTTCGCAGGCATAAATATCATCAATGCCATATGCATTTGGAGGTTCTTTAACGTCGATGGTTTCTGATAATACTTCAACTGAACTATCTTTCCCTGTAACTGTGGCTGTAATGGTATATCTACCATCTTGAGAGAAATCGTGGAATGGTGACAAATCTGTCGAAGTATTATCTATCCCCGAAGCGGGATCACCAAAATTCCACACCACGGAAGCCACATTATCCTTTTTTTCGATACTGAATTCTTTTAAAAATTCTGAACAAATATTTGAAATGTTCATCTCGAAGTTGTTGGTCACGTGATTTACGTTTCCCGTAACGTTGATATAATAACTAATATCTCTTGATTCGTAATATCCATGTGGAGGGCATCCTGGTGTGTTAGATTTAATCCAAGAAACATCATTATCGTACTCAGTACCGGCAATGAACGCTGCAGAATAACCTGTGCTCCACAAATGATTTACTTCAACAAGTATATTTTCTACATCTTCAGGTACAACTATTGGATTTTCAAATTCTAAATTATAAATTATTGGATTATTCCTATTACTCGAAGAAAACAGCCTTAAAACTTGACTACTTCCTATTAAATCAGTAGAAGAAAACGAATCAGGAAAATTGGAATCAATTTTATAAATATTGAATTGAATCCTAACGTCCCAATCGCCTACTGCAGAAAAAGCGACTTGTCCATTTTTTATGACAAACTCTTCATTATTTGATATTCCAAAATCAGATAAAACAAACCTTCTGGAAAAATTGATTGCCCCGCCTGTACAGCCATACTGATTAACCCAAATGGGCTGATCACAAACATTATGAGTTAAAGTAGTAGTTGACCCTAAACTTTTATTGTTATATTTCTCACCCGTAACATTTATAAAAAAGTTTGCATTTGGAACTGGGTCATTAAGATTTTCGGTCGTCACATAATTATAATACTCTCTGCATCCTAAATACCACGATTCCGCATTATCCTGCTCAGTTCCTGCAATGACTACCTCAGCGGAATTAGGGTTGTAAGAATCGTCTCTTTTGGTCACTACTACCAATATTCTTTCAACTGTTGCAGGCACAACAATTGGGTAATTGAAATCGGTCTGAAAAATTTGAGGAGGCCCATTTACTACAGGTAAGGTTGAAAGTCCACCTCCTCCCAAATACCGTGGCTGGGAATTTGGAAAATCTCCATCAATACTAAAAATCCCAAACCCTACAGATGCGCCTCCGTGTGCTTTACTAAGGGCTACCTGACCCGATTTTATGATAAACTGCTCCGATTTAGATATACCAAATTCAGATAATTTAAACACACGCGCCCATGATTCATCTCTTTCACATGAAGGCATCCCTGTTTCAATAGGTACATCTCCTACATTATGAGACAATGTAATTTGAGCTGACAATCCGATACTAAAAAACGTAAACAGAAACGCAAGAATATTCTTCATATAAGCTAAAATAGAAAAAGCTTTTAAATTATTTACTCTTTTCTGTTTTAAAGCAAAAAAATGCGCTAAAGTATTAAGGTGTAGAGTTTGAAACTTGCAGCAATTTTCCGTTATAGTATTTTTGTCCTGTTAGCGAAAAGTCGAAAATATATTTAGCCATTTCTAACGCTGTAGTTGGCGCTTGGTAACCCGGGAATGCCTCTTCAAGCATTTCGGTTTGCACGGCGCCCAATGCCAACACATTAAAAGAAATTCCTGATTCTTTGTATTCTTCCGCTAGCAACTCTGTTAAAGTAATTACCGCTGCCTTACTGGAACTGTAAGCTGCCAGTCCGGGGAATTTCATACTACCCTGCACGCCACCCATGGAACTTATGGTTACCACATGGCTATTTTTAGACATAAATGGCAAAACCACTCTTGTTAATTCGGCTACCCCATAAACATTTGTTCTATAGACATTTTCAAAATCTTGCATGTTAATTTCGGCAAACGGTTTATTCACTAACATGCCTGCATTATTGATTAATACATCGACTTGTTTCCAATTTTCTTGTATAAAATTTTCAACCTTAGCATATGCTTGTTCATCATTTAAATCGAATGAAAAACATGCAACGTTTTTCAGTTTCAAATCTTGTACCGGTTTTTCGTTCCGCGAAAGCGCCAATACTTGATTCCCTGCTTCTGCAAATAATTTTACCAATTCAAAACCTATACCTCTGCTGGTTCCTGTTATTATGATGTTTTTATTCATTATTTAATTCAATTTCCTTGTTTGGTGTTTGGCTCATTTTTTCAATTGCCGGCAATACTTTATTAATTAAGCTTACCATATGGCTATAATCTAATTTATCCATTTCGTCATCGACGTGATGATAATAATTGTAATTAGACAAATCGCAGGATGAAATAGTTTGACAAGGCACCTTAAAAAGGTCATAAAATGTAGCATTATCAGACTGCCTAAACAAATTGTATTTTTTAGACACTTCAGAAAAACCAATTAATTTAGTTCCTAAATATTCGTTTATTTTTGAAGCCATATTAGACATTTCATATCCTGTTAAAAAGGCATCATAATCTCGGTTTTTAAAAGGAACGCCAATCATTTCAAAATTAACCATAGCGTATAAGTTTATCTCCTGCTCAAATAGCTTTTTTGCCAGATGTTTAGAGCCTAAAAGCCCCATCTCTTCTGCAGAAAACAACACAAATATTATACTACGCTTGTTATTTTTTTTAGCAGCAATATAATTTGCCATTTCTAATATAGCGACTGTTCCAGATGCATTATCGTTCGCTCCATTGGCGATTGTATCACCATAAACGCTTTTTGCCGTTCCAATATGGTCGTAATGCCCACCAAGAATAATAAATTCGTCTTTTAGTCTTTCGTCATTTCCTTCTACATAACCTACAATATTATACCCAACAATGTTGTCAATATAAAAACTATCTCGATACGTTTCAAAATAAGGTGGCACATTATTCTCTTTGAAAACATGTTCAATAAATGTAGCGGCTTTTTCTATTCCAATTGTTCCTGTCTGCCTGCCTTGCAGGGCATCAGAAGCTAAATACTCTAGTGCCGATTTCATATCTGTTTTCGGCATTTGTTCTATTGTATTTGTCGAAATATTTTTTTGAGACCCACAACCCAAAAAAAGCAATGCAACAATCAAAAGTAATAACTTATTCATAAGAAAAATTTAAAAACTAAAGATAGTAAACTTCATTAAAGCACAGTGAATCGTATGGCGCTTTGTCACAAAAAACCATAGCACATATTTACCTTGCACAAACCATTAATAATCACTAATTTGTTAAAAACTTCACACCATGCCAATATACTTAGACCTCCATGAAATGCCAGATGGTGTTACGGCTGAACATGTTGCAGAAATGCACCAGGCCGATTTAAAAATTGAACACGAATTTAATTGCCGTGGTCTTACTTATTGGTGTGATGAAAAACGACATACGGCTTTCTGTTTGATAGAAGCCCCTAATGAACAAGCTCTTAAAGATTTGCATGCTAAAGCCCATGGTGATGTTCCTTTACGAATAATTGAAGTAGAAGGAAACATTGTGGAGTCTTTTTTAGGAAGAATTGAAGACCCAGAAAAAGCTAAAAACACAGAGCTGAATATAATAAACGACCCTGCTTTTAGAGTTTTAATGGTTATAGAAACCAGTAATTACTTAAACCGCCTTGAGGCCAATCAATTTTCGGTATTTGCTCAAAATTTTCACAAAAACGTATTTATAACCCTAAAAAAATTTAACGGTAACATCGTAAAAAAGGATAACAATACGTATTTAGTTTCCTTTAAATCTGTTACTGATGCTATTTTATCGGCTTTAAAAATTCAACGACAATACAAATATGTTTCGCCTAAACCCGACCCTTCCACACGCAAATTAAATATTGCTCTAAGCTCTGGTATTCCAATCACTACAAAAGAAAGTATTTTTGAAGAGTCTATTTCTCTAGCTACCCGCATGTGCGAAATTGTTAAGGAGCAACTCGTGATTACAACAGAAGTTAAGTTGCTATACGAAAGTGAAAACAGAAATAATGCGATTGATGATAAAATCATTAGAACATTAAAACCTAATGAGGAAAAGTTTCTTACCGAATTAATTGATTATGTTGAAAAAATCTGGAATAAATCAAATTTTAATGTGACCGATTTCAGTAAATCTCTAGGCTTTAGCAAATCACAACTGTATAGAAAACTTACCAATTTAACTGGGCTGTCACCCAATAACTTCCTGAAAGAATTCCGCTTACACAAAGCACTAAACTTAATGCATAAGCAGGAAGCTAACATTTCTGAAATTGCTTTTGAAACAGGGTTTAATAGTGCAGCATATTTTTCTAAATGCTTTCTAAATAAATACGGCATCCTCCCCTCAAAATATATTCAGCAGCATATCGTTTAAAAAACTTAATCTCATTTAGAATTTTTCATATGGTTCAAAATTCTACTTTTTTGAACTAAATGTAAAGGTGTGTTTGTTTCTCGAATTATAGCTTTGATAAATAAGAATCAACAAAACTATATATCATGAAAACAAATTTAAAAATTGCCTTAATTATGGTTATTGCAATATTCATCTCCGGATGCGATGATGATAGTCATTCTGATGAAGGCATCACCGATCTTCTCACCTCTGAACTCTCAAGTGCAAAATCATCAAAAAAAATACCAGACCTTATAACCCCTGAATTTTCTGAAGCCAAGTTAGAAATACAGCAAGTTTTTGGAGCTATAGCACAAAGTATTATAGAAGGTGATATGGATAAACTCATTTCTTATCATGCCTATTCTCCGAAATTTACAGAATTCAAAAATGGTGAACCCCGAAATGGAGGTGATGCAAACGAGGAATATGAACGTAATGTTTTTGGCTCGGTTACAGAAGTAGTGAAATTTGAAGCAAACGATTTAAAAATCGCCGTTTTTGGGGAGGTTGCCAATTTAACCTTTCACTCAGATTTTCACTTAAAATTCGGTGAAGACCTTGTTATTGTAAACGACCAAATAACCTTGCTGTTTGTTAAAACAAAAAAAGGATGGAAAATGGTTCACGAGCACCATTCACCATTAAACTAACTGGTTATCAAGCAAAAAGCATCCTGTAAATATTAGCACAATCAATTTTTAACACATAAATATTTTATTATGAAAACAAGAATAACATTTACATTTATCATAATTTTTGGTTTTTTTTCCATAAATTTAATTGCGCAACGTGAACTTATAAATGCTCAATTCCCAAAAGCTGAGAAAGAGGTCATGGAAACCTTTGGTGCTATTGCCCAAAGTATTAAAGATGGAGATATCGATAAACTCATTTCTTTTCATGCCTATGGACCAAAGTTTACAGAATTCAAAAACGGAGAACCTAGAAATGGTAGTGAAGCAAACGAAGCTCATGAACGTAGTGTTTTTGGCTCCGTAACTGAAGTTGTAAAGTTTGATGCCAAAGATTTAAAAATTGCCGTATATGGCCATGTAGCGAATTTAACATTCCATTCAGATTTTCACTTAAAATTTGGTGAAGACCTAGTTATTGTAAACGACCAAATCACTCTTTTGTTTGTAAATACAAATGATGGTTGGAAGATGGTACACGAGCATCATTCCCCATTAAATGTTCATTAATAACAGATTATTATTGGTAACCAAAATAAAGATAATATTATGAAAACACTTTTTGAAAAATTAGGTGGTAAAAATGGGATTACAATAATTGTAGACGACATAGTTAACAACCATTTTAACAACCCTCATCTTAGTCCAAGGTTCCTTCCCTATAAAGATAAACCGGAACAAATGGCCGCCATCAAAAATCATACTATTGATTTTTTTACAGCTGGAAGTGGTGGACCAAACAATTACAAGGGCAAAGATATGATTGCGGCACATACTGGAATGAATATAAGTCCAGCGGAATACATGCATGCAATTGACGACATCTTTATGGCACTTGATAAAAACAATATAGATGAAGACTCAAAAAAAGATGTTTTGACAATTCTATGGTCATTGAAAGGTTTGATAATTTCAAAGTAAATATTTAATAATAAACCAAACAAAAATGAAAAAATTAGTTAAAGATTTAGATTCCTCTTTAATTGATGAATTTACTTCAAAACTTAGAGGACGCATTGTATTGCCCAGTAATGCAAGTTACAACGAAACGAGAAAAGTGTATAATGGTATGATAGACAAGCACCCAGGTCTATTTGCTATGTGTTTGGATGTTGCTGATGTAATTGCTGCAGTAAACTTTGGAAGAGAAAACGATCTTCTGGTTGCCGTGAGAGGTGGCGGCCATAATGGTGGAGGTTTGGGACTTTGCGATGACGGACTCGTTATCGATTTATCTGGACTAAAATTTGTTCGCGTAGATACATCAGATAACACAGTAAGAGTCGGCGGCGGAAACCTTTGGGGCGAAGTTGACCATGCAACGCATCCATTTGGATTGGCAGTGCCAGCAGGAATTATTTCCACAACAGGGGTTGGAGGATTAACCTTAGGAGGTGGCGTTGGGCATTTATCACGAAAATATGGCTTAACTATCGACAATCTATTGGAAGCCGATATGGTTTTGGCAGACGGTTCATTTGTAACAGTCAATGCTAAACAAAATAGCGACTTATTTTGGGCTATACGTGGAGGAGGTGGAAATTTTGGAATAGTGACCTCTTTTAAATTTCAGGCCCATCCTGTTAAAACTGTAGTAGGCGGACCAACTTTATGGCCTATTGAAAGAACCGAAGAAATTATGGAATGGTACCATGAGTTTATTAACAGTGCTCCAGACGAATTAAATGGATTTATAGCAACGATGATTATTCCAGGCCCACCATTTCCAGATTTTTTGCATGGCAATCAATACTGTGGAATCGTATGGTGCTACACTGGGGGGCAAGAGCAATTTGACAAACTAATTAAACCAGCTATGGACTTGGAGCCTGTTTTTGCACATGTAGGCGAAATGCCCTATCCTGCAATTCAAACATTATTTGATGGATTAATGCCTCCAGGATTACAATGGTACTGGCGAGCCGACTTTTTTAATGAACTAGGTCCAAAAATAAGAAGCCAACATTTAAATTTCGGGTCAAAAATTCCAACACCGCTTTCTCAAATGCACTTATACCCAATAACTGGGGCTGCAAGCCGTGTTGGACTAGAAGATACACCTTGGGCATATCGCGATGCCAAGTATGCTGGTGTTATTGTAGGAGTAGATCCAGACCCAAAAAATGCAGACAAACTCACAAACTGGTGTAAGAATTATTATAATGCCTTACATCCATATTCATCTGGTGGTGCCTACACAAACTTTATGATGGATGAAGGACAAGAACGTGTCCAAGCAAGTTATAAGCATAACTACGACAGATTAACCAAAATTAAAGCAAAATACGACCCCAATAATTTATTTAGGGTTAACCAAAACATTAAGCCCAGTAATTAAAGGATACAAAAAAACCTGTTTCAATTGAAACAGGTTTTTTTTAATTTCTATTTTATTGATTTTTCTAAACCAACATGGTAACCGGATTCTCTATATATCCTTTTAAAGTTTGAAGGAATTGAGCTCCAGTTGCACCATCAACTGTTCTGTGGTCGCATGCCAATGTTAATTTCATAGTATTCCCAACTACTATTTCACCGTTTTTAACTACTGGTTTTTGCACAATGGCACCAACAGATAAAATCGCTGAATTAGGCTGATTGATAATAGATGTAAAGTAATCGATACCAAACATACCTAAGTTAGATACTGTAAATGTACTACCCGACATTTCGTCTGGCGTTAGTTTTTTATTCTTAGCTTTTATAGCAAGTTCTTTAACTCCTGCTCCAATTTGCGGAAGCGATTGCTCGTTGGCAAAACGCACAACAGGAACAACCAAACCATCTGGGACAGCAACAGCCACACCAATATGCACATGGTTATTTAAACGCATTTTATCGTCAAACCACTGTGAATTTACTTGTGGGTGTTCTTTTAAAGCTAAAGCACAAGCCTTAACTACTATATCGTTAAACGAAATTTTTGTATCTGGAATAGAGTTGAACTGGGTTCTAAAAGCAATGGCATTGTCCATATCAAACTCTACGGCCAAATAATAATGTGGCGCAGAAAATTTAGATTTGGTTAACGATTTTGCAATAGCCTTACGCATTTGTGAGTTTGTTATATCATCAAAATCTTCTTGTTCTGATGGCACAAATTTACCAACTGCAGCAGCTCCTGCCGCTGGCTCGTAATTTTCTATATCTCTTTTTATAATACGTCCGTTTTCACCAGAACCTTGAACTTTAGTCAGGTTAATACCTTTTTCTTCAGCAAGCTTTTTTGCCAATGGCGATACAAACACACGTCCGTTTTCTGTAACAGGCGTTGGTGCCGGCGCACTTGATTTTGGTTTTGAAGGTACTGGAGCAGAAGCCTTAGGGGCTTCTTTTTTAGATTCAGCTTTTGGAGCTTCTTCTTTTTTAGCCGGAGCAGAAGAAAAACTAGCTGCCACACCTGAAACATCGGTTCCTGCAGGACCAATAATCGCTAACAATTCATCTACTTTTGCTGATTCGCCTTCTTTTAATCCTATTTCCAATAAAGTACCAGACTGGAATGATTCAAATTCCATTGTAGCTTTATCAGTTTCTATTTCAGCCAAAATATCGCCTTCCTCAACAGTATCACCTACTTTTTTCAACCATGTTGCAACCGTACCTTCTTCCATGGTATCACTTAAACGCGGCATAGTAACAACTATGACACCTTCTGGCAAATCTACTGATCCACTTGACGCTTCTTCAGTAGCTTCTTCGCTTGAAGATGAATCTTCAGTTGAATCATCAGAACTTTCGTCACCACTTTCTGCGGAAGCACTACCTCCACCATTTAGTAAATCTGAAATGTCTTCTCCTTCTTCACCAATAATTGCCAATAGTTCGTCTACTTTTGTAGTTTCCCCTTCCTGCACACCAATATGAAGCAAAGTTCCCTCGTTAAAAGATTCGAACTCCATAGTTGCTTTATCGGTTTCAATTTCAGCTAAAATATCTCCTTCTTCAATTTTGTCTCCTACTTTTTTTAACCAAGCCGCAACAGTACCTTCTTCCATGGTATCGCTTAAACGCGGCATATTTACTACTATTGCCATAGTTTATATTTTGTGTTGAATAAATGGATAATCTTCTTGTTCGTAAACCACGTCGTACATCACGCTCTTTTCTGGGAACGGTGATTCTTCAGCAAATTTTTCACATTCTAAAACGCGTTCTTTTACTTTTTTATCGATGGCTTTAATATCATCCTCGCTAGCATATTTCTTTTCAAGAATAACATCTTTCACCTGAGTGATTGGATCAATCTTCTTGTATTCCTCTACCTCATCTTTTGTCCTGTAATGTTGGGCATCACTCATTGAATGACCTCTGTATCGGTATGTCTTAAGTTCTAAAAACGTTGGTCCACCACCGTTTCGTCCCCTTTGAATAGCTTCATCAAATGCTTCGGCTACTTTTACAGGATTCATACCATCAACTTCACCACATGGCATGTTGTATCCTAAACCTAACTTCCAAATCTCGGTATGGTTGGCCGTTCTAGCTACAGACGTACCCATGGCGTAACCATTGTTTTCACAAACAAACACTACCGGAAGATTCCATAGCATGGCTAAGTTAAAACTTTCGTGAAGAGACCCTTGTCTTGCGGCACCATCACCAAAGCAACACAAAGTTACCGCATCACTACCATGATACTTATCACCAAATGCAATACCTGCTCCTAATGGAATCTGGCCACCAACAATACCATGGCCTCCATAAAAACGGTGTTCTTTTGAGAAAATATGCATGGAGCCTCCCAATCCTTGAGAAGTACCAGTACCTTTTCCATACAATTCTGCCATAACACGCTTTGGGTCTACACCCATACCTATTGGCTGAACGTGGTTACGGTAGGCGGTTATCATTTTATCTTTAGTCAAATCCATCGCATGCAAAGCTCCCGCTAATACTGCTTCTTGACCATTGTACAAGTGAAGAAATCCTCTTACTTTTTGCTGAATGTATACCGCAGCTAGCTTGTCTTCAAACTTTCTCCAGAACATCATGTCTTCATACCATTTGAGGTAAACCTCTTTTGTGATTTTTTGCATGGAATACTATTATAATATTAATAAGCGAATACAAAAGTAACACTTTGTACCGTATTGAAAAAACCCAATATCATTAAAGTACAAAAAATACAAATAATTTACTTCTATCTTTCATCTTTAAACATTTACTAATTTTTCTTAATCAATTGTATTTTTATTTAAAATTTCAATCGATTACATTTATTAAATAAACACTTTAAATCACTAAAGCACAGATTTATCAAACATAAAAGGCAACAGATTTTCTAATGAATTTGACTTTGCAATATGTCCTAATTCCCCCTTAAAATAGATTTCAACAGGGCTCTTTTGCTTTATCTCATATTCTGCTATGGCCTGCCTACAAGCACCGCAAGGCGGTATTGGCGTTGTGGTTGGCACCTTTAAAGACCCCGCGCAAATGGCTATTATTCTAATTTTAGAATCAGGAAACTGGGAACCAGCATAATAAATAGCCGTACGCTCAGCGCATAGACCCGATGGAAAAGATGCATTTTCTTGATTGTTGCCAGTAATTATTTTATTGTTATCTAAAAGTATGGCTGCACCAACACTGAATTTTGAATACGGCGAATATGCGCCTTTCCTTGCTTTTATAGCATTTTGCATCAAACTATAAACCTCAGGAGGCAATTCATCTAGGCTTTCAAAAACCTGTAATGTTGACTCTATTTTTATTTCTTTCATATAACAGCTAAAGTAAAAGTAACAAACTATGACTAACAAAAAAACTATTGCCGTGGCAATAGTTTTTCGAATAATGATATTTTAATTCTTTTTTAATACTCGTAATACTCGCCAGCGCCAATATTAAACGTTAAAGAAAAACGTAAAGTCCCTTCTAAAGGACTCTGAACTTTCGAAGCCGAGAACAGATAAGATAAATCAATATTAACCACATTAGCTTTAAACCCAGCTCCTAATGCCATAAACTTTCTCGCTCCTTTTTCCTCGCTTTCGTTAAAGTAACCTGCCCTAAAAGCGAAAGAGTCTTGATATGTGTATTCTGCCCCTAAAGCCCATGTAAATTCTTTTAATTCTTCACTGAATCCTCCTGGCGCATCACCAAAGGATTGAAAAATCCCGGAAAGAAAGCTTACATCCTGTGATTGCCCTTTGTAAATAATATCTTCCTCTATTGCTGTGTTCTCGATATCATCAACATCTTCATCATAAACACCATTTCCATTATTATCTGTATAATTGTATCTATCTCCAAGAATTGGAGGTGTTGGAACCAATAATTTTGCGACCTCGGCTGTTACAGATACTTTATTATAATCGTCAAAGATAAAATCGAAACCACCTCCTAAACGTAAGTTGGTTGGTTGAAAGTTTTCTTGCCCTCCTTCATCATATTTGAATTTTGGACCAATATTTTGAATGGCAAAGCCACCACGCCATCTTCCATTGTAATCAGAATAAGCTTGTTCTTCGCTCTGGTAATAACCCGAGATGTCAACGCCAAAAGTGTTGGCCGCTGATGCATCACCATCAACACCATTCAATCTTAAATCGGAACGCAAATAACGCATAGCTACAGACATGGCGAACTGCTCAGATAAACGTAATGCATAAGACGCATCAATCGTTAATTCGTTTGGTCTTTGGATTAAGGGCGATGCGAATTCATCGGCTACAAATTCAATATCACCAAGTGAAAAGTATTTTAAACTCGCTGCAAAAGCACTACGCTCATCTAGGCGATTAAAATAGGTAAGGTTTCCTAAGAAAATATCATTTACCAATTTACTTAAGTAAGGAGTATAACTGATTCCAATGCCCGATTTAGTTTCTGAAAACACATACTTTGATGAGTTCCATTGTTGAGAAAAAGCATCAACACTGGTAGCAACACCCATATCGGCCATACCTGCTGCACGTGCATCAGATGCAATTAGCAAGAAAGGCACTCCAGTAGTAATTACCCTCGAATCATTTTCATTTGGTATAATTACCGTAGTTTCTTGAGCGTTAGTTTTTATGACAAAAGCCAGTGCTAAAAATAGCAATAGTTTATTCTTCATGAATTCATTTTTAGTTAGCAAATATAAATCTTTATTACAGTATTACAAGTTTCTCTATTTTCTCTACCGTTTTGTTCAATAGATTGGAGCGCACTCTTAATTTATAAACATAAACACCTTTACCTATTTTATCACCAAAATCGTCACGACCATCCCAAATCAAATCTCTCGATAGCGAACTAGTGGTAATTGTGCCTCCAGCAGTTTGCCCGTTCAGGGTTCTCACCAATTTCCCGGAAACGGTGAATATTTGTATAGAAACGTCTAAAGGCTCGGAACTATTGTGATTAAACCAAAATTCTGTGTAATTAACGAACGGATTTGGGTAGTTTAACACGTTATTGATGACTAAATCTTGATCCTTATCGAATACAATAAATTGAATTTCAGAGATGGATGAATTATTGTAAACATCCCACGCTTTAAGGGTTAAGGTATGTAAACCCGGTTCTAAATTACGCATAGGGAAACTTACAGTTCCTTGAGTGTAATCGTCCACCTCGGTTTGATAATAATCATTTAAAATTATAGGATTGGTTTCATCGCCATCTAAAATAGCCACGATATCGTGCCCAATACCACTTGCTGTATTTATACCATTAACATCTTCAAGGTTAGCCAGTAAAGTAGGAGATTCGTTTGTTATTCCTCCAGAAACAAAACTTTCATCATTCATATAAAGTGCTATGACTGGCCCAGTATTATCTTCTGCTGCATTTTCGTTTAGCCCACCTATTTTAACGGTGTTTACACTCGCTCCCCCACGGTCTTGTGTTAGTTCTTCGTTTTGGGCATAAAAACTAATTTTTCCAAAGCCAACAGGTATGCCTATATCTTTCGGTACTACAAAATCGAACTCAAACTGCCCGTTTTTCACTGATGCCTGTCCTCTAAAAATAATTTCGCCTAAGGTTTTAAAATCTAGTTTAACCAATTGCCCATTCAACGTTGTGCCATCGTTTGCCAAGGTTTGTCTTTCAATTTCTTTATCATAAATCGTCGTTGAAAGCGTACCATTATAATTGGAAAGTAGGTTGCCGGATAAATCGGTTATCTCGCCAGCCAACTTTACATAACTCAAAGCTTTTAAAGTATCTGTAGCTTGAGCAATGGGAACGTCGTTTATTTTTGTTAAATTTATATTGGGTCGTGGAAATGCCAATTTCATGGCTGGGTCTCCAATAAAAAATATCAAGCGCTTTTGGCTAGACCGGGCTACGCCCACATCGCTTTTTGCCAACCTTAAAGCTTCAGCCATTGATGGATATTCGTAGTCGCCATAAGTATCGTTATCGCTATAAGAAAACAAATACTGCCCAAGAATACGGTTAAACGAAATAGCAAAACTCACAAATATTTGCCGGGTTGTAGTAATTAGGCCAATGGCCCCAGCATTTTTATTCCAATAGGTAAACTCTCCCGCCGTTTCCCTGTAAGGGTTATCGAACCTAGAAAACTCACAGGTTACCGTAACAAAGCAGTTGAGTTTATTAAAATTACGAAAGTTCTCAACATCGGGCTTAAGCAAAATACGCTCCTCGGCCAATCCATCTTCACCGCCATGCCCAAAATAATTAACTACCAAAGCACCATTATCAACAGCATTGGCAATTTCGGTAGTTACATCAGGGTATCTTTCCCCTCCTGCTGAAAACTCCTGTTGAAAAGCATCAGAATGTATTTTTACAACATTCATAAATGGTTTTTCGCTAGTAACCAAATTCCCTATCTCATCGGTGGTCTCTTGAAGCAAACCTTCCCAATCTTGATCAACATCATCGGAAACAACAACAAAGTTATTACGCCAGCTTCCGTAAGATTCCTTAACATAGTAAGATTCAATTTTATCTACCAATTCTTTGGCACGTTGCGGTGTGTCAGCCAAAATCCTTCCAACAGCTATATCGAGTCCATCGGAGGTAGACATACTACCTTCATTATCGTCCATCATTCCATAAAAATCATCGGAAACAAACGAACTTGCTAAACTAAAACTGTTGTAAGAGTACCATGAAGGCACTACGTTGGTATTGTTAGGCACTCGATCTTTATAATCGAAAGAGCCATCGCCAAACAAACATAAATATTTGATTCGATTTTCGGGCGCACTGGCATTATCGTAAACATATTTAACCATATTACGTATAGCTCCAATATCAGGATTCCCTGAGCTAAACTCGTTATAGATTTCAGTAAGCCCCAACACCTTAACATTTAAATTATATTGGTTTCTGTTAATTTGGGCCAGCCGTTCAGCATGGTTTATCATATTGTCTGGAGCCACTATTACATAATCGACATCTTGAAATTGGCCTTGACTATTTTGAAATATAGTTCCTTTAATATTTTGGTTACCAATAGTTGTTGTTCCATCAAATTTAGGTTCGTGAAAATCGGAAGGCGATACTGCCATGTAAGTTCTCAAACTTCCTAAATTGGCTTTAAAACTTAAGTTCGATCCACTGTCGTTATTTATAAAATTTGAAACGTTATATATATCAGTAACATCCCAAATTTCTGAGAGATTCTCCGTATTGCTTAGATTATATTGACCAATCCCCGTTTCTGTGGCTACAATACTGTTTTTAAACTGAAATTGCTTATTATTGAAATTCAAGTTTCTAACACCCTCAACAGAAATATAATCCAAATACCCCAAAGTACTTGGATTGCCCCGATTATCGAAATTTAAATTTACTTTTACGTTTGGCGTGCTAACGTTCACATTTCCACTAAAGGTGGCTCCACTGGCATATGTCGGGCTGCTTACACCCGAAAGCGACAAATTAGCCTGGTTGTCACCATTAACCTGTACATTCATGGTACTGCCTGCTTTTGATGCCGCGGCAACAACAACGGTTACTTTTACCGGTTGTGAGGTTACTAAGTCAGGAAAATCAAATCCAAATTCCTTTTTATTATCTACATCAAATCGATCACCGAACCAACGCCTTCCCAATGACACCAAGTTATACTCGTCTACTTCATGAAATTGGTAATCTTCAAAAGTATCTATTATAAGATTGGGCGTTCCTGACGGCTGCCCAAAAGATTGTATCCGTTTACCATTGCCCGCCCCAACATTAATATAATAATATGTTTTATCGGTATAACAATTAATATGAGTTCTACTTTCACTGTTATAACCTTTTGGACCTTGTCCGTAAAATAAAATATAGTCATTGTTGCCAAAATCACCGTCTTCCTCCCCAACAAACTTAATGGCATTTTCAGGAACATCATAAGGATAAGGTTCTGCGTTGGCATATGGCACCATTCGACCCCCATGACCAAACAACTTAATCGTCCTTGGGTCTACACTGTTCACATTAACACCCAAACGCTGCAAAAAACTTTTTGATAATTTAAAAACTCCCGTGGTATCAATATAAAACCTGTACCACTCACCCGAACTTAGCACAGAGTTAGAAATAGCTCTTGAATCTCGTGATGCTTTGCCTAATATAGAACTTCTACCGCTATTAATCCCGCCATTATAGTTAAGTTGAAAAGCAATCACTTTTTTATAAAGACCGTTTTCATCCTTTATAATAGGGGTAATACGAAATAAAATATATTTTTTGTTACGAGCGTTAGAATTCTTTAAACTGAAATTCAATTTTGTTGGGATTGTTTTCAAATCCACGTCTTTCAGCTCGCTTTTTGAAATGGATTGGTAAGAAACATTCGTTATAGATGCAGAATTTTCATCTACAAGGCTTTTGGTCTCCCATTGATCGACAAACTGCAAACCTTTTTCAAAAGTAAAGTCAAAATACTCATTATTAAAAGCAGGAACTTGGATGGTTGCAGCACCAATAGACAGCGTTTTTGTTGCTTCCCAAGTAATATTGTACTTTTTCTGTTGAGCAAATACTGTTGTTGATAACAACAGCATTATTATCAAATAATTCTTTTTCATTGCTAAAATAACGTCATTAACGGCTTGTTATTATTAAAAAAACAACAATTTCGTAAACTGGATCAAAAATACAATAATAAATTCGTAAAACCGCCGTTAATACAACACAAAACATCGTTGAAAATCGGCAAAAACATCGATGTACGGTTAAAAAAACAAGGTGAAATACACTTTTTTTTGGTTAAAATGCAAAAAATAGCTTGTGTTATTGGCTTTAATTATTATATTGCACCTCCAAAACAATATTAGCTTACTTAAAAGTATGGATATGAAAAAAGTAGTCACATTAAAGTTCCTATTAGTTTTAGCACTAATAGTTACTGCAACTGGTTGTAAAAAATCTTCGAGCTCCAAGAACACTTCAAGAGCAACCGGTTGGGAAATCAATTCAAGAGAAGGAGGCTTTCAATATAATACAGACTTCAAGGAACAGGAAACTTCTCCTGGTTTAGTTTTTATTGAAGGTGGCACGTTTACTAAAGGTCGCGTTCAAGACGATGTGATGCATGATTGGAATAATAGTCCAAATCAGCAACACGTACAATCATTCTATATGGATGAAACAGAGGTTACCAATATGATGTACGTTGAGTACTTAGATTACCTTAAACGCGTATACCCTCCCTCTGAGGACATGTATAAAGCCATTTATACCGGTGCTTTACCAGACACGCTAGTTTGGAGAAATCGTTTAGGGTATAACGAAGTGATGACCGAAAATTATTTGCGTCACCCTGCCTATGCCGAGTACCCTGTAGTAGGGGTGAGTTGGATTCAGGCGGTTGAGTTCGCGAACTGGAGATCTGATCAAGTGGCACACAGATCCCTTCAAATGAATGGATATCTTGAGCGTGATTCACACCTTCAAGTCAATGCAGAGCAAACCTTTAACACCGATACTTACATCAATGCACCAACCGAAACATTTGGCGGCAATGAAGAAATATTGCGACCAGAACGTGGCAGCAGAAACATAAGAGTTGATGAAGATGGAAATGAATCTGGTGTTTTTGCCACTCGCGGAACCGGAGTTATTCCTCCAAAATATAGACTACCAACAGAAACTGAGTGGGAATATGCAGCTTTAGGTTTAAGTGAAATTAGAAGTTACAACCTTTACCGCGGACGTAAAAAATACCCATGGGAAGGACAATATACCCGTAATGGTTCACGTAAATTCCGTGGTGACCAATTGGCTAACTTTAAACAAGGAAAAGGTGATTACGGCGGAATTGCAGGTTGGTCTGATGACGGAGCCGATATAACTAACGCAGTTAAATCATACGAACCTAACGATTATGGTTTATATGATATGGCCGGAAATGTTGCCGAATGGGTAGCTGATGTTTACAGGCCTATTATTGACGACGAGTTTAACGATTTTAACTATTACCGTGGTAATGTTTATACTAAAAATGCATTAAACGAAGATGGCACAGTGAAAATAGTTACTACTGACGACATTGTTTACGACACGCTTTCTAACGGAAAAGTAATTGCTAGAAACCTTCCAGGTGAGATTAAACAAGTTGCCGTTGACGAAAACGAAACATATTTAAGAACCAACTTTGACAGAAGTAACGAAATAAACTTTAGAGATGGTGACAAACGTTCATCACGTAACTACCAAAGTTTCATGGATGATGAAGGTACAGAAGGTGAGTCTGAGACTCGAAGCATGTACAACTCTCCTAAACACAGAATATCAAGAGATTCTCTTGGTAATATAATTAGAGAGTATGATGAAAGTAATACCAGAACTTCTTTAATTAATGATGAAGTTAGGGTTTATAAAGGTGGTTCATGGAAAGATAGAGAGTATTGGTTAGACCCAGCTCAAAGACGCTACTTCCCACAAGATATGGCTACCGATTATATAGGATTTAGATGTGCTATGTCTCGCGTAGGATCTAAAAGCAAAGCCAAGAACAAAAAGAAAAACTAGTTTTAGTTTTTAAAAAATAATTAGAAAAGTCCTGACTAATCTCAGGACTTTTTTTATACATTTAATTCATAAAACAAAACCTGTATAGCAGTTGGAAATACAAGTATTACACAAGCTTTATTTAAAATGCGCATCGGCAAATACCGACACCAGAAAAATTAAAGCCAACGATATGTTTTTTGCCTTAAAAGGCGCAAATTTTAATGGTAATACCTACGCTGAAAAAGCTATTGAATTGGGTGCTAAATATGCCATAGTTGATGAAGTTGAATATAACACCTCCGAAAAAACCATTTTGGTTAACAACGTGTTCGAAACACTTCAGCAACTGGCATCGTTTCACCGGACCTTTTTAAATATTCCCGTTATTGCTTTAACTGGAAGCAATGGTAAAACCACCACAAAAGAGCTTATTAATGCCGTACTTTCCAAAAAGTATTGCACCACAGCCACCTTTGGAAATTTAAATAACCATATTGGCGTGCCTCTTACCTTACTTTCTATGACTAAAAAAACTGAAATAGGCATTGTTGAAATGGGCGCGAACCACCTAAAAGAAATCGAATCTTTATGTCAAATAGCCAAACCCGATTATGGCTACATCACCAACTTTGGCAAAGCGCATTTAGAAGGTTTTGGCGGTATTGAAGGGGTTATTAAAGGTAAAAGCGAAATGTATGGCCATTTGATGACCAATAATAAAACAATTTTTGTAAATGCAAATGACCCAATTCAAGTTGAAAAAACCCAAAACGCTTCCACTTTTTCTTTTGGAAATAAAAACCTGTCGGCAGATGTCGTCATAGATTTTATAGAAGCACAGCCCTTTGTAAAATGCCGCTTCCAAGATTTAGAACTAGAAAGCCAACTTATTGGTGAATATAACTTTTACAACATTGCAGCAGCCATTACCATAGGAAACTATTTTAAAGTCCCAAACGTTGATATAAAGCAAGCTATTGAAAGCTATGCACCATCAAATAACCGGTCGCAAATTATACAAAAAGGCAGTAATAAAATTATCCTGGATGCTTACAATGCCAACCCGACCAGTATGATAGCTGCTTTAAAAAACTTTGAAAAACAATCTGGAAACAAAATAGCCATTTTAGGCGATATGTTCGAATTGGGCAAAGACGCCAAACAAGAGCACCAAAACATTGCTGATTTGGCCATCTCGTTAAACATAGAAAATATTATACTGGTGGGCGAAAATTTCTTTCAGGTGGAAATGAACTCAGGGAAAATAACTAAACACAAATCTTTTTCTGATTTTGAAAAACAGTTTGATGTTTCAAATATTAAAAAGGCTGTGCTTTTAATAAAAGGCTCACGCGGAATGGCTTTAGAGCGGGTTTTGGAAATCTTATAAAACTAAAATATCAAACTAAAACTTAATATTGTTTTTTAAGAGCGTGAATGTTTAAAACAAAACAGTGCCCGCTAAATTACACACGGACACTTGTTTTATCTAATTCTCCCTAAGAACTAATTAATAGCATGATAAAGTTGCAACGAAATGACTTATAAAACAATACTCAATTTGAGTATTTACTTAGATTCAATACTAATTTTCGTTAAAAGCCTTATTTGAGCAGATAAAAAGCTTATACTAATCATTTAATTACTAGCAACTGTGTTCAATTTGAAAAGAAAAAACGTAGTAGCGGTAACATTAAATAATATTCTTTTGCATTTTAAGCATCCCAACAAGCTCTCCAGTTGATGAAATATTAAGCTTTTTTAAAATATTTCTTCGGTGTGTATCTACCGTATTTGAACTGATATTGAGTTTTTCAGCAATTTCCTTACTTGAATAATTTAAAGCCAACAGCCTAATAATATCGCGTTCTCTATTACTCACACCATCAGTCAATAAATTCTGAGAGAAATTATTATAGTAAACCGTATCGTATTCATTTCGATTGTTCAGAAGTTTCGCCGAAGCACATACCGGCATTTTTAAATCGGCATTAATAACAGTATAATGGGCAAGCCCTATTATGGGCTTTTCATCCATGTCAAATTCCAAAGGGGTAGTATTTTGAATGATATTGACGTATTCTTCTTTAGCATTTTTAAAACGGTAGTTCCAAGTATAACTCATTTTTCCCCGGTCTGCCAAGTCAATTTCACTCAATGTAAAATTCATCAATTCATTTAGGGCTTTTAACCATTGCTCTAAATCATCCGGATGTATCCTACTCCAAAAGTACCTCATGCCTTCTGCTTCTAGTATACCTTTGTCTAAACCCAAACAGGTCTTGAAATTTTTGCTAACATATTCAAACGATAATTCTTGCGTATTGGTAATACAGAAAAAAGTTGAGCTGTAAGGAAGAAAAGCGTCTAGTTCAATTATTTTTTCAATGTGTTTCTCCAAAGAGGGACTATAATATGATTTAAATATTTCCCTGTAGGTACTTTTAACTTTTTCATTGGTCATAGAAACGAAAGATTTCAATAAATGTAGGAAAAAAAGTTAGAAGTAGTACTAGTTTAGACCTCTATAGTATAATAGTGGGTCATACTGGATTCGAACCAGTGACTTCTACCCTGTCAAGGTAACACTCTGAACCAACTGAGTTAATGACCCAAATAATTTTATAAATCTACGATTTTTTTAAACTACAGACATAAAAAAAGTCTGCTTAAAAAAGCAGACTTTTTGTGGGCGCGAAGGGATTCGAACCTATTTCTTTAGCCCCTATGCTTACTGGGTTTCCTTGCTTATGTTTTTATTACTAACCGAATTACAGACCGTTTTAGAATTATCTGGCTTCGTAGATTTCAAATATAATTATATAATGTTAAATGACATTAAATCACCTATTTAATAACAACTATTTCCTTATTTCTGTTATACCGCTTATAAATGTTGGTACTCTATTGACATATTTTATTATGCTTCGAAGTTACAAACTTCGAAGAGCTGGGTTGTTTTGAATAGCTTCTGTAACCTTTTTGGCTGTGTGCCTCTTGAAATCCCTTAGCAATTCTGAAGGTTTGTCATTCGCAGACCTAAAAATAAAATGTACATAGTTTGGCATAAAGCAATAACAGTATAATTTCATACCCTTTTCAGCCCTGCAATAGTTTACACTTTCCGCCAGTATATTAAAGTAAATTTGTCTTGTAAAAACATCAAGCCAATTTACTGTTGCAAAGCTTACAAAATATAAACCTGCTTTGTTATGGAATTTATAATTTCTGCTCATAGAGCCAATTTAATAAAATTAACCCTACCGCTAAGCTAAGCCTAGTGGCCATATTACAATTTAAAAAAGCCTTTACATGACTGTAAAAGCTTTTCTAAATTTATTTTATGGCTATCATTACCAATCTTTACCGCCACTAGCTACAAACTAGCGGTAGCGGGGAAGGTCAACTGTCCAGTTACGATAAAGATGTTTTAAAGCGTATTGAGGATATTGAACAGCTTGACGATGAGACCAGAAGCAAGCTCTTTTTTCTTATCGATAATATCATTCAGAACTTTAAAACTAAACAGGCGTTCTCATAAAAAAAACCACCTCGTTAAAGGTGGTTTATCTTTTTTATTGCTCTTATCTGCACGAGCTACAAACTCATACTAGCAGGGTTTAACCTATTCTTTTATCTTCTTTTTAGTTAGAACCATTTTTATTATGTAGAATAAATCAAAGATGCTTAATAAAACAATCAAAATTATTTGTTCAGTGCTAATACAGGGAGGGCACTTAATTCCAGGGGGGCATGGTTCGCATTGAGGCTGTATTAAGTAAATTATAGATATTAATACAACATTAATCAAAATCAATATTAAAAGTTTTTTCTTCATAATTTACACTTTTAATTACCTGTCAATTTAACTAAAACAGGCTTTTTTATTGTCTTAAATGTTCCTGTTCTAGTATAATTATTAAAAAGATTTTTCCGTTTAGCATTTCTATACCTTGTAGTATTTTTTCTCGCTTGATAATTAGAGTAAGCAGATTTAAATCTATTAAAAGTATTGACTGCCCCTTCTACAATACCATCTATATTCCTTTGTTCAACGTTACCAGCCCAATCACCCATTATATTATTTTCCCAACCATCATTCGGTTCACTATATCCTTCAGAATTATCCGAATATCTATCCTTTAAACCTGCTAAATGTCCAAATTCATGAGCATAAGTAAAATAATTAGCACCTGGAGAACTCTCTTTAGAATACCAAGTTCCGCCATTTGACCTTACTCCATCTACATATGACCTACCTTCTTCATCTTTAATTTCCACTAGATTATCTCCTTCTTTTAATTCAGTTGTTTCTTCATCATAGACTTCGACGTTCACATCAAATTTAACTGAATATTCATTACCATCTTCATCTTTATAACCTAAGCCAGCAGCATTCCAATAATTTTCAATTGATTTCTCAATTTTACTTGCCTCTTTATCATTAGCACCACTACCATGAATATAAATGTTGCCAGATATAGTTATATTTCCATCTTCATCAATTGAGATTATAACATCTTTACCATCAGGGTCAATAAATAATGTTGGATTATTAAGAGCATAGTTGTATGGCGATGCTCCATAATATTTCTCCGCTAATGGGTCAGGATTCATCCAACGTCCCAGCGCAACGTCATAATTTCTAGCACCAAAATCATACCAATCTAACTCAAGCTCTTCGTTAAGTTCTTTTCCACTATACTTAAACGGATGATTAGTAACAGGATTATTATTGTAACCTTTATGACGTAAGCCAAAAGGATAGTAGTTGTTCTCCTCCAGTATCTCATCGTTATAACTGGTACTGCCCGTCCCGTCAACAAGGTTGTCCCCGTTAATGTCCATATAGCTGAGCCTTATGTTCCCCAAGTGGTCCCTGTACTGGTAGGCATAGTTAAAGCCCTGGCTATAGTTATTGGCATCCTCGGGCTCTACGTATCCTTCCGGGTGGTTAAAAAATTTCAATGAACTGCCACTTCCCGTATCCCTATAAACATAGTTCCCCGCATAATGGGTATAGGTGTCGCTACCGTTTTCGGTAACCTTCTTTTCCAGCTTTACACCTGTGGCATCGTAAATGTATTTAATTTTATCGGTACCACCAAACTGTACTTCGTCGGGCAGGTTCAAATGGTTGTAGCTTATCGAGATGATGCCCTTGTTCTTGTCCTCGGTCATGTTGCCGTTGGTGTCATAATCATAATCGTTGCCAACGGTATTGCCATCCTCAAAACCATAGGCCTTGTAGGAAGAGGAAGC
>NZ_JBJJBQ010000029.1:0-1608 GCF_045446075.1 Flavisericum labens | reverse complement strand
AAAAACGCCCTTAAAATGGGCGTTTTGTATCATGATTTTGTAAAATTATGGGCTTGTGCAACGGCTACCATTGTTGTAAACAGTTTTTATTCTTTTTTAAATTTATAATCAAGCCAATAGTTTGCGGATATTCGCATATCATTTTCTTTATTAAGCATTTTTTTCAAAGTCAGTTTGTCCCAATAAACGCAACCAGAGCAAACTGAAACAATTCCGTTAGACTTATATATTTCCGCAATTTTTTCCTTCAATTCTTTTGTTAGAGTAAGTTTGTTTAATTCTGTCAGTTTTTCACAAACAACTACAGCTAAATATTTTTCTGCGTTATTTTTTGAATCGAGAAGTTTAACAATAGAATTGTATTTTTCTTTTTCTATAAGGCGAGATACTTTTTGAACAGGTTTCGATTGACTTCCGTCTTCGTAGCAACCAAAACCAACCATTTCATTAACATCAACATTTGATTGAGCAATTCCGTTAATCGAAATGCTAATTATAAAAGTCAATGTAAATATTATATGTTTCATTTATCAACTATGTCTAACATTAAACTCTATTACTTTTCCGTTTTTGTCAAATTTGATTGTTAAATGTCCTGTGTCAATTCCGTGTTTAGCCATTCCCAAATAGTAACCAAATTCGGATTCGTTTTTAGTTTCTGGAATTCCTAATAATTCAATTATTTCAGTCTTGGATTTTCCTTTCAGTTCGTGATTATTCCTCAAACTATTCATCATATCCCAACGCAATGACCATTCAGATTCTGATTCCGTCCAGTTTTTCCACTTTTCAGAGTCAAATTGTTCGTGAGTGATATTTCCTTTTAGTGCAAATCCAATTAGAATTAGCAAACCGAAAATCAGAAATCCGTATTTTAAAGCTTTTCTCAATGTTTGTCTTAAATTGTTTACAACGGTTACGTATATGATTTGTGCGGCTTAAAATCCGCAGGATTTTCAGTCGTAGTAAATCGTTAGTTTAAAGATATAAATTTCAAATTAATAACTAATTAAAGCATAAATTATATACAATGTTGGCACACGTTTTTTATCCAAATATTTTGTTCCATATTTCAATTAATTCTGGTTCGTATAATCTCCAAACGATTAATGCTATTATGGGTAGTAAAAACGCAGATATTAAAACACCAATTGCTTTACCTGACAACTTTGATATTGTTGAAGTAGTTTTACTATGTCTAATGTTTTTTAGTATTGGTCGATTATACCAACTATTTTTAAATTCAAAAGAGTAACGAATTAAATCACGTCTATTTTTGTCAGTTATGCTTTTTGACCATTTTTTTACACCTAGAACACTTGCCTTACGACCGTCAGTCGTTAGCGAATATTTGTTTTGTCCGATTTTTTCAGCTAATCCACACGCAATTAATTTATCCATTGAACCTCTTTGCATAGAGTGCCATTCTCTTTCTTGGGGGAAAGCAGGTTTAGTAAAAGAGAAATCAGCTTCTTTTAGTTGTTTAAAAAGTTCGTATACTGTCATTTTTCAAATGTGTGCCAACGTGTTTCTTTAGTTTGTAATAAATATATTTAGATAGAAAAAGAGGAGAACTATAACGTGTTTTAGCCTTACAGATCCATGACA
>NZ_JBJJBQ010000028.1:0-1853 GCF_045446075.1 Flavisericum labens | reverse complement strand
AAAACGCCCTTAAAATGGGCGTTTTGTATCATGATTTTGTAAAATTATGGGCTTGTGCAACGGCTACCATTGTTGTGAGGCGTTATTTTTTCTTACTTAAAGCTCCAATGTATTCAATAATTGGAATATCAAAACCTATATTCAAATAAGCATTTTCACTCTTAAAGTTTTTGTCAGTAAATGGAACTGCAACACCAATATTTGCGGATAAACCATTGAAAAAAGTCACTCCAATTCCTGTACCAACAACTGCTTGATTGAAATTGTCATTAGATTTTAAGTCAACTAAATTGTACAATAATCCAGAGCCATAAAGAATTAAGTGCATATCACTAACAATTGCTTGCTTTTGTGGTCTTAACCAAACTCTTTGAGTACCTCTATATTTAAATTTTTCTCCTGGTTCAAATGCTCTAGTATATTTCATATCAAAAAACTTAATTTTGATTCCAATCTTCTCGCTAGCAAAATATAAGTTGTCTAAACTTTCAGTATTTCCCGAATTATCAGTAGATAACTCGTTTGAATCAAAGAATGAAGCATAATTAGTACCAATTGAGAAGAATAACCTTGGGTTGATATACCAATATTTTGATGACACGCTACTCTTTCTAGATTTTGAGTTATAATGTTGGTCAAGAGCAGAAATTAAACTTTCTATATCTACGTATAATTTAGCGTCTTTTGTTTTGTCCTCTTGGTATTCAATAATTGTGTAATCAAGCACAAAATCAGATATTTTTGAAACAACACTATTATCATAATTTAATTGAATGATTCTTATTGCTTCTTTTATCAAACTTCGCATTGCTAAATATTGTTCCTCTGTCATTTGAGTAAGACCTTGTTCTTTAGCTTTTAAGTCTTTAACAAACTCATCAAATCTCTGAAAATTATCATAATTGGTCATAAAGGCAGTTATAATTTTATCCATTTCAGCCCTTAGGTTTTTTGCAGCAGATGCTTTTGTTCCGCCTGCTTTTATAATTTTTTGGTATTCATTATCTGCATTATACCAGATTGAAAGTTCTTTTGAATTAAAATCATCTTTGAATAGTTTGCTCTCAATTATATCAGGATGATTAATTAAAGCATCAAAAGTCATATCGATAAGGAAATTGAATATTTTACCTTCTAATAGATTTGGTTTTTCAACAGTTCCGTCTTTTTTTATTGTACTTTCTATTTTCTTTACATCAAAAGAGTTTATTGTTGATACAGATTCTTGTCCATATAACTTTAAGTTTTCCTTTTTTGTTCCTTGAGAAGGAAAGACTAAATTTAAATCAGAATAGAATTGTGACTCATTTGAATGGTTCTTTATTCCAGCTGCAACTGAATAAGTTGTAAACCCATAGACTAAAGCAAATTCAGATGTTGTTTGAAGTAAATCTCTAGTAATTATTGTTTTGTTTTTTTCGGTAGTGATAGTTTGCATCACGTTATAAATATAATAGTACGTCGAAAAATTTCTCACTGAAGGACTAGCTTTCTTAAAATTGTTAATCACTACATCCATAAAAACCTTTTCTCTCAATTCTTCTTGCTTTTGTTGGATTATAGCAGTCAAAACTTCTGTGTCAATCGTTCCTTTTGAAAAAGTTTTATCACTGCCAACTAGATTAAGTGTTGGCCCTTGTCCATAAATCATATTGCTAATAGCAAAAAGAGTAAAAAATAGAAATGTAAAATTTGATTTCATAATTATGTTGGTTATTGGTTAGTTTTAATGACTCACAACGTGATTGTATATGGTTTGTTGCGTGTTTAAGCACTTAATTTAGCAAATAAAAACCGAATAGAAAATCCGCGAGGATTTTCGTAAGTAGGCTAGAACTAGCAATAAATTATAT
>NZ_JBJJBQ010000027.1:0-2349 GCF_045446075.1 Flavisericum labens | reverse complement strand
TTGCTAGCTTCTGATTTTCCTTCGGAAAATCCTCGCACACAAACACGCAACTTTCCATATACATAAACGTTACCTGCAAGCTTAAAAACGCAACCATTGTGAGCTAAACATCATCTTTATAAGATGAAGAAATCAATAAAAAACAAATTATGAGAAACATTCAAATATTGATTTTCACCATTGCCTTAATCGGTTTGATAAGTTGCAAAAAAGGCGAAGTTGATATTCAACAAGGAGAGTGTATGCCTTTTTCAATTTCTGACACCTATGAATATCCTATTGTTCCTGGAATGGATGAATGGGCAGATTTAAAATCATTATCTGAAATGGTTCAGGCTTGCCAAATTCCCAATAGTAAGTTAAAATCTATTTCGACAGAGGGTTTGTTGGAAACCTTATTAACTTATCCATTGATACTTGATTATGGAGCATTTAATTTTGGGCAGGACGGATTTGAGAGAATTAAATCTGAGAATAATGGATTTAATGAACTTTATGGAAGAACAAACTTTGTTAATGTTATTACGGAAAGATATAAACTAATGTCTTTAAATTGTGACAAAAATCATTATCCTCCATTTATCGGAGGAATAGAGACTCCAATTCAAATTTCGTTTCAAACAATTGAGTTCTTTATGCTTCAGGACGAGTTGCTGAATAAAATTAATTCAAATCAAAGAATTCAGATTCTCGAAACAGTATTGGAAAAGCTTCAAGCAAAAAAAGATTATGGTATTTCAAAAAATGACAACTTAGTTTCATATGCGATATTGGGAAAAATTATGATTAAGGAAAATTATTCTCCCTTCGTAAATATCAATGACGAAAATGAAATAGTAGCCGGATTAGTAAGAATTCCGATTGGATTCGATTTCGAATTGTTAGATTTAATTGAAGATAATGCAAAAGAATTAAAAGCCAGCAGGTAACAAAGTGTAAATTTAATAGCGGGTTCGGTGGGTGTTTCAAGGTTGTATTCACGCCCATTTATCCGTTCCTCTCGGACGGATAACCGCAAGCAAATCCGCTACTAAACTTACACCAACCGTTAGCAAAAATTCAAACTAAACTCTATGAAAGGAATTATTACAATTTTATTGATTTCATTCTTCCCACTTTTAACATTTTCGCAAAATCAATTTGGAATAATAGCTGGAATCAATAATTCAACTCTTAGTGATGGCTTTTTAAAACATGTTCCTATTCAAAAATCGTTTGGTCTTCATTTAGGCGGACTTTATCAACATGAATTAAATAATAATATTTCTTTCCGACCAAAACTAATGCTTTCGTTACAAGGTGACAGAGAAAAAAGCAATGATTCATATTTATCAACAGCTATAATTGACTATAAGCTTGGATATATAAACATACCTTTGGATTTTAAATTCTTTTCAAAACCTTATGTAATTGTAGGTCCACAAATTGGATTTTTGATTTCGACAAAAAAAGAAGATAGAGATTTTGGAAAAATAGAAAACGGATTTGATTATGGACTTAATTTTGGGGTTGGATATGATATTAATGATTTTTTTGTTGAATTTAATATGTATCAAGGGATAACAAAATTAATACATATAGAAGATAGCCAATTTAATACTTCCATAGACCCGACCAACACTGTCTTACAGTTAAGTATAGGATATTATTTTAAATAAAACTTTTGCTAACACCGTATAAAAAAAATTGCTAGTTTTAGCTAAACCAAAGTTAGTTGCTCGTTTGCTAGCTTCTGATTTTCCTTCGGAAAATCCTCGCACACAAACACGCAACTTTCCTTATACATAAACGTTGTGTGCAATTTGAAAAAAATGTGGAAGACCTTAACATATAGCGGAACTGAATGTAATAATTATTTGTATTTTTCTTTTGATGCCGAATATTTCGACACAGAAAAAATAACAGCAGAATTAAATATTAAACCGACTTCTGTTATGATAAAAAAAGAGCCTGTTCCAAAATCAACAGCTTGGAAATACCAAATTGACGCTGGAAATGAAATTGATTTGGAAAGTTATCTTGAAAAACTGATTGACATTTTTGAACCCAAAGCGGAAACGATAAACGGACTAAAAGAAAAATACGATTTAACGACAAGAATACAGTTTGTAATTGACATTGATATTAATCCCGAGTCTTCAACACCATATTTCGGACTGAATAAAAGAACGGTTGACTTTTTAGCGAAAACTGGAACTGAAGTAGATTTTGACCTTTACAAATCTGACACAATCGGACTTTTACAAAAATCAGATGAATAAAAAACTGCACACAACAATGGTAGCCGTTGCACAAGCCCATAATTTTACAAAATCATGATACAAAACGCCCATTTTAAGGGCGTTTTTT
>NZ_JBJJBQ010000026.1:0-3152 GCF_045446075.1 Flavisericum labens | reverse complement strand
ATTCTTAAAAATAAGAAGTTTCATGCAGAAATTGAAATTTTAAACTATATTTGAAAGGTTGTGCAACAGGCACAATGTATAAAAATAATAGCGGTTTTAACGCTAAAACGAAAGTAAGTAAATATAAATAAGGTCTATGTTTAACCGAAAAGTTAGTGTATTTTAATCCGCTACTATTCTTATACTTAACGTTGTGTGTAATATCCCAAACAACCGCAAACTGAACTAATAAAATGATTGAATTACAGATTATAAAAGAAAACTTTAAATCGGATTTAAAAAAACTACGGATATTATTAATCATTCTGACTTTAATCCAAATCGGATATATGATTATAATCTTTGCTGACACAAAACTGTGGATTAAACTTGATTTTGACTATAAAGCAAATTGGCTGATTTGGGGACTGAATTTTATTGTAGCAGGAATTTTCCTGTGGTTTAATTGGACAAGAATGCCGATTAAAAAAGCTACTAAAACAAATAATACGTTTATGATTTTGTTTTTAGGAATTATTGGAATGTGGCTATGGATTCCAAACAAAAGTGAAATAAATAAACTGACTGAAAAATAAAAATACTACACACAACACAGTATATAAAAAATTGCTACTTTGTGCTTTACTAATGTTAGTTGCTTTGTTTGCTAGCTTCTGATTTTCCTTCGGAAAATCCTCGCACACAAACACGCAACTTTCCATATACATAAACGTTACCTGCCATTAAAAAATGAATGAACTAATAACAATGATTAATTGGGAAAGTGTATTAACAGGAACATTGACTTTTATCATTGTACTTGCAATAAAGCTAATTTTGGATTTCAAAATTGCTCATTGGTGGATTAAATATTTTTGGTGGCTACCACTTAGAAACTACTTCAGAACAAAGCCAATAAGTATTTCAGGAAATTGGGAAGAAAATTGGGAATTGAAGAGCAGTGAAAAGTTCAAAGAAGAAACTAAAAGACATAGCCACCCTAGAATAAAGCAACAGGGAAATTTTTGCTATGCAGAGTTCATAGCTGATGGGAAAACCTATGGTGTATTTGGAACAATAATGAATGAATATTTCATTGGTGAATGGTATGATATAAATGACCCTATAGGTTATTTTGGAACTTTTCACCTTCAAATCCAAGATTCAAACAATATGGAAGGTAAGTGGCTAGGACATTCTAAATCATTCTATGGGGTAAGAGAAGGAGAATGGAAATGGAAGAAAATCAATAAGTAGTGCCCGTGGAGACTAGAAAAGAAGACATATTACCAATTCAAAATGATAAACCAGAATTAGTCTTCCTTTTTGGAGCAGGAGCTTCTTATGGAGACGGAATACCAGTCCAATCAGACCTAATTCCTCAAATATTAAATGACTCGGACTTACAACTTTCCAAGTCAAATGCAGGAAAACAGATTCGCTCATTTCTCAAAGACAACTTTTCTACCAAGGATAGATTCTCGACATTGGAAGAAGTCTTTGGCTTTATTGACTTCCATTTAAATAATGAATTAAGTCTTTCCAAAAAATGGACAATAAAAGAACTACGAGATTTAAAATCTAATTTCACTAAAGTTCTGCATTATGTCATTAGTAGTAAAACAAAACAAAGTGAACACTTTAGACAGTTTTGGGAAAAAATTAAATTGAACCGAAAAGAAATTGGAGTTATCACAACCAACTATGATACACTCATTGACGAGTCATTTGACAGAATTTACAGTGAGTATCTAATTGATTACTGCATAGACCTAATTAATTTTAGATATCCCGATAATATAACGCCATTTGATTGGTGGGTTAATCCGAATAAACCAGTAACTCAGTTCGGAGATAATAAACCAATTAGAACTAAACTTCTAAAAATACACGGAAGTCTAAATTGGAAATACTGCAATTGCTGTGGACAGGTCGGTTTGACCCCATGGCAACACGGAATAAATTTAAAAACGGACTCATTTGACTCATTTTTTGAAAGCGACATAACAACTTGTCCATTCGACAATAACAGACTCTCTTCATTAATTCAGGTGCCAACACACTTAAAGACAAATACGAATTTCATATTCAACAAACTATATGATGAAGCAGGATTTACAGTGCGGTCGGCAAAGACACTTGTGATAATTGGTTATTCATTTCCAGAAGCTGATGTGCATATCAGAGCTATGATTAAGAGAAATTTCAATCCTGAAAATAAAATTATTGTTGTTAATAAAAGTACAGCCAAAGACCTCATTTACAGATATGAATCTTTATCAAAAAATGTGGACTATCACGAAATGACATTTGAGAGATTTATTAAATCAAGACTATTTGAAAAAATAATAAAAAACGGCAGGTAACAATGTATATAAAAAATAGGCGAGATAGCAGTAAAATAAAGGGTTTTAGCTCGTTTCAAAATTTTTACTTAACTGAAAGTTTAATGCTTCGAAATCGCCTACTTTTCATATACTAACCGTTGCCAGTAATATGAGAAAAACTCTGCTAATATTAATAATTCTGTTTTCATTTGAACTTTATTCGCAAGAAATAATAAAGTTTTCAAATGCGGAATTTGAATTTTGTTTGACAAAAAAATGCGGAGAAACCGACTGTGAAATAACTAAAATTGAGGTTCTGAAAAATGGAATCTTAACGCAAACGATAAAACCGAGCGAAAACTATTTCAGTAAAACTTTTCCAAACGACCAACTTTTTGCAATTGAGGATATGAATTTTGACGGGAAAACTGATTTTAGGCTAATGGAATTTCTTCCTGCTGGACCGAATGTTCCTTTTCTATTTTGGATTTATAATCCGACAAATGAACTCTTTGAAAAAAACACAGAATACGGAGAAATAACTTCACCTGAATTTGATTACGAAAAAAAGCAAATTAATTCAACTTGGAGAAATGGCTGTTGCGAACACGGACGAGATGTTTATGAATTGACAAACGGAATTCCAAAATTGACCGAACGATTTGTTATTGGACACAATTCAGAGGATAAAGAATATTACGAACATTGGAAAGTTGAAAAAGGAGAATTAAAACTAATCGAAAAGAAAGTGGAATAAAATACTACTGGCAACAAAGAACTGAGCTAAAAAACAAATCTTTTTAAGCCATTTTTGAAACAAAGTTTTCATTGTATGGCAATCCCGAT
>NZ_JBJJBQ010000025.1:0-3751 GCF_045446075.1 Flavisericum labens | reverse complement strand
TAGACCTGTAAGTATTTATGTATATTTGGGTGTATATATAATAAAAATAAACACACCAGTGTGTTTATACACATGTTGGCAAACATTTGAACTCACTCAAACGCATGGATAAAAAAATAATAATTAAGTATTTCGACATAATTTTATTAGCTGATAAAAAGGATAGTTTTTTTTCAATAGGACAAATCCTAATTCCTAAGTATTTCAAATATGATACACCAGAGGAAAGAGAATTTTTCCAAGAGCTTAGAAGAGAATTAAAAGAATTTTCAGAGTTCCATGAATATTTTGAATGGCTGCCTAATGGTAGTTGTAGATTAAGAAAAAAGGGGTTGGCTGCAAAAGACAAAAACGGACATGTAAAATACTTAAAACACATCAATAAACCTCCTAAATCTGAAATATGGTACAACCAAAATTGGGTCGGATTTTTATTAGCTTTCATTGTTTTCTTATTTAGTGTTTATCAATTTTTTGAAAATCGGACTTTAAAATCACGGGTTGAATCACTGACTTCTGACAACAAGAATTATAAAGATTCTTTGACTGAGTATAGGTTACTACTTGAAAAACAAGAACAATCAACCAAAAAAGATACATTATCCACTTCTTATCGTTCCGATTCAAATAATTAAAAACGTTTGCCAACAATGTGTAAAAACCATTGCTTTTTTTATTTACTTCTGAATATTTATTTACTTCCATTATTTCTGTATTTTTTGTTATCTTTTCTATAAATTCACGCAACGGATTCTTACACGAAACCGTTAGCCATTATTAAAAAAAACGACAACATTAAATGAACAAAACACCTAGAAGAGTAAAATTCTCTACGATTTTTAATACTCTAAAAAAGAGACCTATACCAATGTTGATTGGCTTTCTTTTTACATTAATCCCAGTTTTCTTAGTTATTGTTTTGACAGTTGTTTTCTCAACGTTAGGAAATGAGACCCCATCAGTTGACTTTGACCTAGTAAACTCAAAAGGAGAAGGCAAGACAGCGAAAATAACTGACTTAGAAACTCAATATAACATTACAATTAATGGGGTTCATCCGACAATCATTCATTACACTTACCAAGACGATGGACAAATAATAAATTCCAAGTATCGAGTTTTAGAAGAAAGGAAAATCAACAACCTTGAAATTGGTGACGACATAGAAATCAAAGAATTTGAAGGAAGCAGTATAATTGAAGGACTTAAACCCTATGAATTTGGAATAGGATTCATTTTATTCATTCCAATTCCGTTTTTGATTATTGGACTTCCATTTCTAATTTATTCCTTATTCCATCTTCGTAAAGAAATAAGGCTTTACAAAAATGGAGAATTGGAACAAGGTAAAATCGTTTCAATGATTCCGAAATCAGGTCTTCCAATTTCAAACATTGGCCAAGGTGTTATTGTGCATTATGAATACGTAATCAATGGTCGGAAAACCATGGGAGAGTCAATGACAACTGACTTTTCAGTCTTAGGAAATAAACAGAAAGGTGACTTAATTCCAATTTTTGTGTCGACAGAAAACCCAGAAAAATCTTGTATTGTTCCAAAACTTGAGGCACTAAGAAATAATTGGAACATTGAATTTGAATAAAAAAAACAATGGCTAACAACGCATATAGCTTATGGCGGGTGAACGGCTGCCAGCAAGGTTCTCGCTTCGTAGCCAGCTTTGGTTTCGGGGGACAGAAAAGTGCTTCGAAACCACCACAAGCCATATGCAAACCGTTGTAACACATTTGAGCGGAACCTAAAAATCCGATATTAAAACTTGAAGTCGCTGAATTCTTGAGCAATCAACGGATTTAGATTTACATATTTAGATTTATTGTAAACTTCGTTTGTCTGAACTCTTTCAATTCTTATTTGTTGAAACTTCATCATTTTTTCATCAATTAAGAATTTTGAATCATAAGTAATGTAATAGTTGGTTTCGTTAATTTTATTCGCAATAGATGAATACGACTTCACTGTTTTACGTTCAAATTGACTATATACTTCTTTTAGGTTTGTATAAAAACCTATAAAACTATTTATTTTTTTACTCGTACTGTTTGACTTCTTTCTTTCAATTTCAATTCCTTTAACTATATACAATTTCATAATTAGAAGTTATTAACAATATTTAGAATATAAATGTCATATTCATATTTAAAAAACAAAAATACATATTTTAAGGTACTTTACGAATGTTCATACTAAAATATAAATACATATTCTAAAATGACGTTAATAACTCTTAACCAAAACACCTGAATTTCAAACAGTTGAAACTTATCTTTGTATGGAGATAATATAACTGAATGGCTAAAAAAAGTGAAATAAAAAAGAACATCAAATTCTATAAAAAGGAATTGGAAAAATGGGAATTAAGAATTCTTATATCTCTAGTACTGATTTTTTTAGGGATTACTGTTTTTTATCTTTTTTATTTAAGAGCCAATAATTGGGATATAACAAATATCGATTTTGGAACTTTAGAATTACCCAAATTAAGTCTATTAACACCATTAGTTTTCTGTTTAGGTTTCTCTGCTAGACAATTTAATTATTACAAAAAGCAATTAGATTTGTACAAACTAAAATATACGGAATCATAAGTTGAAATCGGAATAAAAACGTGTTACAACACCGTATAAAATTAATGGCTAGTCCTCGCCTACTTACGAAAATCCTCGCGGATTTTCTATTCGGTTTTTATTTGCTAAATTAGGTGCTTAAACACGCCACTCATCTTATACAAAACCGTTACCCAACATTTGAACAAAAAACCGTAGAAATTGAAATTTAAAATTGGACTTTCATTATTTTTTGTTTTCGGATTTTTCTTTTTTAGAATAATCGGACCAATAATTACCGGAAAACTAAAAGATTTTCACATCAGAAATAACACAGGATTAGTTGAAAAAGCACCAATCATTTTTAAATTTTTCAATCTATTTTTTAAAGGAGCATCAATAATGTGTTTGATTTATATTATTATGATTTGGACAGGTTTTGTAACAATACCGAGTGAATAAATGTTTTGGAAAAAGAAAAAAAATAAATCAACGGAATTTAAATGTTCTGAATGTGGGAAAGTCCATTCGGAATGGCCTGCTTTAGCGTTTAAATCGCCTGCGAATTACGACTTTCTATCCGATAAAGAAAAAACTGAACTTGGAAAATTAGAATCGGACTTTTGCGAAATTCATTACGAAGACCAAATTGACCGTTTTATAAGAGTAACACTTACTCAAAAAGTAAAAGACGCTTGCGAAACTTTAGAATACGGACTTTGGGTATCATTAAGCGAAAAAAGTTATTTAGACTATAAAGAAAATTACAATAATCCGAATCACGAAACTGGATATTTTGGTTGGTTATGTAGCAATGTTCCTGAATATGGAGATACATCTTCAATTCCTTGCGACGTAATGACAAAAAGTGGAAATGACAGACCTGAAATTTTTCCTCACGAAGATTTTGACCATCCATTTGTTCGAGATTATTACGACGGAATTTTAAAAACAGAAGCGGAAAATAGAATAAACGAAATGATAAAAAACGTTGGGTAACACCGTATATAATTTATTGCTAGTTCTAGCCTACTTACGAAAATCCTCGCGGATTTTCTATTCGGTTTGTATTTGCTAAATTATGTGCTAAAACCACGCAACAAACCATATACGTATTCCAAGATCAAATCCTAATAAAATTTAGTTTTATTTTTTAAGCTGCATATTGCTGAAGTACCACATAA
>NZ_JBJJBQ010000024.1:2500-5553 GCF_045446075.1 Flavisericum labens | reverse complement strand
CGTTTTGTTTTTGGGAAGAAGGCCAGAAATTTTTTTCCAAAAAAACATCAAAAAGTATTGTGGAGTTAAAAAAAGGGTTTTATATTTGCACCCGCTTAACGAGGAAACGAGTTGGGAAAAGAGAAAAGAAGTTCATAGACATATTGAATTGACAGCGTAAGGAAGTTATTGGAAACGATAGCTTTCGACAAAGAGAATAGACCATTTTGAGTACTAGAGATTCTGATTAGTTGTTAAGAGTACAAGTCATACAAGACTTAAAAATTTAACGATGAAGAGTTTGATCCTGGCTCAGGATGAACGCTAGCGGCAGGCCTAACACATGCAAGTCGAGGGGCATCGAGGAAAAGCTTGCTTTTCTGTCGGCGACCGGCGCACGGGTGCGTAACGCGTATACAACCTACCTTTTGCTGAAGGATAGCCCAGAGAAATTTGGATTAATACTTCATGGTATGTTCACCCCACATGGGGAGCACATTAAAGATTACGGCAAAAGATGGGTATGCGTCCTATTAGCTAGATGGTGTGGTAACGGCACACCATGGCCACGATAGGTAGGGGCCCTGAGAGGGGGATCCCCCACACTGGTACTGAGACACGGACCAGACTCCTACGGGAGGCAGCAGTGAGGAATATTGGACAATGGGGGCAACCCTGATCCAGCCATGCCGCGTGCAGGAAGACTGCCCTATGGGTTGTAAACTGCTTTTATACGGGAAGAAACCCCGCTACGTGTAGCGGCTTGACGGTACCGTAAGAATAAGGATCGGCTAACTCCGTGCCAGCAGCCGCGGTAATACGGAGGATCCAAGCGTTATCCGGAATCATTGGGTTTAAAGGGTCCGTAGGTGGATGATTAAGTCAGGGGTGAAAGTCTGCAGCTCAACTGTAGAATTGCCCTTGATACTGGTTATCTTGAGTTATTATGAAGTAGTTAGAATATGTAGTGTAGCGGTGAAATGCATAGATATTACATAGAATACCAATTGCGAAGGCAGATTACTAATAATCAACTGACACTGATGGACGAAAGCGTGGGTAGCGAACGGGATTAGATACCCCGGTAGTCCACGCCGTAAACGATGGATACTAGCTGTCCGGACCTCGGTCTGGGTGGCCCAGCGAAAGTGATAAGTATCCCACCTGGGGAGTACGTTCGCAAGAATGAAACTCAAAGGAATTGACGGGGGCCCGCACAAGCGGTGGAGCATGTGGTTTAATTCGATGATACGCGAGGAACCTTACCAGGGCTTAAATGTAAGTTGCATTAGCTGGAGACAGCTATTTCTTCGGACCACTTACAAGGTGCTGCATGGTTGTCGTCAGCTCGTGCCGTGAGGTGTCAGGTTAAGTCCTATAACGAGCGCAACCCCTGTTGTTAGTTGCCAGCATGTAAAGATGGGAACTCTAGCAAGACTGCCAGTGCAAACTGTGAGGAAGGTGGGGATGACGTCAAATCATCACGGCCCTTACGTCCTGGGCTACACACGTGCTACAATGGTAGGGACAGAGAGCAGCCACTGGGCGACCAGGAGCGAATCTATAAACCCTATCACAGTTCGGATCGGAGTCTGCAACTCGACTCCGTGAAGCTGGAATCGCTAGTAATCGCATATCAGCCATGATGCGGTGAATACGTTCCCGGGCCTTGTACACACCGCCCGTCAAGCCATGGAAGCTGGGAGTGCCTGAAGTCCGTCACCGCAAGGAGCGGCCTAGGGTAAAATCGGTAACTAGGGCTAAGTCGTAACAAGGTAGCCGTACCGGAAGGTGCGGCTGGAACACCTCCTTTCTAGAGAAAGACGACTAAAAGGTATCATAACTATTACAAGGGATAGTTTGTTCTCATTGCTGTCAATTTAAAATATTAAGTCACCAGTCAACGGTGATCAGAGGCGTAAAAGCCACTGAAAACTGAAAACTAACGACTATAAACAGTCTCATAGCTCAGCTGGTTAGAGCGCTACACTGATAATGTAGAGGTCGGCAGTTCGAGTCTGCCTGAGACTACAATTTTGGCCGAAAGGGCAAAATAAGTTCATAATATATTGAAAGGAAATTTTAGAGGTTGGGTAGCCGTTATAAGTACTGTTAACTGATAACTGTTAACTGAACACTGAAAAAACGGGGGATTAGCTCAGCTGGCTAGAGCGCCTGCCTTGCACGCAGGAGGTCATCGGTTCGACTCCGATATTCTCCACGACGGCATTAAATCGTCCGCTGGTAGTGATTTATCAGTGGCGGTTCGCCACACGTTCATTGACATATTGAAAAAAGATACATGAAATTAATACATTTCCAATTTATTGGAGGTGTAGTAACAATAATTCTGTTTGATCGGCATCACGCGAGCGATAGTCGATTAAGCAATTATCATATAGACACCAGTCTATTGATAAAACTCATTAAAAAAGCAAAAAGTACAATAAGCTAAACAAGGGCGTATGGGGAATGCCTAGGCTCTCAGAGGCGAAGAAGGACGTGATAAGCTGCGAAAAGCCACGGGGATCGGCACATACGATTTGATCCGTGGATGTCCGAATGGGGCAACCCACTATGTTGAAGACATAGTATCCGCAAGGAGGCAAACCCGGGGAACTGAAACATCTAAGTACCCGGAGGAAGAGAAAACAAAAGTGATTCCGCTAGTAGTGGCGAGCGAACGCGGATTAGCCCAAACCGGTGCTGTTACGGCAGTGCCGGGGTTGTAGGACCACGACATTAGAAGCACGATGAACTAGAACTGTTTGGAAAGACAGGCCAAAGACGGTGATAGCCCGGTATAGGCAAAGAGTGTGGACATAGTGGTATCCTGAGTAGTGCGGGGCACGTGAAACCCTGTATGAATCTGTGGGGACCATCCCATAAGGCTAAATACTCCTGAGAGACCGATAGTGAACCAGTACCGTGAGGGAAAGGTGAAAAGAACCCTGAATAAGGGAGTGAAATAGAACCTGAAACCATACGCTTACAAGCGGTCGGAGCAGACTTGATCTGTGACGGCGTGCCTTTTGCATAATGAGCCTACGAGTTACCGTTGCTGGCAAGGTTAA
>NZ_JBJJBQ010000023.1:0-6132 GCF_045446075.1 Flavisericum labens | reverse complement strand
CAGATAATGCCAATGCAGACCAGGCCGATGCAGATGGTGATGGCATTGGAGACGCCTGTGATACGTGTCCAAATGATTCAAACAACGATGCAGACGGTGATGGAGTTTGCGGAGACTTAGACAACTGTCCAGATAATGCCAATACAGACCAGGCCGATGCAGATGGCGATGGCATTGGAGATGCCTGTGATACGTGTCCAAACGATCCAGATAATGATTCAGATGGTGATGGTGTTTGTGGTAATATCGACAACTGTCCAAATAATGCCAATGCAGACCAGGCCGATGCAGATGGTGATGGCATTGGAGATGCCTGTGATGCCTGTCCGAATGATGAAACAAATACATGTAATGACTGTATAAATGAAGGTGGCGACACCGACGGTGATGGCATATGTGATGATGTGGACAATTGTTTAGATGCATATAATCCAGATCAATTAGACTCCGATTTAAACGGAATTGGAGACGTCTGTGATATAGAAGAACCAAGATGTGAAACTGGCTTTGCTAAATCAATTAGTAATTCAGAACGTTTTTCTGAAGACTTCAATCGCTGGGGATGGACAAATATGATAACAGAGGAGAACACTTATTATATGGATATATATATTGGTGCAGGAGATTATCAATTATCTAATGAAAATTTAGTCGGACAAGTTATTGTTAAATATTTAGAAGGTAAAGTGAATGTTAAGTACCAAGTGATTTCCGGTTATTCCTTAAATAAAGTGCATTTGTATATAGGCTGTGAATCGTATCCGAAAAAAGGACAAAAATACACTGTAGCCCCGGGACAGTATCCTTTTAAATCTGCAACATTAGATGCAACAAATGAAGTAATTTTCGATCCGATTGATGTGAGTCAGCTTAATCAATTCTACATCATTGCTCACGCCGAGGTCTGTGAATACGATGACGATATTATTGTCACAAATCATGTGGAATTAAACCAAAACAAAGCAACAGTAGATTGTGAAGTTGCAAATAAAACAAGTTATAGAAATGCTGTTAAGATGTATCCCAATCCAGTGAATACCAAACTCACTATTGATATTAATGAGCTTGTTGAGCTAGAATCTGATTTAAAAATCTTTGACTTGTACGGAAGATTATTATTTAATAAAAAAGTGGAAAATTTCGAAAAGGTTATTCTTGAAATCACCAAACAATATCAGGAGGGTGTACACCTAGCCATTATCAAAAACAATAAGCAGTTTATCATTAAAAGGTTTATAGTTTTAAAAGAATGATTTTAGATGTAATAAATTAAAATAATTGAATTATATAACACCATATCAAAATATTATATTTTGATATGGTGTTAAAAATTTATCAAGAGCGTTTTTGGGGGAGCTTACAGAGCATCAAAAATTTCTTGTCCTATTAATGTTTCAATATTATTTTCATCAAAATAGGCCCTAACAACTTCAAAATTTTAGAAACATATTTTTTTACACGAGTTTTTCCCATACCGTTCAACTCCAAAAGCTCTGCTTTATTGGATGGTAAAGTTTCACACATTTCATATAAGGCCTTTTGTGATAAAGAACCTTGTATTGATTACCCGTTTTAGGCTAGTTTTTAATCATCAATGAAATTTATTCAATCAAATAGATTGGATAATAAGTCTATAAAAAACTCAAGCCACTTTTTCAAGTACTAACCCCGTTGCAGTTAAACCAGGTCCGAATGCTACCGCAATAATTTTAGTGTTGGGCTTAATATTAGGATCTTTTACAATTTCATTAAAAATATGAGGAACTGTAGCTGAAGACATATTTCCATTATTTTTTAGAACCTCGTAGGACCAATGCGCCTGTTTTTTTTCTATTTCTAACTCGTTCACAATGTGATCAATAATTTTTGGTCCACCAGGATGTATGGCATAATATATCGAATCTTTTTGCTCCTTAAAATTTAAATCAATTTTATTACACATATCCGTAATAAACTTCTCAATATATTTTTTTATGAAAATAGGTACACGTTTAGAGAGCGTCATTAAAAAATTATACTCTCCCAAATTCCAAGTCATATCCTCCAAAGAATCGGGGATAATAACTTCATGAGAAGCCAGTATTTTTAATCCAACTTTACTCTTAATTGAATCATCATTGAAAAAACTTGTTTCATCATATAGCGAATATCCAATAAATCCATCTGCAAACAATGAACAAATCACGGTATTAGCAGGCGAGAAATCCGTTAAATTTAAATGAGTTGACAATAATTCTGTATGCACAATATCAACCCTTCCCTTTTTTTCACTGTAACTTAACAATCCTGAACCTGTTCGTATAGCAGGAAAGGCTCCATAACACCCCATATGATAAGAATGAGTAACGCTTACATCGTCCCAATTACGCTCTATAACTGCTTCTTGCGCTAAACTTGGAGCAGAATAACCAGAGCATGTTACATGTATAATATTTTCAGGCTTATTGGGTGAATATTCATAAAACTTATCAAAAACATTTTTTACTTTTTTCTTGAACCAATCCATACGTGCCCCAATCTTCGGACCATAATGACTTCCTTGTAAATCTTCAAAACCAACAGGAAAAATGTAATCCCAAGGTTCCGTATATTCCATATCATTTACAATAAATGGCTCTATCTCATCGAAAAGTAAGACTTGTCTTTTTGCTATATTATTCGATGACACGGCATATTTATCAACATGTTCGGATACTTCTTCAAAAAATAAAGGTTCTTTTTGATCTAAGTTCCCCTCTGCAACTAAAACAGGATGGTTTTGATAATGGTAGTACAGAAATTTTGTGTACTGATTCAACTTGTCTTGACTAATTAACTTTCCAGCCAAAATAGGATGAAAATTAGATATTATTATATTTTTCATATCTATTATAGTTTAGTATTAATAATAAGTTAAGTGATAATGGTTAGCATGATATCCATCATATATTTAATATCTGGTTTTTAAAATATTGACTCCTTATAAACGCAGTAAGCTAAATTCGGTCTGAATATATACATAAATTGTTTTTAAGCGTAATAAAACAACATTTAATCGACGAAATACATAAAAACAACTAAATTTTGTAAGAAAAAATATATTTAAAATTAATACCATAAGCAAATACTTAAAAGCTTGATGGCAAAAATTATAAGTGTATTTAACAGCATTTTCTAACCTATCATTATCTAGTTTGAATTATAGAATGGGATATACTTTAATTATAGAAATGTATTGTTTAGATTACTTATTTGGTTAAAATATAGTTTTTCATTGATTAAATGACTAAAAGCAAAAACCCCTTCATTTTTCCATGAAGGGATTCCAAAAAAGGCCATGACCTACTCTCCCACGGATGCAGTACCATCGGTTCTGACGGGCTTAACTTCTCTGTTCAGAATGGCAAGAGTTGAGCCCCGTCATTATAACTGTCTTTTACTTTAAACTATTTATTACTCATTCGAGAACCTCCAGATGCTCCGCATGTGCAAACATTTTTCCAGTCAAACTAAATATAATTACTAATTAGTAAAATCCATGTCTTAATCCTTCAAACCCTCTAACACCAAACGCAGCTCTCCATAAGAATACTTATCATCCAGTTGATGCTTTAAATCAGATAGGTTCTGAAAATGATGCTTTGGAATGATGCTTTTCAATGCTTCGTAATGTTCCTCAGGCATCAAATCGGTTACTCTTATTTCTCCAGAAACAACAAAACTGGCCAAATGCCCGAATATTGTATTTTCGTTGAGTTCGCGTTCATCTGCAATATCCTGAATAGATTTACCAGACTTAAACATTTGCAATGATTCCTTTTTGGTATCACCCTTTTTCTTTTTTGGCTTGGGCATATCAAAGATTTCTGGCCCTGTTGATGTCTCTATATTATTTTCATCACAATAGCCACGAATAACATTTAATATAGAAGAACCGTATTTTTTTATGCGGGTTTTTCCCATCCCATTAACCGCCAAAAGTTCTTTTTCATTTGTTGGCAAGGTTTCGCACATCTCGTAAAGTGCTTTTTGGGTAAAAATTTGATAATGGATTAGGTCATTTTCTTCAGCTATCTCATTTCTAAGGTTGCGTAGCTTTTCAAAAAGTTCAATATTACTGGTGCCTTCAACCACAGTTTGTCTCTTCTTCTTGGGTTTTTCCTTTCCTGTAAAAATGGATTTTGCACGCAACTCTAAAAAATGTTCAACATTAAAAACATCGGTCATTTCCTTAAAATACAATTGCTTTGCTTCAAACAGTTCATCAAAAGCATCCAAGTGTTTGGTTATTTCACTTCCTATGGCTTGGTTGTCGGTAGTAAAGCCAAAGTTCTTTAAAGGTTGAGCAATGTTTTTTTCGGTTTCCGCTTTAAAATAGTCCATAGCTTTTTTAAACCGCTCTTGAATAACATTACTTTGTTCTGGTAAATATTCATCACTTTCTGAAAGTTGCTGCAGTTGACTTTTAAATCCATTACTCACCTTTAAAAGGTTAATAATAGCATTTTTTATATTCAGAAAAATATCTTCAATAGGCCCTTGAACAACGGTTCTATTTTTATAATAAATATCTAAAATTCGATTTAATGGATATAAAAATTCGTAAAAATCAAATATTTCTGAAACCAAATCTAGTTGAAAGCTTTTCTGGGACTGCTTTAAAACCTTTTCATTAGGTGCATTTTTTTCAGCATCTTCATTAAATGCATTTACATTACCATCGCTAATAATTTGGTTAGGGTGTATTTTACTTTTTAAGACTAAACCTCCCAACGATTTACATCTACTTAACGCCACATAGGTTTGGCCATGGGCAAATGCGCCCTGGGCGTCGATAATTGCTTTATCAAAGGTTAAGCCTTGGCTTTTATGAATGGTTATCGACCAAGCCAAACGCAGAGGCATTTGTGTATAAGATCCTATTTTGTCTTCTGTGATGGCTTTGGTTTCAGCATCAACCGAATATTTAATATTTTCCCAAATTTCTGGAGTAACTATAATATTAAAATCATCATCTGGGCAATGAACCACAACTTCATCAGAATCCAAATGAATTACTTTTCCAATTTTACCGTTAAAGTATCGTTTTTCACCGCTGCTATCATTTTTTACAAACATGACCTGAGCACCAACTTTCAACTCTAAATTTTCCTTATTGGGGTAGGCATATTCAGGAAATTTGCCATCTATTTCAGCCCTGTAAGTAACGGAATTAGTTTTTAATTTTTCTAATTCAGTTTGATTGGTAGCCTCAGCTTTGTTATTATGTGTGGTTAAAGAAATATAGCCATCATCAGGTTTGGGTGTAAAATCAGCAATAAAACGTTTGTTTAATTCTTGGGCTCCCTCCTGACTCAGCTTATTATTTCTAATTTCATTGAGTATTTCAATAAACCTAGGGTTTTCCTGTCTATAGATGTGCTTGAGTTCAATGGTTATGGCTTTACATTCTTGAAAAGCCAAACTACTAAAGAAAAATCCATTTTTATAGATGTGTTTAAGTAAATCCCATTCCTGCTCCTTAATAACTGGAGAAAGCTGTTGTAAATCTCCAATCATTAACACTTGAATACCTCCAAAAACCATGTTTCGGTTTCTAAAACGTCGCAACGTTCGGTCAATACCATCCAGTAAATCTGCACGAACCATACTCATCTCATCAATAACTAGTAAATCCATCGATTTGATAATATTAATTTTTGTTTTGCTGAATTTTCGGTTGAAACCCTTTGAAGTATTTAAATCTGTATCAGGCAGAATAGGTCCAAAAGGCATTTGGAAGAATGAATGTATTGTAACACCTTTCGCATTGATTGCGGCCACACCTGTTGGAGCAACAACAACAAGTCGCTTTAAACTATGCATTTTTAAACGATGCAGAAAGGTTGTTTTACCAGTTCCCGCCTTACCCGTTAAAAAAATAGAACGATTGGTATTGTTTACAAAATCCCAAGCCAATTGAAGTTCTCTATTTTCAGCCATAGCCTAAATTAAAGTTGGCATTGAAGATAAGAATTTGATTGTTTTTAACAGATTTTGAGATAAAAAATTTATTTGCCTCAACTCCGTTAGCATAATATACAAACACAAAAAACCCTTCATATTTCTATGAAGGGTTTCCAAAAAAGGCAACGACCTACTCTCCCACAAACG
>NZ_JBJJBQ010000022.1:0-12540 GCF_045446075.1 Flavisericum labens | reverse complement strand
GGCATCCTTTTTTGAGAAATGAAAAAAAGATACGGCAAAAAGCCCGACCCCCAGGGGAACGCTAAATGAAAATTATACTTATATATATAGTTGTGTGGATTTTTTTATACTGTTATCTTTGCAGCCGAATTTCAATTTACTATATGATACATATTACTTTACCGGATGGGAGTGTAAAAACCTTTGAAGAAGGTACTACGCCAATGGACGTTGCAAAAAGCATTAGCGAGGGGCTGGCCAGAAATGTAATTTCAGCAAGTTTTAATGGCACAACCGTAGAAACCGTAACGCCATTGACCACTGACGGCAAATTGATTTTGTACACTTGGAGAGACGACGAAGGTAAAACTGCCTTTTGGCACAGTAGCGCCCACGTTTTGGCACAGGCTATTGAAGAATTGTATCCTGGAGCCAAACTTACCATTGGCCCTGCAATTGAAAACGGTTTTTATTATGATGTAGATTTTGGTGAGCACTCGGTTTCTGAAAAGGATTTCAAAGCAATTGAAAACAAAATGTTAGAGATTGCCCGCGGAAAACATGATTTTAAAATGCGTTCGGCAAGTAAAGCTGAAGCTTTGAATCTCTATAAAGAGAATCCGTTTAAAACTGAATTGATTGAAAATCTTGAAGATGGCACCATAACCTTTTGCGACCACTCTACTTTTACCGATTTGTGTCGTGGTGGCCATATACCCAATACGGGAATTATAAAAGCCATAAAAGTATTAAGTGTTGCAGGAGCATATTGGCGAGGTGACGAAAACAAACCACAATTAACTCGAGTTTACGGTATTTCGTTCCCAAAACAAAAAGAGCTTACCGAGTACTTAAACATGCTTGAGGAAGCAAAAAAACGCGACCACAGAAAACTAGGGAAAGAACTTGAACTCTTTACTTTTTCTCAAAAAGTAGGACAGGGTCTCCCATTATGGCTTCCAAAAGGTGCCGCTTTACGAGAACGTTTGGAAAACTTCTTAAAAGCAGCACAAAAGAAAGCTGGTTACGAAATGGTTGTTACACCACACATTGGCCAAAAAGAACTATATGTTACATCTGGGCACTATGCTAAATATGGTGAGGACAGTTTTCAACCTATACATACACCAAAGGAAGATGAGGAGTTTTTATTAAAACCCATGAATTGCCCACATCACTGTGAAATATATAAAAGCGCTCAATGGAGCTATAAAGATTTACCAAAGCGTTATGCTGAATTTGGCACCGTATATAGATATGAACAAAGCGGCGAATTGCATGGTCTTACAAGAGTGCGCGGTTTTACTCAAGATGACGCCCATTTATTCTGTATGCCTGAACAATTGGATGAAGAGTTCAAAAATGTTATTGATTTGGTGCTTTATGTATTCGGTTCATTAGGTTTTGAAAACTTCACCGCTCAAGTTTCTGTAAGGGATCCTGAAAACCCCGACAAATATATTGGCGATGTTTCCAATTGGGAAAAAGCCGAACAAGCTATTATCAATGCTGCCGAAGACAAGGGCCTTAACTATGTTATTGAAACAGGCGAAGCCGCCTTTTACGGACCAAAGCTTGATTTCATGGTTAAAGACGCCTTGGGCAGACGTTGGCAACTTGGCACTATTCAGGTAGACTACAACTTACCTGAACGTTTTGATTTAACTTACAAAGGCAGCGATAATGAATCGCACAGGCCGGTTATGATTCATCGTGCACCATTTGGTAGCATGGAGCGTTTTGTAGCTTTACTACTGGAACACACTGGAGGTAATTTCCCACTTTGGCTCATGCCAACGCAAGTTATTATTTTATCTATTAGTGAGAAATATGAAAAATACTCCCAAAAAGTTTTAAATTTGCTAGAAAATAACGAAATTCGCGCCCTTGTAGACCATAGAAACGAGACTATTGGGAAGAAAATTCGGGAAGCCGAAATGCAAAAACACCCGTATATGGTCATCATTGGTGAGCAAGAAGAGGAAAAAGGCAAAATCACTGTGCGTCAACACGGTGGAGCAGATTTAGGCATGATTTCTATAGAAGAGTTTACGGAAATCATAAAAGAAGACATAAAAAAAACGTTGAAATCGTTTTAATCAATAAATAAAAATAAGTTTAATTTAAAACCATAACGCCATAGCAATTAGAAGAAGACAAAAACCCAGAAGGGTAATACAAGAGGATAAGCACAAGATTAACTCTAAAATTACAGCTCAAAAACTACGTCTCGTTGGAGACAATGTAGAAGTTGGTATTTACACCAAAGGTGATGCCATGCGAATAGCAGATGCAGAAGGACTGGATTTAGTAGAGATTTCTCCGAATGCCGACCCTCCTGTTTGTAAAGTTATGGATTATAAAAAGTTTCTTTATGAGCAAAAGAAACGTGAGAAAGCTTTAAAAGCTAAAGCTAGCAAAGTAACCATTAAAGAAATTCGTTTTGGTCCTCAAACTGATGACCATGATTACGAGTTTAAGAAGAAACATGCTGAAAAGTTCCTAAAAGATGGTGCAAAATTAAAAGCATTTGTATTCTTTAAAGGACGTTCAATAGTATTTAAAGAGCAAGGACAAATTCTTCTTTTAAGATTAGCACAAGATCTTGAAGAATATGGAAAAGTAGAGCAAATGCCTCGATTGGAAGGCAAACGAATGACCATGTTTATTGCTCCCCTTAAAAAGTAAATGACCTGATTTTCAGGACTAAAGATAATTAAGCGAAATAATTAAAAACTAGGAGAAGAAATGCCTAAAATGAAAACAAAATCTAGTGCCAAAAAACGTTTTAAGTTAACCGGTACTGGTAAGATTAAAAGAAAGCACGCTTTTAAGAGTCACATCTTAACAAAGAAATCTAAAAAGCGTAAGCTAGCGTTAACCCATGACACATTAGTGCACAAGGCTGACGAAGATAACATTAAAACCATGTTACGTTTAAAGTAATACGTTTTTAATCGGTTAAAACAATTTATAAACCCTGGAGTTAGGCTCAATTAAAGTGTCGATTTTCGACCGCCTACTACAAAAAACATTTAAAATTATGCCAAGATCAGTAAATTCTGTAGCCAAAAGAGCCAGAAGAAAAAAGGTATTAAAACAAGCAAAAGGTTACTTCGGACGTCGTAAAAACGTTTGGACAGTAGCTAAAAATGCGGTTGACAAAGCGATGCAATACTCGTACAGAGACCGTAGAAACAAAAAGAGAACATTCCGTGCATTATGGATTACGCGTATTAACGCCGGAGCCAGAGAACACGGTTTATCTTATTCTCAATTTATGGGTAAATTAAAAGCTAATGATATTGAATTAAACCGTAAGGTTTTAGCAGATTTAGCTATGAACAACCCAGAAGCTTTTAAAGCTGTTATAGAGAAAGTAAAATAAGGCTTTTTGCCTATTGTAAAACATATTATTCGCTTAATATAAAATCCGGCTCGAAAGAGTCGGATTTTTTTATATTCCAAAAGCAGTAACAACTAACTTTCTGCTACCGCCGTAATCTCTGTGTTCGCATAAATAAATACCTTGCCAAGTACCTAAATTGGGTTTACCATTGGTAATGGGAATAAGTATAGAGCTACCTAATAATGATGCCTTAATATGCGCAGGCATATCGTCAGGCCCTTCGTAAGTATGCTTATAGTATGGTGCGTTTTCCGGAACCATTTTGTTAAAATGACTTTCAAAATCTGTTCTTACCGTATAATCCGCATTTTCATTTATTGTTATACTGGCCGAAGTATGCTTAATAAAAACCTGTAACTGCCCTATTTTAATTTGATTAACTTCAGGGATGGCATCTAAAATTTCATTTGTAACTAAATGAAACCCTCTAGAGCATTCTTTTAACCTAATTTCTTTCTGAAAAACTGTCATACTTTAATTTTATCCAAAAATAGTCAAAGTTATTTTGTAAATTAAAAACAAACGAAAAAACGGCAACAACTATGAAATATCATTTCATCAAAGCGCTTACGGTTTTTCTATTGTTGACTAATTGCTCTCTTAATAACAATAATAAAGATGAAAGTAGAGAGATTACGGTTGTTTTTTGGCATTTAACAAATACAACTGGAGGCCTTGCGGGAGTAGATAACCAGTTTAGTCAAGATACTGTAGTTTGGAACTTTAATGATGTTAATGGCACTTTAAACGTTCAAAACAGAAATACTGACGACACCAAACAGTCTGGTTTAGAATCTGGTCTTTTTAACTTTTCTCTTATTGCAAAAGGCAGTGAAGATTTTTTAGTTGTTAATGGGAACGAATTGGGGAAAATTACGGTTGAAGACTCTACTTTTATACTCAATGAAAACCATACCTCACAGGGGGAAATTGCCGATGGTTTTATATATACTTTTAAAAAAGTAACTCAAATAATTGAAATTTAGATTCTGCGCGTTGGCATGGTGATTAAAATATCCTTTTATTGAAATCTTCTCAGTAGTCTCTATAATCAAGTCTTCTGTTTTTTCTTTTTTGCCGCAGGAAATAAGACATTATTCAATATCAGCCTGTAGCCTGGTGAAGTTGGGTGTAGATCGAGTTCCGTTTTGGAGTCACCAACCCTGTGTTGATAATCTTCAGGGTCATGACCTCCATAAAAGGTAAAAAAGCCTTTTCCCTTTATACCATGAATATATTTGGCCTCGCCATTACTTTTTGTTTCGCCCATAACCAATACGTTCGATTTAATTTCATCTCGAGTGAACGATGTGGTTTGCCCCATGAACCCCTTAACTAAAGCCGTATGATTTTGGCAAAGCATTGTTGGAACAGGGTCCCATTTTGCAGAAAACTCCATAAGAGAAAAGTAATCGGCCGTTTTGGGAATCATACGCTTTCTAGTCATATCTATAGATGAAAACTCATAAACCTTTGGACTCCTTTCCAAAAGGAAATCCGTAAAAGCAAATGTCTTATTGTAATTAATTTTATTTTGATAACCCGGGTCGCTTGCATCGCCATCAAACATGGGTTCACATATATCCACTTCTTCAGCGGAGAGCGCAATATCAAAACTATCGGTAGCACTACACATAGCGAACATAAACCCGCCACCAACAACATAGTCACGGATTTTCAGCGCCACAGCCAATTTAGCATCAGAAACCTTATTATAACCCAGTTTTTGCGCCAAAGCCTCGGCGTCCCTTTTCTCTTCAATATACCAGGAAGCAGCGCGATACTGCGCATAAAACTTACCATACTGCCCAGTAAAATCTTCATGATGAAGGTGCAACCAATCAAAAACCAATAAGCCGTCATTTAAAACCTCTTCATCGTAAACTGTTTCATAAGGAATTTCGGCATACTGCAAAACCATAGTTACAGCGTCATCCCATGGCAATTTTCCACTCGGTGTATATACAGCTATCTTAGGTGCCTTTTCTAAAACTACAGCTTCCATGTTTTGACTGGGACTACTTATTTCTTGAAGAATACTTGCCGCTTTATCGTTAGATATAACCTCAAAAGAGACCCCTCTAATTTGGCATTCACGTTGAATGGTTTCAGTATCCGGAAGTAAAAACGCACCACCTTTGTAATTCAAAAGCCATTTTACCTTCAATTGTTTACTTAAGGTCCAATACGTTATTCCGTAAGCTTTTAAATGGTTTTTTTGCCCATCAGCATCCATAGGAATAAGGATGTACGAGGCATAGCTTTTTAAGCCAAAGCAGATTAATAATAGTGTAAATAATATTTTTTTCAATTGAGGTTAAAACTTAATGGGGTTTCTCCATCGTCCCTTTTTTGAAATGACCAAACCCCAATTTTATCGAAAGATAACCAAATTTGTTTTTATTTTGCATTGTTTAACAGGACTTTAATGCCTAAAACGGAACATCGCTGTCATCATCATCGTTAAAGGAACTACCAAATGCCTGATCGGGACTAGCTTTAAAATTATCTGATTTAAAACCATCTTCACTTTCTGAAGCGTTCATTTTTGAATGGAACTCAAATGGGGAATCAAAATCATCTAAATTATCGAACTTACCTAAATGACCAATAAATTTCAACCTAATGTTTTCCAATCCTCCATTACGGTGCTTTGCCACTATAAACTCAGCTTGGCCTTCAGTTGGTGAGCGTTCTTCATCATCCCACTCATCAATTTTATAATACTCGGGTCTGTAAATAAAACTTACTATATCGGCATCCTGCTCAATAGCACCAGATTCACGTAAATCTGATAATAACGGACGTTTACTGCCACCACGAGTTTCAACGGCACGTGATAACTGCGACAGAGCGATTACTGGAACATTAAGTTCCTTAGCCAAGGCCTTTAAGTTCCTTGAAATCATCGATATTTCCTGTTCACGGTTTCCAGCATGGCTACTTCCGCCAGTCATTAATTGCAAGTAATCAATCATAATAAGTTTGATACCATGTTGGGACGATAATCGTCTTGCTTTTGCCCTTAAATCGAAAATGGAAAGAGATGGTGTATCGTCTATATATAACGGTGCTTTTTCTAAATCCTTAACTTTTACGTTAAGCTGCTCCCATTCATGCTTTTCGAGTTTACCCGTTCTTAATTTTTCTGAAGACAAACCTGTTTCACTAGAAATCAAACGGGTTATCAACTGTACCGATGCCATCTCTAAAGAGAAGAATGCTACCGGGATATTTTGATCAACAGCAATATTTCGAGCCATTGATAAAGTTAAAGCCGTTTTACCCATACCTGGACGTGCGGCCACGATAATTAAATCGGAAGGTTGCCAACCCGAAGTTAATTTATCTAATTTAGTTAACCCAGTTGGAATACCACTAAGCCCCTCTTTGTTTGAGATTTCCTCAATTTTCTTTTTGGCCTGTATTACCAGTTCTTGTGCTGTTTCACTAGATTTTTTTATGTTGCCTTGGGTAACTTCGTAAAGTTTGGATTCGGCCTTATCCAATAAATCAAAAACATCCTTGGTTTCATCGTAAGAGTCTTCAATAATTTCGTTTGAAATTTTTATTAAACTACGTTGGATGAATTTTTGAAGAATGATACGAGCATGAAACTCAATATGGGCAGAAGATGATACTTTTTGGGTTAAAGAAATCAAATAAAAATCACCACCTATCAATTCTAGTTTACCATTTTTCTTTAACTGCGTAGAAACGGTTAATAAGTCAACCGGTTCGCTATTTTCAAACAACTGAAATATAGCTTCAAAAATGTGTTGATGGGCATCTTTATAAAATGCATCTGGACTTAAAATATCGATAACCTCATCGACACCTTTTTTATCAATCATCATAGCGCCAAGCACAACTTCTTCTAAATCAACAGCTTGTGGCGGTATTTTTCCTTTTTCAAGACTAATTAGGGTACTTTTATCGACTTTATATCCTTGAAGTTGGTTTGGTTGTTTCATGACTACGAAAGTAATTAAAAAGAAAGTGTTATATGGATTTCTTTTTGTTTTGATTGTTCACAAACAGTTAACATTTTAACTGTTAATAACTTAAAAAAATTGTGAATAGCCACAAAAAATCCGAAGTTTTAACTTCGGATTTTTTGTTATTGTTATTTGTTTTAAGTTATTACCCCTTATAAACACCCATATCGGCATATTTTGCCATTCGTTGTTCTACTAAATCTTTTGGTGATAACTTTTTTAAATCCTCGTAATTTTTTACGATTGCGTTGCTAACGGTTTTAAAAGTTTTTTCGCGATCTCTGTGGGCACCTCCAAGAGGTTCTTTAATAATGGCGTCCACTAGTTTTAGTTTTTTCATGTCGGCAGCAGTTAGTTTTAAAGCCTCTGCAGCCTGTTCCTTATATTCCCAGCTTCGCCAAAGAATGGATGAACATGATTCTGGTGAAATTACTGAATACCAAGTATTCTCTAACATTAACACTTTATCTCCTACGCCAATACCTAAGGCCCCGCCGGAAGCACCTTCACCTATTACAACCGTAATTACAGGCACTTTTAACCTGGTCATTTCTAGAATGTTTCTTGCAATGGCCTCTCCTTGCCCCCGCTCTTCCGCTTCCAAACCAGGATACGCTCCAGGGGTATCTAAAAGCGTTACTACTGGTATACCGAATTTTTCGGCCGATTTCATTAAACGCAAAGCCTTTCTGTAACCTTCTGGGTTTGCCATCCCAAAATTTCTATACTGTCTGGTTTTTGTATTGTAACCTTTTTGTTGACCAATAAACATAAAACTTTGGTCGCCAATTTTACCCAAACCACCAATCATGGCTTTATCGTCTTTAAAACTTCTATCGCCATGCAATTCTAAATAAGTATCGCCACAAATCGCTTTAATGTAATCTAAAGTATAAGGTCTGTTTGGGTGACGTGATAATTGCACACGCTGCCAGGGTGTTAAATTTTTATATAAATCTTTCTGTGTAGAGGCTAATTTTTTTTCAATTTGCTTGCAAGTTTCGGTAACATCAACATCACTTTCTTCTCCAATCACCTTGCACTTTTGCAACTGGTCCTCGAGGTCTTTTATAGGAAGTTCAAATTCTAAATATTCCATAAGAATTTTGTTTTGGCTATTAATTTTAGTTAGTGTACAAATATAAAAACTTTAATTCTGTTTAACCCTATATTCCATTTAAGAATACTTTCTTTTTAGCTTTCTGTTGGATTTCAAGAAGGCGTTTAACAACACGACACCTATAATTACAGAAGCACCATAATAAAACGCTGTACTCATTTTTTCTTTCTCTGGAAACCATAAAATTGCCATGATAATACCGTAAAGCGGTTCCAGGTTATAGGTGAGCACAACGGTGTACGGACTTATTTCTTTCATAATATAAACCGACGCAATAAACGCATAGGCAGTACAAACTGATGCCAGAATAAAAAGGTACAAAAAATCTTTTGAACTGATGCTGAAAAAGGTGTTTGAAAAGCCATCATCAACGCAGAATAAATAAATGGAAATAAATGCTACACCACTTAAAAACTCATAAAACGAAATAACGGTTGCCGAATGATTTTTTAGAAAACTACCATTTAACACAGCAAACAATGATGATAAAAATGCAGACAGTATTCCGAGGACAATACCCAACCAATATTTTATTTCACTTTGAGTAATAATGAAAACTCCAATAACAACGACTATCCCAAAAAGAATTTCGTACCAAATAATACCACGCTTGTAAATTATGGGTTCAATGATGGAAGCGAAGAATGCTCCGGTTGAAAACATGGCAAGCGTAATGGAAACGTTTGACACGTCTATGGCTCCAAAAAAGGTTATCCAATGTAACGCTATAATAACTCCAGCTATTGAAAACCTCAATAAGGCCTTTAAACTGATAACCAATTTAACTTTGGTTAAAAAAATAAAAACAAGCATTAAAACTGCGGCCATTACCATTCTGTACCAAACCAAATCAACAGCCTTTATGGAAATTAACTCACCTAAAATAGCTGTAAAACCAGCTATAAAAACTAAAAAATGAAGATGCAGATAATTTGTAAATTTAGCGCTTGGCATTATACAGCAGGTAAACAGCTAAAATACCAAAAAGAAAGTTAGGAAACCATACCGCCACTACAGGTGAAAAATCTGATTGTTCTGCCATTACGCCAAAAATCTTATCAAAAAAAACAAAAACCATGGCAATACAAATGCCCAAAGCGAGGTTCACCCCCATACCACCCCTTCTTTTTATAGACGATACCGCTACAGCAATAATGGTTAATATAAATACCGAAACTGGGAGGCTCCATTTACGGTACAACACCAATTTGAAGCGTCCAACATTTGACGACCCACGAGCTTCTTCTTTGGCTATAAACCGTTTTAATTCACCGTACATTTTAGTTTCAGCCGCATAAATTACTGGAATTAAATCATCAACATCAAAATCGAAAAGTGTGTCCTTATATCTTACAATGTTCAGTTCATCTTCATTTTGGCCAATGTCCCTTTTCACATAGTTTGTTAACCTGTACAAGGTGTCTTCTTCAATATATTTTATACTGCTCGCTGAAATTTTATATTTCAATTGGTTATCTTCAAAATGCTCCAATGTAAAATTACTTCCGGTATTATTTTTTATATTGAAACTGCTAACGAAAATAATTTCATTGTCATTAATTTGCCTGTAAACATCGGTGTTATCGACAGCACTTTTATGCTTTTTTAAATATTTATAGGTAAAGTCGTTAAAACCTTCACTGGCTTTTGGAGCCAAAACCAAACCTAACAGAATTGAAAATAACGCTACAATCGCTGCGCCTATCAAATAAGGTCTTAAGAACCGTGTAAATGAAACTCCTGAGCTCAAAAAGGCAATAACCTCAGTGTTATTTGCCAGTTTAGAAGTAAACCAAATAACCGAAATAAAGAGAAACAATGGAAAAAGCAGAAAGGTAAAGTAAACCGTAAAATCCAGAAAGTAAATTAACACCTCTTCTATTGGCACCTCGTTTTCTAAAATTTTACCAATTTTTTCGGCGAGATGAACGGTTATCATTATTGGTATAAACAATAATAATAACATGGTAAATGTTAATAGATAACGTTTTAATATGTACCAGTCAAGTATCTTCATTCAGTTACAAACGCTTATCCATTTGTTTTATCATTTTGTCTTTCCAGAATTTAAAATCTCCGGCTAATATATGTTTTCTAGCCTCACGAACCAACCACAAATAAAACCCTAAATTGTGTATGGTGGCTATTTGAGCACCTAATCTTTCATTTACGGTAAATAAATGGCGTAAGTAGGCTTTAGAATAGTCCGTATCAACAAAAGTAATTCCCATATCGTCTACGGGTGAAAAATCTTCAGCCCACTTTAAATTTTTAATGTTTATGGTTCCGTTTGCTGTAAATAACATACCGTTTCTCGCATTTCGAGTTGGCATAACACAATCAAACATATCTACACCTAACGCAATATTTTCTAAAATATTGATTGGTGTGCCCACCCCCATTAAATATCTTGGTTTATCTTCTGGTAAAATAGAACAAACCACATCGGTCATAGCGTACATTTCTTCGGCTGGTTCGCCTACAGATAGTCCTCCAATAGCATTTCCAACAGCACCGGCGTTGGCAATATACTCGGCCGATTGCTTTCGTAAATCTTTGTATGTGCTTCCCTGAACTATCGGAAAAAAAGCTTGGTTATAATCATATTTTAACGGTGTTTTTTCTAAGTGATTGATGCATCTATCCAGCCAACGGTGGGTCATGTGCATAGAACGTTTGGCATAATTATAATCGCATGGGTACGGCGTACACTCATCAAAAGCCATTATGATATCGGCGCCAATGGTTCGCTGAATTTCCATAACGTTTTCTGGAGTGAATGTATGATAGCTGCCATCAATATGTGATTTAAACTTAACGCCTTCTTCTTTAATTTTTCGATTTGCTGAAAGTGAGTAAACTTGATAACCACCAGAATCTGTTAAAATATTACGATCCCAATTCATGAATTTATGAAGTCCGCCAGCTTTTTCAAGTATCTGTGTTTGTGGGCGTAAATACAAATGATATGTGTTTCCTAAAATGATATCAGGGTTTATATCGTTTTTAAGCTCGCGTTGGTGCACTCCTTTCACCGTTGCCACCGTACCTACAGGCATAAAAATAGGTGTTTCTATAACGCCATGGTCAGTAGTTATTTTTCCCGCTCTAGCTTTGCTTTGGGTATCCGTTCCTTTTAATTCAAACTTCATATTATAGTCTATTCGCCGCAAACCTACATATTTTTTACTTTTAAAATAAGCTTCCGTCAGATAAAATGTAGGTTCACTGATTCGTATTAAAAATAACAACTAGAAGCAAAAGTAATTTACTGAAAAATGATTAGACAATTGTTGAAAAGAAAATAATATGGCTTTGGCAGCGTTTTTGATATATAAATCGAAATCTAAAAACGAACATTATGATAAATTTAAAAAATGTATTCTTTGCATTGGTAATGCTTCTACTGATCCCGGCAACCATTTCCGCACAAACTCAAGAAGGGTTTGGTTTTAAAGGTGGCTTAAACTATAATGCCAATGGTGATTATTTTGAATCGATAAGCAGCAATGCCAAGCACCCAGACCGAAACATTGGTTACCACTTGGGCATTTTTGGAAAAATTGGTAAAAACCTTTATTTAAGGCCAGAGCTGGTTTATACCAGTACAAAAAGTGATTATGACGACGACACTTTTGAAATGCAGAAACTAGACGCCCCTATTTTAGTTGGCGCCAAGGTTATAGGTCCATTGAGTGTTTTTGGTGGTCCATCGTTTCAATATATCTTAGACACCGAGTTTGATGGCATAAGCATTAACAATGTAAAAAACGATTTTACCGTTGGTTTAAACTTCGGTATTGGGCTAAACTTTAAAAAACTTGGTATTGATTTAAGGTATGAACGTGGTTTTAGCGATAATGAAGCCACTTTCATAAATAGTAACCTAAATACCAATAATAGGTTGGACACCCGCCCAGACCAATTAATTTTGAGCTTGTCGCTCCTTCTATAACCTATTTGTCTAGTCCTAAATAACCGATACAGATTATTAAAGGATTAAATTTATAAATTAAAGCTGAACAATGGTAACA
>NZ_JBJJBQ010000021.1:0-13817 GCF_045446075.1 Flavisericum labens | reverse complement strand
TATGCCTACCAGTACAGGGACCACTTGGGGAACATAAGGCTCAGCTATATGGACATTAACGGGGACAACCTTGTTGATGGGACGGGCAGTACCAGCTATAACGATGAGATACTGGAGGAGAACAACTACTATCCATTTGGGCTCAAGCATCAAGGGTACAATGACATCCCTACTTCGTTTGCTAACACGGCTCTTAAATGGAAGTATAATAATACCGAGTATGAAAAGGCACTGGGGCTAAACTTATACGAGATGCCTTTGCGCTCTTACGACCCAGCTATAGCAAGATGGACTACTATTGACCCTGTAACACATCATTCGCAATCAACATATAATGGTTATGACAATAATCCAGTATATTGGGCAGACCCCAGCGGAGCAGATGTTGTTGACGGAGCTTTTTCAACCACTTACACTGGTATTGATGCTCAAAATTTGTTCAGGCAATTACAATCACAGAATGGTGCAAGTAATAGCAATAGTGGCGGTAATTCAGATTCTAGTGAAACAGGGAATGGTTCTAATTCTAATAATACAAATGGAAGTACAAATGATTGTGATGATTGTAAAAAATGTCCTGAAACTTGTGATAATAACAAGTTATCTCTTAACTTAGGAGATATCTCGGCTGGTATAGCTTATGGGGGGTATATTTCAGGCATCACTTTAGATGAAGTTCCTAAATTAACGAAATATGACTTTTGGCTGAGGAGTTATAATCCTAGTACTGGAATATCGACGTTTAATAGTATACCAGGTGAAATTTTCGAAACTGGGACAAAGGAGGCTTTGAATGCCCTGAAAGTATTAAGATTAACGTCAAAGGGACTTTCATATTTAGGTAATGCTGCTGGGTATTATACTGCTTATACTGAATTAGTAAATAGAAACTATACAAGTGCAGCTATAGAAACTTGGGGTGCTACCGCAGGAGTATTGACTGGAATTGAATATGGTGGTTGGGCAGGTGCTGCTTGGGCAGTTGGTTGGGAGTCAGGTCGAGTTTTTACTAATTACTCTGAAGCATATAACAGAAAGGCTTTCGGAATTTATTCGGATATTTACATCAAAAGAGCATTAAGTTATAAATGGAATATAGAATTGAATACTACACAAATGAATTTAGCAATTAGTAGAAAACTGTATTAAATATGAAAAAATTAATTAAATTTTATGATTTAATATTTTTATACCATTATAATAAATCAAAAATGAATGATAGTGACCCTGAAGTAGTCCCTATTGTTGTGATTACTTTTAGTCAAGCATCTAATTTTATGGTTTTATATATTGTAAGCAGTTATTTTTTAGGTTTAAATGATTATATTTCAATCGGTGGTTTCTTTTTGATTCTTTGCGTAATTATCTTTTTCTTTAATATTTACTACTTTGGTTGGAAGAAGAGATATGAAATAATCTCAGAGAAATACATTTTAATACCATCAAGAATAAAATATATTTCTGCTATTTATTTGATTCTTTCTATCATCACTCCTTTAATATTAATTTATTTTTTTAACGAATTTGGTAATGGATTTGATAGGGATAGTGTCGGTAGTGTCCTAAATTAGGTAATGTCCCAAATTAGTGGGTAGAATATTTTAATATTTCAAAACCTAGAAATACAGCGGGTTAGTTTTTAAATTCAAAGAAAAAGCAGGCATAATTAGGTGTGCCTGTTTGTATTTTAAGCTGTTAAAGGGCGTTAAATGGGCAACCTAAAAACCTAGTGGGTCAGATTAGGTGATGAATAATGCCTTACTTATTGTATGGTAAAACCTTATCATTGTTTTTTTAGCTTGAATTAGATTTGTGCCTGTTTTTTTAATAAAAATAGGCTAATACATGCATTGTAAAAAATGTAACCCCCCCGCTACCGCTAGTTTTCAACTAGTGGCGGTAAGAGTAAGCAAATCAAGAAATAAAATTTTAAAAAGCTTTTACAGAATTGTAAGGGCTTTTCAGTTGGTTTATGGCCACTAAGCACAGCTTAGCGGTAGCGTATAAAGTTTTAACTATATTTAGGCCATGAGCCGAAACTATAAATTCCATAATAAATCAGGTCTTTATTTTGTATCCTTTGCTACCGTTAATTGGATAGACATTTTTACGAGGCAGATTTACTTTAATATACTAGCAGAAAGTGTGGATTATTGTAGGGCAGAAAAAGGCATGGAATTGTATGCCTACTGCTTTATGCCAAGTCACTGCCACTTTATTTTTCGCTCAAATCAAGACGATTCTTCAGGTTTGTTAAGAGATTTCAAGAGGCACACAGCCAAAAAGGTTACAGAAGCTATTCAAAACAATCCACAAGAAAGTAGAAAGGAATGGCTGTTGTGGATGCTTGAACGTGCCTGTAAAAAGAACGCAACAAACAGTAAATATCAGTTTTGGCAACACCACAACAAACCCATCGAGCTATGGAGCGAAAAGGTAATCAAACAAAAAGTAGATTATATACACAACAATCCTGTTGAGAGTGGTTTTGTTATAAATCCAGTGGACTGGAAATATTCAAGCGCCAAAAATTTTCAAGAAGACCACACTATACTAAAAATAGATGAAATTGGGTTTCAGGGTTAAACACAATCCATTAACGCTTTAGGGTAAAATGCCCCAAAAATGTTCTGCCATCTTGCAGGAGCACCCTAAACCAATAATCCCCAACAGGTAACGGGTTGCCCACATAGGTGCCATCCCAACCCTTTGAAGCAGGTGCCAACTGTTTTACCAATTTACCATAACGGTCAAAAATAGAAATATCGCTTTGCGATTGGAATTGCCTGTTTACTCCGTAAACTTGCCAAAAGTCGTTTATCCCGTCGTTATTGGGGGTAAAGAATTTGGGAAATCCAATAACGGAAACATCAATAAAACTGGTGCCACAGCCTTTTTTATCCCGAACATATAAGGTATGGATACCCGTACTTACCCCATCAAAAAAGGGTTCGTCCTGATAGTTGCCAAATTCGTCATCCAAAGCAAACTCGTAATCGCCTTGGCCAAGGTTGGTTGTGTTAATGGAAATGCTGTTGTTGTTTGAGTTATCCACAACGGTAATATCATCGTGGGTGATGGTTGCCAATTCAGAGGCATCAACAAAAATATTGCGTGTTCGTGAGCAGCCCGTACCATCCGTTTTAGTCAAGGAAACCGAATAGGTGCCATGCATTGATACCGTCAATTTGGGGTCGCTTGATAAAATTGAACCATCTTCAAAAGTCCATTCATAATCATATGTTTCAGAAGTATTACTCTCCTTTGGGTCTAAAACAACTGTAAATGTAGGGTCAGACGAGCATACTATTTGAGGGGTGTCAATTGTAAATTTTGGCAGTGGATTGACGATAAATTTAATTTCTGTGTTGGATGTGCAAATTGTGTTTTTTGGGTTGATGACTTCTGCTATTATGGATTGTGCATTTGTTACAAAAGGATTGGGTAAGGGGCTTGGAAGTTCAGCTCCCGATTTGTCATAATACCGGACGTCCATTCCAGTTTGCCCATTCAATAGAGTATTTTCAATTGCTGAAGTATCAAACCCCATAATTCCATCATCATTAATGGCATCGTCATCACATAATATTTGATCAGGTACGGTATATGCAATGGGTTGTTCGTTTACCACGAACTCCAAGGAAGTTTCTGCATAGCAACTTCCATCACTAACATTGGGGTTTGTAACCCGAATGGAAATGGTTTGGCTCCCAGTTAAAAACGGATTGGGCAAGGGACTGGGCAAAGGATTGTTGTTTTCGTCAAAATAACTTACCGATGTATTATCGACAGATTGATTTCCAATTACGGTGCTTTGGACCTCTGAAATATCAAACGAAAACATTCCATCTCCGTCATTATCACATTGAGCTTCTAAGGTCACCGCATTTGCAATAGGTTGGGGCACTACATGTAAATTAATATGGTCACCAAAACCCAAACAGTCATTTTCGGATACACCATCAACCCTAACATAAATATGTTGTATGTGTGGGGAATTGTTATTGGTATAATTGGAAATGTTAACAATGGGGTTGTTTTCGGCCAATGCCTCGGTTTCATTTTTATAATATGAAATGATGATTTGTTGGTCAGACGGAAATAGGTTCCGTATTTCAGAATCGACACTACTGAAATCGAAAGTGGAAATGCCATCATTATTGTCGTCGCAAATATAAAAATCCCTTGAAAATGTGTTAGGAATCTGGGTCGGATTAACTTTTAAGTTTACCTGAACTGTGCTATAACAGCCATAAGGGTTTTCAACCCTTGCCCAAATGATGTCGCTATGTGCCATTTGGTTTTCATAAGCTACAGTATTTGAAATGGGGTTGTCTTTAACTTCAGCATCAGCTTGGTTTTCATAAAAGCTTATGGTATTTTCGGTTGTATTTGTAGTTATTCTTGGTATTACCTCATTAAGATTAAAGAAGCTAAATCCATCGGTATCTTCGTCACATTGAATAAGGTTTACAGTGGAATTGACGTTAGGGGGCGCTTGAATGGTCACCGTTGTTGTTTCTGTTATGATTTCAAGCCCTAAAGTTGCCGTTGTGGTCACTTCATAGGTGCCTGGGTCCGTAAAGATGTGTGTGGGTTCTAACAATTTTGAGGTGTTATTTGTCCCAGAGTCAGGGTCTCCAAAATCCCAGAAAATCGATTCGACCGTTTCGTTTAATGAGAACTTGGTTCTATCGCCAAGGCAGATGTTTTCAAAAGTAATGTCCTCAATAAAAAAGTAAGATTGAATAAAGGGCGGTAAACCCATTTGACTTGTTCCGGTTGTTAGATATATTTCGTTAAATAAGTAATTGCACCCAGCTCCTAAGATGTTGGGGGCATCAATTACATCAATATATTTACCGAATTTGGCAACGTAAATTTTTCCATCTACTGCTAATTGAAGGGCCGCATAGCCATCGCCACTTCGGTCATCAATAATTTCAGTTTTGGAATTTATAATTTCGGCTGTACTACCAGCTTCAATATTGAATTGAGTAATTCCGCCTTCTATTTGTCCAACGTAAAGTAATTTATTATTAGGAGAAAATTCAATGCCGTAATACCTGTCTTCAGCATCTAATAATACCACTGGATTTTGGATTTTACCGGTTACGGAATCAAAATCAAAAATTTCAACATTCAAATACTCGTTTGCTACGGCGAGTTTTTTTCCATTTGGAGAGATTTTGATAGCGCCTATGGCTTCAAGCCCCGTTGTGATAAATGTTCCGGAATCACTAATTACGGGATTTTTGTCGACGCCAGAGGAAGTGACCTTATAGGCTAGAAATTCACTGCTCTTCATTTTATGGGTTATTACCCAAAAGCAGTCACCATTGCAGCCCTTTACGGCTGTTATTTTCTCCGTTGTGGGGTTGTATAGTTCAATATTTTTATTTGAGGTTATACCGCCCATTCCGCCAGAAAGTTGCATATCCACTTCAGAATACTGAAACCCATTATCTCTACCTTGGCTATCGGCTGTAAATATGTAATAGATGTGGTCACTTTCTGGTTTAGGAACAATTAATGCTGAATGGGTGCTGCTACTGTCCCCTCCCAACCACGTTCCATTCAACATGACCTCATGGTTTCTGTTCCAAACGGTCACACCATCTGTATAAAATAAAAGGTTGCCATTTTTATCACAGATTGTGGCGCATCCCTCTCCGGTATCTAATTTTCCATCAGACAATGGTACAGGAATACCACTATTAAAATCTAAACCTGCGTACTCTCCAAAATACCAGATATTCGTTTCTTTTTGGGCATTGATATCTAAGACACCAACAAATATTATGGGAAAAAGGAGTAAATGTTTAAATAAATTCATTTTGACAGGTACTTAAAATTAGCATCGTAAAACACTTATAGCTATACTCAATTAATAACTATTCAGGAAAGTAATATACTACAATTCAATTTATTTTTGTGATAATATTTAAAAATTCGATAAAATGTAAAATATTAAAAAAAACGGTAGTATGGCATATTGATGAAAGGCTTCTTTTAAGGGGTTAATGAGTTTGAAAATCAGAGGTTAAATTAATTTTTTAAACACGCGTTTTTAGATATCCCTGATTGTTTTTAAGCTGTCATAGCCTGTTATTTGCGTTACCTTGTAGCCTACACAGGATCAGATAAGAGGAAACAAAAAAACTTTTATATATAGATACTTTATCGTTTCTTCAAAAAACCTTATTAATAGTAAGGATAAACCTCACTTTAGGTATATTGAATACTTGTAATTTTATGGATTGATACGATTCGGTCATGAAAGAAACGGTATTTATAGTCTTGTTTTTATTGTTTACATTTTTTAATTGTAAGTCCCTTCCAATTGGATATGGGGCAACAACCACTAGCCATCAAGTTAGTTTGGGGAGTGTGGGGGTGAATAGCACTTCTTTGTTAGATAGTGAATTCAACCAAACGGCGGTTCCAAATTATTCAGAGCCCATAAAGGTTTCGGTAAATCTAGTTCCGTTCAGTAAGAGGTCGTACAAGGCCTTTGAAAAGGCAAATGCCGTTCAATCGGCAAAAATTAAGGTCAATTATATTGATTCCATTCCCCAAAAACCCAATTATATAAAGTTGCAAATTGCAGACAAGGTATCCATCATCAATGCACTGAACAGTAACGGTAACGAATCGGTCAAGACGTATTTAGCCAATAATAAAAATGCTAAGGTTTTAACGGATGTTTCTATGGCGTTTAATCCAAAAGAATTGCAAAGTCTAATGGGAGCAAATTCTGTATTTTTGGTAGAAAGTGGAGTGAAAACCTATAGTCTAAAATGGTACGATAAAACAGGGAAGCAACAGTTGGTTCCATTTAACAATGGGGTGGTTTTCGCTTACGGAACGTCCAATTGTTGTTGGAGGGTAAACAATCGACATAAATTTGATATAGTAGATTTGGTGGATTACGGCAGTTGCCCAAAGAATACATACGGATCTGCAAACCGTGCTGAAAAAACAATTGAAACCATAAAATTTTAGGTTATGAAGAGCGTGTTCTTAATAATGTTTATTCTTTTTTTTGTGGCTTGTGATGACATTATTGAAGTCGAAGATATTTCAAAACAATCGGTTGATATCCTGGCACCGACCGATAATAGTACCGTCGATACAGTAAAAGTTGCTTTTTCCTGGTCGCCTGTTTCAGACGCTGAACAATACCATTTACAGGTCGCAAAACCGTCTTTTGAAAACGCTTCCCAAATCGTGGCCGATACCCTTCTTACAAGACAGAGCTATTCACAGGATTTAGTTGAAGGGAATTACCAATGGCGTATCCGTGCTGAAAACTCAGGTTATGCCACACCGTATACAACAGTTAGTTTTTCAATTGCTGAGTAAAATGAATGGCAAAACAAAAACATATATATTGTTGGCGGCCGTTTTGGCCATTTGGGGCATCATTGGGTATAGAATTTTTGGAGCAGTCAGCCCGAATGTAACCATTGAAGGCCCACAAAATAACATAGTTGCCTTTGTGCCAAAGACAGATATGACCGTGGACACGTTTTCAATTCGCCCAATGGAACGCGATCCGTTTTTAGGGCATTTGTACTTCAAAAAGAAGCCCAAGTCAAATGAGGCTAAAACACCGGTTAAAAAGGAGTTGGTTTGGCCATCTATCTTGTATCACGGGATGATTTCAAAACAAAGAGGAAAAGAAGCTTTGTATATCGTTTCGATAAACGGGCAGCAGCAGATTTTAAAAACGGGTCAAAGTATCGATGGGGTCACCTTAAGAAAAGCCAACAAAACAGAAGTCCAAGTTGTTTTTAAAGGAAAAAGAAAAACCATACTTAAAGTATGAGGTTTTCGAAATTAAGAGGCGGTGCGATGCAATTGGCCCTATTCATTGTAGTGGTCATTGCCCTGATGTTGGCCTCGTTTGTGATTTTAGTGAATACCCACAACCGATTTAACATCCAAACCGATTTTGTATTGGAAACCGTTGAAAAGGCGAACGAAGGCATCACCTGTGCACTACGAAATGAAATAGCCCTTAATGATACTTTGATAGTAGACCTGAACGATGAAGACTACAAAACCCTGAAAGTGTACCAAGACTATTGGGGACTATTTGAAAAAGTAATATCCAGTTCGCAGATTAAAAGTAACCGTTTCAGAAAAGTGGCTTTGGTAGGTTCGGCTCAGCAAGAGACCAACCGAACGGCACTATATGTAGAAGACCAAAATAAGCCTTTGGTGGTTGTCGGAAATACAAAAATTCAAGGGTTGGCCCATTTGCCCAAACAAGGGGTGCGTACCGGTAATATCTCAGGGCATTCCTATTATGGTAACCAGCTTATTTATGGTGCAACAAAAACCAGCCGTCCAGAACTACCAAACCTTTTAAAAAAAACTAGAATCCATATTCAAAACATCCAAAAACCTTTAGAAAAGGTGAGTCATGAGCAATTTTTGGATATCAGTAAAACCCAAAACCACCAAAATTCGTTTTTGAGTCCGGTTAAGCTTGTTTATAGCAAGGAAACCATCCATTTAAGGGGAGTATCCTTAACAGGTCATATCGTGGTGCAGTCCACAACCAAAATAATAGTGGATGCTTCCTCGAAGTTGAAGGATGTGATTTTGTTGGCTCCCGTTATTGAAATTAAAAATAATACAAAAGGGACATTTCAGGCCTTCGCCACAAAAGAACTTATGGTTGGCAAGCATTGTGATTTAAGATACCCTTCAGCCTTGGTGTTAATCGAGGATGAAACTGTACAGGAAATCCAGACCAATAACAGTAAAAAAGAAACGCCGACCATGACGGTTGAAGGCGGTACAAAAATAAAGGGGACGATGGTCTATCTGGGCAAAACACAAAATTACAAAGCGCAAGTGTTCATTGAAGAAAATGCTACTGTGATAGGAGAGGTATTTTGCAACCGGAATTTGGAATTGTTGGGAACGGTAAATGGTAGTGTTTTTACATCCAGCTTTGTGGCAAACCAGTCAGGGTCATCGTACCAAAACCATTTGTACAATGCTACAATTTCAATAGATGCATTGCCACAACAATATGTGGGATTGCCATTTGAAAACGCGCAAAAGTCGGTCGTAAAATGGTTGTACTGAAAAAAATAAAAGCCTCCACTTTAATGGAGACCTTGGTGGCCACGGTTTTGGTGGTGGTCATTTTTATGATTTCCAGTGTGGTTTTGAACAACTTATTTTCCAGTAATATAAGGAACAATACCAGAGCCCTTGATGCTTACTTGAACGAAATACACTATTTGTACAGGAACGAAAAATTGACAATACCTTTTTATGATGATTTGGATGATTGGGAGATTTCGGTGGAATACAAAGAAAGTACAGTTTCAAATCAAATCTCTTTTGAATCCATAAACCGTAAAACCGACAAGCAAATCACCAAAACCACACATGAAAACCGATAGTAAAATAAAGGCCTTTACCCTAAGTGAGTTAGTGGTGGTGTTGATATTGACCAGCATCGTAGTGGGCATGGCCTTTTCTGTTTTGGACTTGGTGCAAAAACATATGGCAGGGATTCAAGATAATTTCAATAAAAAAACGGAATTGAACAGATTGGAGCAGTCCCTTTGGCTGGATTTTAATACCTATCCAAATATAGAATACAAACCCTTTGATGATACATTGGTGTTTTCGAATGAAATAGATTCCACTGTTTACAGTTTCCACAAAGAATTTATAGTTAAGGCGACGGATACGTTCCAAATTTCAATTAAAAGCAAAACCCTGTATTTTCTGGGAGCCCCCATTCCATCGGGGAAATTGGATGCCTTAAAATTGGAAACATCAAAAGACTTTCAGAGTCAAAAACTCTTTGTTTTTAAGGAAAACGACGCAACACATTTTATGGATGGCATTTAACTTGGATAACATATCAAAACAGAAATCGGTTTTAAACCCAAAAACCGAAAATCCTTCGTTTTTAAAAAAGGAGATAACCCTATTTAATAAAGCGTTTTCCAATAAAGTAAAGGAAGATTTCTATGCAGAATTGAGTGTGTTGTTAAAAGCGGGTATTACCTTGAAGGACGGTTTGGAACTCATTCAGAAGTCGCAAAAAAAGAAACAGAACCAGGCTGTATTAAAGACCATTTATGATGCGGTTATTTCCGGACAGAGCCTGTCGGAAGCCATAAAAGCCCATAAACAATTTACAGATTACGAATTTTATTCCCTAAAAATAGGTGAGGAAACAGGAACTCTGTTCCAGGTAACGGGACAACTGGGTCATTTTTTTGCCAGAAAGAATGAACAGCGGCGAAATTTGGTCAGTGCCTTAACCTATCCAGTAATCATATTGAGTACAGCGGTGCTAGTGGTAACCTTTATGTTGCGTTTTGTGGTGCCCATGTTCCAGGATATTTTTAAGCAACAACAAGTGGAACTGCCGGCCATCACAGAATTTATCATCATCCTTTCAGAATTCGTAGGTGATTATGGTTGGCTGTTGCTCTTGGTTTTAATCGCCATGGTGGCTTCCAAGTCATTGTTGGACAAAAAGAAACAGTTTAAACAGTTCAAGGATAGCGTTGTTTTAAAGTTCCCGTTTATAGGCAATTTTGTGAAGGCGGTTTATTTATCCCAATTTACACAGGCCGTATCGTTGTTGACAGCCTCAAAGGTACCTATAATCAATAGTATCCAATTGGTCAAACAGATGATTGATTTTTATCCACTGCAGCACGCTTTGGAAATTGTCGAACAACATATCCTCAAGGGGGAATCACTTAGCCAAAGTTTAAGCCAGCATAAACTGTTCGATGATAAAATGGTAGCTCTGGTCAAAGTAGCCGAAGAGACCAACCAGACCGAGTTCATTTTCGATAGGCTCAACATGCAGTACAACACTCAAGTGCAGCAACAGTCCAAAATGCTGTCCACTATCATGGAGCCTTTTATTATTCTAATTGTTGGGGTTTTGGTGGGTGTAATATTGGTGGCTATGTACTTGCCTATGTTTAAACTCAGCAGTGTGATGGGGTAGTTTAATCCTTTTTTAATTCCCTCAAAAACCTTATTTCAATTAGGGTTTTTCCTTAGTTTTTGTAAGGGGTTGTTTTGATGAGGTTTGTTGGTTCTTATTCTCAAAATTACTGAATCTATTGGGTTTGTGACTAGTGGTTGAAAAAAAACGATGCCCTTTGTATTTGTAAGGGAATACCATTTTGGAGTCAGGAGTGTTGCGAGTAGCTTGCGGCTACTTTATAGTTGAATTAAAATCTTTTGAATTTATGAGGACACAAATTCTATTGAACCGCGACATCCTTTGTTTTTTGAAAATATTAATTGGATTAGGAATGATTTATTCTGTAAAAGCTCAAAGTTTCTTTTACCCCAATTTTGTGGATTATACTAATCCTTCACCAAATGCTACTGCATTTACAATTTATGGAGATTACCCCGTGGATTACAATACTGGAATTACAGATATGCGTATTCCAATCTACACCATAAAGTCAGGATCATTAACCCTGCCAATCGATATGAGTTTTCATGCATCGGGAAGAAAATTAAATGAATCCAATGGTTTTTTGGGAGTTCGTTGGGCATTAAATACTGGAGGAATAATTACTAGAACGGTTCATGGCTATCCTGATGAATGGAATCGGCTAACACCTTTCGAAATTCCTTCAGGGTCAATTCCAAGCGAAACGTCTGCCTATTGGGGGTGGAATGCTTCCGATATAAACTATAGTCCGAGTTTGGATGTACTGATTCGGTCCTGCTCGGAAGGAACTTATTCTAAGGTATGGATGCCGGAATTTAATTATTTTGACAGTGAATATGATGTATTTAAATATCAATTACCTTCTGGAAAAAGTGGAAAATTTATTCTTAAAAAAGAAAATGGCATAAAAACGGTAATGACCATGCCTTTTGATCCCATAAAAATAGAATTAAACAAAGCTGATATCAATCCTAAATTTTATATGCAGATAACGATAACAGATGTTGATGGTACCTCTTATAATTACGGAAGCAAGAATGATCAGGATTATTTAGAATATCCTACAGAAAGTTCATTACCCTCGGATATAAGCAAATATCCTACGGGATGGTATTTAGAAAGTATAGTGTCAGCAGATAAATTGGATACTATATCATTTACTTATTCTGGAGTGTCTTCATATACACTCAGTAACTATGGTAAAAAATTAAAAATTTACGATAGAATTGATAATTCATCTGTGAGTATACCTTATTTCTATGAAGGGAGTTGTGGAGCAGAAGACACTTTTGGTCCGCAGTTATTAGACCATATTATGTTGGACGACCCGTTAAATGGGATTGTCGCATATGATAATAATGTAATATATGATGTGCCTGTTTTAAGTTCCATTCAATTTAAAAACGGTATTTTGAATTTTAATTATAAAGACACTTATGATGAAGAATTTTCATATAACAAAAAAATACTTGAAGATATTACTCTTGAAGGGTTTGTAAACAAAAAATTCAAATTTAATATAGAAGGTAATAATGGGCAATTAAGGTATCTCAAAAGCTTCGAAACTGTTAGCATAATAAACAATCTGGAGAAAGTAGAAAAGATATATGGTTTTGATTACTACAAACCACCCACGTCTAGTATTGACAATCTTACTGGATATAAATCTTCTAAAGATTGGTGGGGATATTATAATATTAATGTGGGGGACAAGCTTTTGCCTTTGCAAAACATAGCCATAAATGGAACAGCCCCATATGGATGTGTTTATGGATGTGTCGAAACCATTGGACAGAATGGAGTAAATAGGGACCCTGATTTGGAATCAATGCGTTATGGCATGCTTAAGTCCATTACCTATCCTACAAAAGGCAAAACCGAATTTGAGTACGAGAACAACTACTACAGGGACGGGATAGATATAAAAAAGGGTCCGGGTTTAAGAATTGGAAAAATTACTAACTATCCCAATATAGGTCCCAATGATAAAATTGTAAGAACTTTTAAATACGGACAGAATGAGGATGGGGTCGGCAACATTAATGAACTTTATAAACCGCTTAGTCATTGGGTAAGAGAAAACGAGATAGTTAATGCCTGGGATTACCCAAATTGTTCTGGCTATTGGTATTATGATTTCATGCAGTACAGGAACAGGGAGTTTTGTTCAGATAATGTTTTAGGTTCCAGCGATTTTGGAGGTAATATAATTTATTACGATGTGGTAAATGAGTATGTTAATGAAAATAGCAATAAGAGTCTAAGAACGGAATATATTTACCACACGAAATATAGTGCTACAGGAAAAAATGGATATGAAGAGTTCTCGAGAACGGGTGTTGGGTATCCAAGCGTATTTTTCACTCCGTTTAATGAGTTTTCTACCTCTTTTTACATGGATGCTGGAAAGCTTAAGTCAAAGACACTGTTCAATAATAATGACGACACCTATGTCCCCTTGCAAAAGGAGTCCTATTTTTACTTGTGGGGTCTGCACGATGTAGCTTGGGATATGCCTACAAGACGCCATATATATTTTTCTTTCAATTCGAACTACTATTTTGATGACACGAGAAGCAGGTATGATTTTGAAATGGACTGGGGGGTGAATACAATTGACTATGGCTTTAGGAAATATGTTTCTAGCTCAGTAGAATATAGCCACAAAGAGATTGAGTATTATAATGAATCGGGTAACGTTGATCTTACTACGGACAATCTTGTCTATAATGATCCCCAATATGGACAAGTAAAAACGCAAGAATCCGCCAACAGCGACGGAAAGGTAATCCGGACAGAGTACGAGTACCCGTTTGAGGATGTGTCGGTGCCCATAAACAACAAG
>NZ_JBJJBQ010000020.1:7075-14353 GCF_045446075.1 Flavisericum labens | reverse complement strand
TAAGAACTTGGACTGTTAGCGACTGTGCCGGCAACACAAGTACAGGTGTCCAAACGATCACGATCTATGATGAGACTCCACCAGTAATAGCTCCTTTAGATGATGGTTATGTATGTAATGGAGAGGTTCCAGAATATTTAGAAACCACTTGGACTGATAATTGTGAAGATGGAGATACTTTAAGAGCCTATGCTAATATGGTAGGTAGCGATGAGTGTTCTGAAACTTATGAGTATGTATTTAATGTATCTGACTGTGCAGGAAATGCTGCAGATGCTGTTACCGTTGAGTATATAAGAGAATTCGATAAAATAGACAACTGCGAAACCGTATTTGGATACCGTCAAGAAAGTGATTGTTTCTTAGACAATGGCTTTAGCAGATGGGGTTGGACAACTCAAATTATGGATGAGGGTGAATATATATTCGATTTGTATGCTGGAAATGGTAACGATTGTGATCCAATAGACGGGCCTGGAACATTTGCAGGTACTGCAACGTTGAATTATGATGGAAGCACTGCAACTGTTGTATACAATATGAATGATGGTTATGTACTATCTGAAGCTCATGTTTATATTGGTTGTACTATGTTCCCTCAAGGTAAAAAAGGAAACACAGTTGCTCCTGGTCAGTATAACTTCAATCCTTCTCTAGGAGGTACAGTTGATACATACACAGTAGGACCAATAGATGTTACTGGAGACTTCTGGATTATTATTCATGGCGTAAGTTGTGAAATTGCATGCGAGTGCAGTGGAGGCTATACTTATACTGGAAATGATGGTGGAGGAGCATTTAATGGTGACTCTGTAAATGGATGTGATGAAGTTCAAGCACGTGTTGCTAAAACAGTTGACTTCAAAGCCTACCCAGTACCATTTGAAAGTGAGGTAACATTACAGTATTCTTTCGATTATGAAACTGATGTTAAGGTAGATGTATTTGATATGAAAGGTGCATTGATAAAATCATCCGAAGATTCAAATTACATTAAAGATTCTATTGGAACTACTACGTTAGACTTATCAGGAACTGACAACCAGTTGTTCTTTGTAAGATTGACTACTAAAGAAGGTACAGTTGTTAAGAAAATAGTGTCTTCAACACCTCAATAGAGTATATAACTAATAATTAATTTTTAAAAAAAAAGAGCCGCAAAATGCGGCTCTTTTTAATTTTCGGGTATAATGTATTGTTCAAATTATTGTTTAAGTATTTTAATAGTTTTAAATGTTTCGCCAATCATTATTTTAGCTATATAAATACCTTTGTTAAAACTTGAGAGATTAATTGTTTCTTCAGATTTAAAAAGATCTTTAGAAAGTATTTCTTGGCCAAAAGTATTATAGAGAACTACATTGCTTAAATTATTCGAATCAGATTTTAGGGTAAGCTCTTTGGTTGTATTGTTATAGAAATGTTTAAAAGAATTAGGTTCAAATTCATCATTGCTTAATAATGAATTGCTAATTACAACATCATCAATATTTATTAAGAACTGAGATCCTTCAATATTTTGATGCCTAAATGCTATATATATCATATTTCCGGCTAAAGAAGACACATCTAAATTTCTCGTAACAAATTTTCCGGCAGCTCCTATGTCGTCTGCGAATTCGCCAAGTTTTACATCGCTTGCCTCAAAATCAGAAATTTTATTACTTGTAGAAGCATAAATAGTATAATATTCATGCGCAAAAGTGGCGTTCTCAGCTCTTATTTTCCAAGAGACATAAATATCGTCATTGGTATTAAAGGAGGTGAGGTCAACAGCATATGAATAAATCCAATTATCAGGATTTAGATTTCCAGAAGAAGAACTCCATGATCTAGATGTAAGGCATTTGTAACCTCCATAAGAACTTCCATACTCTCTCCAATACCAATTTTTGCCGTCACCATCTTGATCCATCAAATTCCAACATACTCCAATCACCGATGAATCATCAAAATTTTCTGAAATAGGTAAGGTATTATCACATTGTTGTGCACTTAAATTTAAAGTGCAACAACTCATAATAAAAACTAGGGTGAATGTAATTTTTTTCATAATAGTGTAGGTTAAGATTGCATCAAATATATAGATTAAAAAACATTACATCCTAAAAAACAGTCGTTTAATCGATGAAATACACGGGAAGGTTGTAATATTGTAAGAATTAGATTATATTTAGTGTAGATGTATGAAGCTTATACCTTAAAAAATTTTGTCAAAAGTACTTTCTTTATTTAATATGCTGATGCTCATTATCTTAAAACATTTAAAAGTTATTAAGACAGAATTTTCATGTTATAACTTATAAAGTGTAGAGATTGAAATACTATTTAAAACAAGTATAATTATTAATACTATAATTATATATAGTACAAGTGTTGCTAGTAAAAAGTATAAAAAATAAGGGTTTATATCAAGGACAATATAAACCCTTTAGTTTGAATAAATATTTTGAATTCAAGTCAAAATTAAAAGCAATATAAAAAACAAGTTGCCTTTTAAAAAGAAGAAAGAATTGTAGCCAGCTAGTTTAGTTTAAAACAATTTTAATCATTTTTGTAGCATTTTCAGTATTAACTTTGGCTAAATATGCCCCAACCGCTAAATGACTAGTATCTATTTCAAGATTTTTTCGGTTTGCATTCACATAAAGAAGTTTTTTTCCTGAGGTATCAAACAGCTCAATACTTTTTAAGTTAATAGGAGATTTAATATGTAAGTCTTTTGTTCCTATATTTTGCCAATATTTAAGTTGGCTTAGTGCCGCATACTCTAAACCTAAAACAGTTTCAGCTTCAACTACCACATCATCAATATTTACAATAAAACCTTCATCCGATACAGCGTTGAAGTGCCTAAAGGCTACATATACATTTGGCTCACCGGCAAATGAAGAAATATCAATAGTTTGATCTGTGAGCGTATTGATACCAGTTAAATTATAACTCATGGAAGTACCATTTTCTAAATCATTAATAGCTGCAGAAGTTGCTATATAAACGGCATAGTTTTCATTACTAAACTCTGGGTCAGGCGCAGCTGCCTTCCATTTTAAGGTGATCGTACCGCTAGCATTAGACAAGTTAATACTTGGGGAAATAGCCCAATTATCAGGATCTAATTGTACTCCATCATTGACATCATAAGACACAGACCTCAATACTTCTTCAACTATATTTGGATTAGTTTCAAGCTGTGCTTCCCAATTAAAGCCATCATTAGTGGTTTCATTATTAGTTATGGTCCAATCAGAAATATCTAAATCATCAAAATTATCAGACCAAACTACCGTTTGGGCGTAGGTCACATAAGTTGCTAAAAGGAAAAGGATAAAAGTAATTTTTTTCATGGTAAATGGGTTAATAGATTATATCAGTCATAATTTACAACTATTTACTAAAAGACATTTTTTTTTTAGATGAAAGTTCAAAAATATATTATAATCTGTTGTTTAATCGAAAAGAACCCCTCGACGTTCTAGGTTGCGGTTTCCGTTGAAATTGTCATTCCCAGTGAAATCTAAAGATTCATGAATTCATTATTATAAAATATTAAACTATGGAAAAACGGGAATCTTAATCTAACTATGTTAAATACTAATCATACTGAATTTTTTTGTTATGAATAATTTTTACAATGAGATAAGTCTTGTACTTATATTAGTTTTTTATGTCTTTACATTAAATCTTCATGCCCAGGATTATCATTTAATCCAAAGAATTCCATTAGATAAGCAAGTTGAATTATCAGATGCCGTCATTGAAGGAGAAGTCATTTCTAAAACATCCTATTGGGATGAAGCCTATAAAAATATTTTAACTTCTAATAGGTATTTTTATGTTAGAAAAAACCAATGCTGTTAGTAATGCTCAAAGCAAATTAATTAATACAGTATCAACGTATAAGTCGTTTAGCGCTATACAAGGGTTTTTTAATATGATATAACGAAAGATAAAGCCGTAAATTGATTTTCTGAAACTAAAAACATAGAAGGTAATTTTCAATCTCAGATTATTTCTAAAATCGGCCAGTTGCATTCAGTTTAAAAGAACAAATAATTACTACTGAATCTTTAGCTAATACTACAACACGTAGTAAATCTGCTTTAGCACCGGCAATAAACTCATTTTAAGCAACCAATTATTCTGCAGGCACTAAAAGTGTATTGACCATCAATGGATCTGGTTTTGGCAGAGATCAAGGAACTGTAGCCTTTAGAAATGCCAACTATGGAGGCGCTTTACATACAGATCCTTTAGATAACCAAATTTTAAGCTGGGCAGATTCCAAAATATAAGTAGAAATACCCGATGAAGCCGGTACAGGCACCATTAAGGTAAACCCAACTTCCAATACTCTTTTTATTAAAAAAAGATTAAATATTCTAATGAGTAAAATTTTAGTATATAGTATAACCGGAAGTAAAATACTCAGTATTAAAAGCGATGATTATGCTTTACAAGCAATAGATTTAAGTCGCTTATCTCCGGGGATGTATCTACTGGAAATTGATACAGAGCTTGGTGCTATGATATCCAAAATACTGATAAACAGACAGATATAGTTTTTTATGGTCGTAGGCGAATGCCTCTATGTTAGCAAAAATCGAATAACAATGTATTTCATCGATAATTTTTGTCACTTAACTAATAAATAAAAAGAGCAGCTTAAATATCTTTTTTTATCCAAACATATTTCCTATTTTTAAATAACCTTTTAAAAAACAGGTTATATCTTTCTTTCAAGAAAATCATTTGATTAATAGCACATTAAAATGATTATAGCATTTGATTAATAGCAACATTAAATGCCCTTTTATTCTACATATTACCTAGACTGTTTTGTTATGCAAAATTTTATTTATAATAAGATTTGTATGAGCCCCTCTCTACACGTTTCTTAATTGTACCGTTGTTATGTAACATGTTTATTAACTTAAAAACAAATGTTATGTATAACTTTACACTAAAAAAATGGCTGGCTAAACCCACAGCCATTAAACACGTAGTATTGTGTTGTTTAGTCCTTATTTTTGGACTTTCAACACAATCTTTTTATGCACAGGATGTAGGTTCATCTTCTGTTCAGGCCAATTTTGGTATTGACGGTGATGTATATTCTGGTGTATTACAATTTCCTAATAATGAAGATCCGCTGGTTCCACTTCCTGCGCCTGGAGGTACTGATGACTGGTTCCAGGGCCCCTCAGGCTTAGGAGTAATCGATGAATTAGGGAGCGCTAATTTGGGTAATCCATTATCCGATCCTAACCCTCCGAACAGCACGGATAATGTTGCGATTGAACTTAGACAATCTGTATGGCAACTTAATTCGCCTTTTCCATTTCCACTTGTTAATGGTGATTTATGGTTAGATGCCGTTTATGGACGCGATAACTATGTACAGGGAGGAAGCGCTGAAAATTCTTATTTTTCATCGGGTGCCGATAAAAATTCAGATAATCCAATAAATTGGAGTCTTGACTCCGGAGGAAGCGTACCTCAAAAAACCGATATCGTTGATGTGTATGCACATTTAAGAGGAGATGGACCTAAAGCACCTACAGAACTAGACCCAAGACCTTTTACAACGCTTTATGCCTATGCTGGAGCTTCATTGGTGGTTACCAATGGTAACAAGCACTTGGACTTCGAGTTTTTCAGAGAAGGATTAGAAACAGCGGCTGATCTTCAAGATCCCACTAAACTTGGTCCAGATGGCGGACGTACCGCTTGGACGTTTGATGGTACTACTGGAGACATTATGGTTCCGGGAACTATCATTGTTTCGGTAGACTATATTAATGGTGGTACTGTGCCTGATATCAGAATCAGGGTATGGATAGATCAGGCCACTTATGATGGCGCTGCTACTTTTAATACTTTGGCTCAAAGACCTTTTAATATTGATGAATCTGTTGCTTTTGAAACAGGGACAGGCTCAGATGGTTTTGGTTATGCTGCTATTAATCCTTTAGCAGTAGGTACAAGTTTGTGGGGTAGAGTGAATGATGATTTTGCCTCAGATGCAGGGTCTCTTACAACAGGACCTCCTTGGGGTACCTGGGAAGGATCTACACCTGATTTTGTTTCTGACTATGAACGCTATCAATTTGTTGAAATTGGTATTAATTTAACAGCTTTCGGATTAGACAGAAGAGGTCAGGAAGACCCATGTTCTAATATACTAGGTAGTTTATTGGTAAAAACCCGTAGTAGTGGTGGTGGACCCAATGAGGGAGCCTTTGGTTCTGAGTTAAAAGATTTTGCAGGTCCTTATTTATTTGGATTTACCGGAGAAGAACCCGTAATAACAGTTGCAAATAAAGCAGTTTGTGCTTCCGATGGTCCTGTTGATATAACTGCAGGAAATTCTGTAAATCCTCCTGGAGATATTGAATACTTTTTAGACGATACATATACTACTTCCGTTCCATCACCAGGTGCTTACGATGCACCACTTGGAGAAACCACTATTTATGTTAGAAGTGAAAAAGCAGGTTTTCCTGGTTGTTATGGATATAATGAATTTACGGTAACAGTGAATGCAAATCCAGCACCATCAGTAGATGATGAGGCAGAGTGTGAAGGCGATACCGCTACGTTCATGACAACAGCACTTGGAGCAGGCTTTACCTACCAATGGTATAAAAATGATGTTGCAATCGGAGGAGCTACAAGTAATAGCTATACTACAGGCGCATTGACATTGGCAGAAAGTGGAGATGTTTACAAAGTTGTTGTTACCGATACCAATAACTCTACCAATTGTACAGGAGAGGATTCAGGAACGTTGACAGTAAATACAAATCCAGCACCATCAGTAGATGATGAGGCGGAATGTGAAGGCGATACAGCTACATTCATGACTGCCAATCTTGGAGCGGGCTTTACCTATCAATGGTACCTAAACGACGTGGCCATAGGAGGTGCAACTAGCAATAGCTACACTACAGGCGCATTGACATTAGCAGAAGATGGAGATGTTTATAAAGTTGTGGTTACCAATGATTCACAGACATGTTCGGGAGAAGATTCAGGTACATTGTCAGTGAATGCAAATCCAGCACCATCAGTAGATGATGAGGCAGAGTGTGAAGGCGATACCGCTACGTTCATGACAACAGCACTTGGAGCAGGCTTTACCTACCAATGGTATAAAAATGATGTTGCAATCGGAGGAGCTACAAGTAATAGTTACACCACAGGCGCATTGACATTGGCAGAAAGTGGAGATGTTTACAAAGTTGTTGTTACCGATACCAATAACTCTACCAATTG
>NZ_JBJJBQ010000020.1:0-6975 GCF_045446075.1 Flavisericum labens | reverse complement strand
GCACTTGGAGCAGGCTTTACCTACCAATGGTATAAAAATGATGTTGCAATCGGAGGAGCTACAAGTAATAGTTACACAACAGGCGCATTGACATTGGCAGAAAGTGGAGATGTTTACAAAGTTGTTGTTACCGATACTAATAACTCTACCAATTGTACAGGAGAGGACTCAGGAACGTTGACAGTAAATGCAAATCCAGCACCATCAGTAGATGATGAGGCAGAGTGTGAAGGCGATCCAGCTACATTCATGACTGCCAATCTTGGAGCGGGCTTTACCTATCAATGGTATCTAAACGACGTGGCCATAGGAGGTGCAACTAGCAATAGCTACACTACAGGCGCATTGACATTAGCAGAAGATGGAGATGTTTATAAAGTTGTGGTTACCGATACTAATAACTCTACCAATTGTACAGGAGAGGATTCAGGTACATTGTCAGTGAATCCACTACCAATAGTAGAAGCTGGAGATTCTCCAGAGCCATTGTGTAGCGATGGTGGTAGTGTGCAACTTACTGGATCTCCTTTAGGAGGTACGTGGAGCGGAAGCCCATACATTACTTCAGATGGTTTATTTACTGTCCCCGATGGAGGAATTTCAGCAGGAGATTATGAAGTGACTTATACTTATCAAGATGGAAATGGTTGTTCAGATAGCGATACAGTTATTATACCAGTAGTAGACTGTACAGATTGTGGTACCGCCTTTGGTGTAGCACTTAATGATGATAAGTCGGCTATCGATGAATTGGTATTAGATGGAGATGGAAACTATGTTAGTGGTACTAGTAGATGTTTCAGAGAAGACAGCTTCAGACGTTGGGGTTGGACCAATGCCATTAACCCATCAGCCGACCCCTATATACTTGATTTATACAGAGGTGCTGGAAGATGCCTTCTTGATAAAGGTGAGTATGTTGGGTACGTAACAGTGAATTATGGTTTAGATAACATAATTACGGTTGAGTTTACGCCTAAAGACGGTGATACCGGTTTTGACGAAATTCACTTGTATGTAGGTTGTGATCCTTATCCAACTAATAAAAGTGGAGCCTATACAGTAGCTCCTGGACAATACACCTTTACAGATGAGGGTAATGGCTTTGCAGAAGGCTGGAGTACATCTACAGATGCAGAGAAAACAATAACAGTACCTGGTGGAGGTATGGTGTATGTTATAGCACATGTAGTGGCTTGTACAGATTATTCTGAGGAAAGAGCACCTAACGGCTTTGTACCTAGAACAGGCTATGGTGAATTCCAAGGGGATGCACCAACTCCAGGCGAAATGGACTGTGAAGTGGTTGTTGATCCATGGAGTAAAACTTCAGACGCAAATGTGACTGCTTATCCAGTACCTTTTACAGATCAGATTAATTTAAACTATATGTTTGAGTATGAAACAGATGTTAATATTAATGTTTATGATATGAAAGGTGCATTAATTAGACACGCTGAAGATAGAAACTATACTCAAGGTACTATTGGTAAAACTACCATAGATTTATCTAGAGCAGATGATCAAATGTACTTTATACGTTTAACAACGTCCAAAGAAAGTGCTATTAGAAAAATAATTTCAGCAAAACCGCAATAATAACGGTTTAGTAGTATAAACTCAAAAAGGAGTGGAATTTCCACTCCTTTTTTGGCTTTATCTTGAAGTTCTTAAAATCAATTTATCACGTACTATTTTAGCGAAATTAAAGGCACTTTATCTATAAAAATACCAAGTGTTTTGTAAATGAGTTAACTTAAAAGGTGAATTATAATGAACAATGTTTTACTCCAAACTACGCCCTTATGAAAAGAATTGTCGTTTTTATGATAGCGGTCTTTTTATCGTATCATGTATTTCCTCAATGTGAAAACACAGAAGAATATCTTAACCCAATACCAGGAGGAGTTGATATCAATGACGGGGAAGAACACCAAATAGCTCCAGGTATTGCAGCAGGGGAATATGTGGTTATAAACGGTTTAAATGCATCAAATCATTATAGGTTTACTTCAAACCGTACTAATATTCCAAATGCCGATTACATTACCATTTATGATGCTTCAAATAATAATTTATTAGCCAATAAAACAACACCTTTAGAGTTAGATCCAATAAATGCCACTTCCATTGAAATCCACATCAATTTAGACGCTGGGTGTGTTACTGATGATGAGTTTCATGATCTAACCATTCAGAATTTAACCAATGCCACCTGTAATATGCCCGGTGCTCCGGGAGGGATTACCTATAAATCCGACGACCAAATAGATTTTTATTGGGGTGCCCCCGCTTTAAGTACACCAACCGGTTACGATTGGCGTGTTGTTTTGGCAGGAAACGACCCAGATACTTTTGTAGCCTCTGGCAGTACAGTGGCTCCCACAACTAATGCCAGTACCGGAGCGGTTTTATCGGCTGGTACATCCTATCATATTTATGTTAGATCAACATGTTCAGGAGGTCAAGAGAGTGGTTGGTTTAAATTTCCACCTACCTATATAACCAATACAGTAGAACCTCCCAGTAATGATTTTTGTGAGGGCGCTATTTCAATAGTACAAGAATTAAATATAGCAGGAGTAGGAGATGCAACAGCTATTCCAGGGAATTTAGCAGGAGGCGCAGGTACTAATGTCGATGCAGAGACTTGTGGAGGTCGCAAAGGCAATGCACGTGATGATGTTTGGTATACCTTTATTGCTCAAACTAATGATGTTCATGTCAATTTAGACCCAACTTTTGACGGCGTACTAACTTTGTATTCGGGGAATTGTAATAGTTTATCATATCTGGCGTGTGCCGATACACCCTCAGAAACCTTATCGGATGAAGAAATTTATACAGGCAGTTTAAATTTAGGGCAGCGGTATTATTTAAGAGTCTATTTCTATGGAACAACAACACCGTTAAATCCTACTTTTAACTTAAAAATATGGTCAGATACGGCCGTCACAGATAATGATAATGATGGTTATGCCGACCATCCCAATTTAGATTGTGATGATGGTAATGCAGCCATTAATCCGGGTGCCACAGAACTATGTGATGGTTTAGACAATGATTGTGATGGCCAAACGGATGAAGGTTTAACCACTATAGATTATTATCCGGATATGGATGAAGATGGTTATGGAGATGCCAGTGCCAATCCAATAAGTGTATGCTCAGCACAACAACCTGATCAAACCGTTACTAACAATGATGATTGTGATGATACTGATGCGGCTGTTAATCCAGCAACTACAGAAATATTAGATAATTTAAAAGATGATGACTGCGACCCATCAACACCGGATAGTTCTGCAGATACCGATGACGATGGTGATGGTTATTCAGAAAATGATGGAGATTGTGATGACACAAAAATTAACATTAACCCTGGAGCTTCAGAAATTCCAGACAATGGTGTGGATGAAGATTGCGACGGAAGTGATATTAAAACCTGGTATTTAGACGCAGATAATGATGGCTACGGTGATGCAGACCAAACCATACTTGCAAACACAAAACCGGAAAGCTATGTATCTAATAGTTCAGATTGTAATGATACCGAGGCAACAATTAACCCAGAGGCTACAGAAACTGTAGGTAATGGTATTGATGAAAATTGTGATGGTTTATTTCTTTGGTATCAGGATAATGATAATGATGGTTACGGATCTGCCGTTGTAATACAATCTTCAAATAGTAGTGCAGGGGAAGGAGAGGCTGATAATGATTCTGACTGCAGTGATGTAAATGCAGCAATTAATCCGGATGCTACAGACACTGTAGCCAATGGCATTGATGAAAACTGTGATGGACAATATTTATGGTATCAAGACAGCGATGAAGACGGGTATGGTACATCTATTATCGTGCAATCCGGAAACAACAACCCGGGACAAGGAGAAGCTAATAACACTTCCGATTGTAATGACGAAAATGCAGCGATTAACCCGGGAGCTAATGAAATATGTGATAATATAGATAACGATTGTAATGCCTTAGTCGATGAAGATGATAGCAACTTAGATGTAAATAGCCAGAGTGTTTGGTTTGAAGATTTTGATAATGATGGCTACGGTAATGCAAATAGTAGTTTACTTGCATGTTCGCAACCACTGGGATATGTTGCTAATGACTTTGATTGTAATGACACCAATGAAGCCATAAACCCTGACGCAACAGAAGATCCAGCCAATGGGGTAGACGACAATTGTGATGGAGAAACTGATGAAACCTTGAGTACGGATGAATTCAGATTTAAAAATGTGATTGTTAGACCTAATCCATTTAATTATAGAATTATTGTTGAAATTCCCAATTTGAACCATAATAAGGTTAACATTTCTTTATTGGATCTTAACGGACGTATCATTTTGTGTTATGACCTAGCTGACATAAGTGATGACCTCATTGAAATAGATCACTTAGAAAATTTGCAAAATGGAATTTATCTACTTAAAATTTCAACACATGTTAATAGTGAAAAAATTATAAAACGTGTTGTAAAACTTTAGTTTAAAATAAAAATAATGTCCCATCTAAATGAATAATATAAGATTTATGTATTGATTGATTGATGTTGTAATATTATAACCAATATATGTTGTGTTTCATAATGAAAGGAAAGCATTAATTAGTTTATGAAATGGGCTATAGCAATTGGGTTGATACCAACCTAAATGTTCAATAGTGTATGCCATCCAACTGATTAAAAACAATAAAATCTTGACAGATGAAACGATTCATATTTTTATTTTTCATAATATTTGTAACCAGTTGGGCTTATTCCCAGTGTTCAAATAATAAGGCTTACGATGGAACACCAATACCAGGAGGGGTTGATATCAATGACGGGGAAGAACACCAAATAGCTCCAGGTATTGCAGCAGGGGAATATGTGGTTATAAACGGTTTAAATGCATCAGATCATTATAGGTTTACCTCAAACCGTACTAATATTCCAAATGCCGATTACATTACCATTTATGATGCTTCAAATAATAATTTATTAGCCAATAAAACAACACCTTTAGAGTTAGATCCAATAAATGCCACTTCCATTGAAATCCACATCAATTTAGACGCTGGGTGTGTTACTGATGATGAGTTTCATGATCTAACCATTCAGAATTTAACCAATGCCACCTGTAATATGCCCGGTGCTCCGGGAGGGATTACCTATAAATCCGACGACCAAATAGATTTTTATTGGGGTGCCCCCGCTTTAAGTACACCAACCGGTTACGATTGGCGTGTTGTTTTGGCAGGAAACGACCCAGATACTTTTGTAGCCTCTGGCAGTACAGTGGCTCCCACAACTAATGCCAGTACCGGAGCGGTTTTATCGGCTGGTACATCCTATCATATTTATGTTAGATCAACATGTTCAGGAGGTCAAGAGAGTGGTTGGTTTAAATTTCCACCTACCTATATAACCAATACAGTAGAACCTCCCAGTAATGATTTTTGTGAGGGCGCTATTTCAATAGTACAAGAATTAAATATAGCAGGAGTAGGAGATGCAACAGCTATTCCAGGGAATTTAGCAGGAGGCGCAGGGACTAATGTCGATGCAGAGACTTGTGGAGGTCGCAAAGGCAATGCACGTGATGATGTTTGGTATACCTTTATTGCTCAAACTAATGATGTTCATGTCAATTTAGACCCAACTTTTGACGGCGTACTAACTTTGTATTCGGGGAATTGTAATAGTTTATCATATCTGGCGTGTGCCGATACACCCTCAGAAACCTTATCGGATGAAGAAATTTATACAGGCAGTTTAAATTTAGGGCAGCGGTATTATTTAAGAGTCTATTTCTATGGAACAACAACACCGTTAAATCCTACTTTTAACTTAAAAATATGGTCAGATACGGCCGTCACAGATAATGATAATGATGGTTATGCCGACCATCCCAATTTAGATTGTGATGACACAAATCCCAACATAAATCCGGAAACGGTATGGTATTTAGATGCCGATGGCGATAATTATGCCATAGCGACCATAGCACAGTGTAGTAATCCAGGAGTGGGCTATACCACCAATGTACTACCTATAACTGATTGTGATGATACAGATCCTAACGTAAACCCGAATAGTGTTTGGTATGCCGATAGCGATGGCGATGGCTATGGCGATAATGCAGTTACATTAATGCAATGTGAACAACCAGCCAATTATGTTTTGGATAATACCGATTGTGATGATGGTAATGTTAACCTTAATCCAGGAACAGTTTGGTATCTGGATGCCGATAATGATAACTACGCAATATCCACTAAAACTCAGTGTAGTAGTCCTGGTGTTGATTATACAACCACCATGCTACCAGTTACAGATTGTGATGATACGGAGCCTACGATTTATCCCGGTGCACAAGAGCTATGTGATGGTTTGGATAACGATTGTGCCAATGGTATCGATGATGGCTTAGCTTTTGAAAACTACTATACAGATTCGGACGGTGATGGTTATGGCGATAGTACCGATAGCCCTGAGAATTCGTGTGAAACAGTATTGGGTAAGGTTACCAACAACAGTGATTGTGATGACACAGATGCTGATATCAACCCAGATACGGTCTGGTATCTGGATGCTGATAATGATAACTACGCAGTAACCACTACGGTTCAGTGTAGTAGTCCTGGAGTTGGTTATACCACCACCATGCTACCAGTTACGGATTGTAATGATGGAGATAGTACGGTTTACCCAGGAGCCACAGAAATCTGTGACGGCAAGGACAATGATTGTGATGGCCAGACCGATGAAGGCTTAACCTTTGTGGATTATTACGCAGATACTGATGGTGATTCTTATGGAGATCCTGATGTCATGGTATCGACCTGCGATGGCGCCCCCTCGGACTATGTTACAGACAATACCGATTGCGACGACACCAAAAACACGATTCACCCGGGAGCCACAGAAATCCCGGACAATGGCATAGATGAGGACTGTGATGGTTCCGATCTAAG